>NZ_JADYXK010000004.1:0-211116 GCF_015864275.1 Pseudoalteromonas sp. NZS11_1
TTAAAGTCTCTGAAGGGCCGTTGAAGACTACAACGTTGATAGGCAAGATGTGGAAGTGGTGTGAGCCATTAAGCTAACTTGTACTAATTACCCGTGAGGCTTAACCATACAACGCCAAACGAGTTTTATGTGATAGTGAAACACGCGAAGAAGTTAATATGACTAAAGTAGATATTACTTAAAGAAAGACTTAAAAAATATTATCAGATATTTTCCAAATTCAGTTAGTGCGTAGCGATACGAATTAACGCCCAAATTTGCTTGGTGACAATAGCGTTTTGGACCCACCTGATTCCATGCCGAACTCAGTAGTGAAACGAAACAGCGCCGATGATAGTGTAGCATTTGCTATGTGAAAGTAGGACATTACCAGGCTTCAAATTGTAGAAAGCCCGAATCTAATGATTCGGGCTTTTTTACGTCTGCAGAAAAGTAAAATGTGCACAATTAACACACACTCACATCTACACGCATCACGTAGGGCGGGCGAGCATAGCGACTCCCGACGCTAGAATCACAACAAAAATCCTCAATACCCCAGTCGGCCAATACAGTAGCATTTGCTACGTGACTTTCTACTGCTGTGGGCACTATGACATTACACAAGCTTCACATTGTAGAAAGCCCGGATCTAACGGTTCGGGCTTTTTTACGTCTGCAGAAAAGTGAAATGCGCACAATTAACACACACTACATCAACACATATCACGTAGGTCGGGCGAGTGCAGCGACTCCCGACGCTAAAATCATGAAAAATATCCGCTCAGCAATGAGTGCGCATCATTTTAACTATGACTCTCCACCGCTGTGGGCACTACGACATCATCAGGTTTTAAATTGTAGAAAGCCCGAATCTAACGATTCGGGCTTTTACGTCTGCAGAAAGTAAAATGTGAGCCAATAACGAAAAATCTAAACCATAACATCATCAAGTACTTACATTAAATACCTTCATGATCTAACTAAACCCGAAAGGTTCGCGTTTTAAAAGTGTAGTAAAGTTAAATGTAGGTGAATAGCGTACAACTCACTCAACTATCTTATTCATATTTAATCTTTTTTACTTTCTATAAAAGCTAATTACTTTCATTTCCTTAGATAACAAATTTAATTTTGCTTTGTTACTGTCTTTGATTTAGGATCAAATCAGTTTAAAACCAAGAACTAACAGCCTGTGTATAGATTATTAATTAGCGCCATATCCATTTTATTTTGTTTTTCTGCGTCGGCAGTTGAAGTAACTGATCTATATCAAGATATTTTAAAAGTGGATGACAAAACACGAGACACTCGATTAGCTGCGAGTCGTAAAGCTTTGCTCAATGTTTTAGTGAAAGTAAGCGGTGATGAAACCGCGGATCAAAATAAATTAGCACAGCAACGCACTAAAGATATTTCTGATTATATGCTTAAGTTTGAATATGACGAGAGAGCAAATGGACAGTTGAAACTTGTTGTTAAATTTGAAGCTCGAAAGATCAATGCGTTAATCAAAGAGTTAAACTTACCTTTATGGGGAGTACAACGCCCGTTAGTCGCAATATGGTTAGGTATTGAAGACAATTGGCGCAGAGAATTAGTAACACAAGAAAGTTACCCGCAATTAGAGCAGTTAATTTATGACAAAGCAGGACGCCGTGGTCTGCCTGTCGTTGTGCCATTACTTGATTTACAAGATAGACGTTTAGTAGGTATTCCTGAGGTATGGGGTAACTTTTCAGAACCAGTAGAAGAGGCCTCTAGACGCTACAGTGCTGAGCGAAGTATTACAGCAAGAATGTATAAAGAAGCGGATAGCGAAAATTGGATTTTAGATTGGCGTTTTACTAATGATGATCAATTTGATTCAAATAGATTAACGGGCGATAAGCAGCAAATAGTGAGTCAAATGATTGATACCTTAGCTCGAGGCCTTGCAAGCGAGTACGCTATTGATCCAAATGCTTATTATGAACAAGCCGCGGCCACGCTAACATTAAAAGGCACGCAAAGTTTTGTTGATGTTGAATTAGCAAAGCAAAGATTATTGAACTTAAGCGTTGTTACGCAAGTTAAAATTGTTCGTAAAACACCAGAATTTGTAGAATTTAAACTAAACCACACTGGTAATCTAAGTGATCTTAAAAAAGGGCTAGGGTTAGACTCCTCATTTAAAGATTATGAGGATCCACGCGCTTTTTATCATGTTGTTGATAAAAATAGCTTAGAGTATCAATGGATAACGCCATAATGCTAACTTCTGAGCCGATGCAAATGGCATTACCGGTTACCTTGCCGGATGACGAAACATTTGCATCGTACTTTGGTGGGGAAGATTCGTTAGAGGTTAACCATTTAAAAGATAGCTTTTCGAAGTTAGCTAAAAAGTTTCAGTATACTTATTTATGTGGGTTAGGTGATTCGGGTAAGTCTCACCTTTTGTATGCAACCTGCATTAAAGCACAAGAGCGTGGCCTATCTAATATGCTGCTGTCTATGCGCGAAGTAATTGACTTTGGACCTATGGTATTAGACGGTTTAGAAGCACTTGATGTTCTATGTATTGATGACGTGCATTTAGTTGCAGGCAATGATGCATGGGAAAAAGCACTATTCAACTTTTTTAACCGGTTTAACGAACCCGGAAAAATGTTAGTAGTAACTGCCGATTTACTTCCTAGCATGCTTAATATCTCGCTGCCTGACTTAGAGTCTCGCTTAACGTGGGGAACAACCTTTCAAATTCGTTCTATGAGTGACGACGATAAAGCACAAGCACTTGTTAAGCGCGCTCATATGCGCGGCCTTGAATTAAGTGATGAGTGTGCACGCTTTTTACTAACCCGTTTAAGCCGTGATATGCGTGCTTTATTAGATGTACTCGACAAATTAGATCATGCATCTATGGCAGCACAGCGAAAATTAACTATTCCTTTTATAAAATCAACGTTAAAGCTGTAGTAGGTCTAGAATCTAGACCCTTCTTTCAGTTATCATAAGCTATTATCAGAGCGTGTTTACCTTTCCTGATTGGAATTTGTTTAACTTAAGAGTGCTTTAATCGCGTCGTGAGGGCTTTAGCGTAGTATTTATATGCGAAACCCGAACAACAAAGAACGTAGCCTCCGAGATAAACACTTCAAACTGCATGTGTTTGGTCTTTATTTAGCGTTATTGCATCACTTATGTAGGAAACTACAGTCCAATGCTTAACCTTATTTAATAACCAACCACACTGTTGTAAAGCAATCTTGAAAGGCCAACACGCTCTTAAGCAATCACCTTCTGTGAAAGATCAGGTATCGAATGAACTTAGAAAACATATTAGCGCAAGCACTTGAGGCGGTAGCCAGTGCCAGTGAAATAGCGCAGTTAGAAGATATCAGGGTTAATTACCTTGGTAAAAAAGGCGAAATCACTAGCTTACTTAAAACGTTAGGTAAAATAGCACCTGAAGAACGTAAAGAAGCAGGCCAAGTTATAAACCAAGCTAAACAAGATGTACAAGCTGCTATCAACGAAAAGCGTGAGTTGCTAGCAAGTAAAGCACTTGAAGAAAAACTAGCTGCTGAAACTATAGATGTAACTCTACCAGGGCGTGTTATGCCTACTGGCGGTTTACACCCAGTTACGCGCACTATTGAGCGCATAGAAAGCTTTTTCGGTGAGTTAGGTTTTGAAGTTAAATCTGGTCCAGAAATCGAAGACGATTTTCATAACTTTGATGCGCTAAATATTCCAGAGCACCATCCAGCACGTGCTGATCATGATACCTTTTATTTCAATCCTAAATTAGTACTACGTACACAAACAAGTGGCGTGCAAATTCGTACTATGGAAACTGAGCAGCCGCCACTGCGCATTATTTCACCTGGACGCGTATACCGTAACGATTACGACCAAACACATACACCTATGTTCCATCAGGTTGAAGGTTTAATGGTTGATACCGATGTTAGCTTTACTGAGCTAAAAGGTATTTTGCATGATTTTTTACGTAACTTTTTTGAAGAAGATATGGAAATTCGTTTCCGTCCTTCATTCTTCCCATTTACAGAACCTTCGGCTGAAGTAGATGTTATGGGTAAAGACGGTAAGTGGTTAGAAGTACTAGGCTGCGGCATGGTACATCCAAATGTACTTAAGTCTGTGGGCATTGACCCAGAAAAATACACCGGCTTTGCTTTTGGTATGGGTGTAGAGCGTTTAACTATGTTGCGCTATGGCGTAAACGATTTGCGTGCATTTTTCGAAAATGACTTAAAATTCCTGAACCAGTTCCGTTAAGAGTGAAACAATAAAATGAAATTTAGTGAAAAGTGGTTAAGAGAGTGGGTTAATCCTGCTATTGATACGCAAGCTCTTTCGGAACAGCTTTCAATGGCTGGTCTAGAAGTTGATGGCGTTGAGCCTGCTGCTGCCAAATTTAATGGCGTAGTTGTAGGTGAAGTTGTTGAATGTGGACAACACCCTGATGCAGATAAACTGCGCGTTACCAAAATTAACGTAGGTGGCGATGAGCTACTTGATATCGTGTGTGGTGCACCAAATTGTCGCTTAGGTATTAAAGTTGCCGTCGCAACTGTGGGCGCTGTGCTTCCTGGTGACTTTAAAATTAAAAAAGCCAAACTACGCGGTCAACCTTCAAACGGAATGCTATGTGCTTTTGTTGAGCTAGGTATTAGCGAAGAAGGCGACGGCATCATGGAATTGCCAAGCGATGCACCAGTAGGCACTGATTTACGTGATTACTTAGGGCTTGATGATAATATTATTGATGTTGATTTAACGCCAAACCGTGGCGACTGTTTAGGTATTAAAGGTCTAGCACGTGAAGTAGGCGTTTTAAATAGTATTGACGTAAATGTATTAGATATCCCAGCTGTTACACCAACAATTGACGATCAAGTATCAATTGAGCTAGTTAATGAAGATGCATGTCCTCGTTATCTTGGTCGTGTGATAAAAGGCATTAACCTTGACGCAGAAACACCGCTTTGGATGGTTGAAAAGCTACGCCGTAGTGGCGTACGTTCGATCGATCCAGTAGTTGATGTTACTAACTATGTATTACTTGAACTTGGTCACCCTATGCATGCATTTGATTTAAGTGCGATTGAAGGTGGTATTAAAGTACGTAGTGCAAACGCAGGCGAAGAACTTGTTTTACTAGACGGTAACACCGCTAAATTAAACGACACAACACTTGTAATAGCCGATCATAACAAAGCACTTGCAATTGCAGGTATTTTTGGTGGTGAGCAATCAGGTGTTACAGATAAAACATCTGATATATTACTTGAAAGCGCATTTTTTAATCCTGTTGCAATCGCAGGGCAAGCACGTAGCTACGGTTTACACACTGATGCTTCACACCGTTATGAACGCGGTGTTGATTTTGCTCTACAACATGATGCAATGGAACGTGCAACAGCACTTCTTCTTGAGATTGTAGGTGGTCAAGCAGGCCCTGTAGTTGAAGCTGTTGCGGCTGACAAATTACCAAAAGTGACTGAAGTACGTCTCCGTCGTGCACGTTTAGACCGTGTTATTGGTCATCATATTGAAGATGCTAAAGTAACAGATATTCTTACGCGTTTAGGTCTTGATGTTAAAGTAGAAAATGAAAGCTGGAGTGCGGACGTACCAAGCTACCGTTTTGATATTCGCATCGAAGAAGATTTAATTGAAGAAGTAGCACGTGTTTACGGTTACAACAGCATTCCAAATGTTGCACCAACTGCAAAACTTAAAATGACGACACATAACGAAGCAACTATTGCGCTTAGCAAGTTCCGCAATACGTTAGTGACTCGTGGTTACCAAGAAGCAATTACATATAGCTTTGTAGACCCTAAAGCACAAGCTATTTTACACCCAGAGTGTAAAGCAATGGTATTACCGCATCCTATTTCAATTGAAATGTCAGCGATGCGTGTAAGTTTAATGCCGGGTTTATTAGCGTCTGTAGCGTATAACCAAAATCGCCAACAGCCTCGTATTCGTTTATTCGAACATGGTCTTAAATTTATAAGCGACGAAAGTGCAGAAAATGGTGTTTACCAAGTACCGGTTATTGGCGGCGTTATTACGGGTCTTGTAAATGGTGAACATTGGGTTGAAGAAAAACGTAACGTTGATTTTTACGACCTAAAAGGTGATGTTGAAGCCTTACTTGCAATTACTAATGACGTTACTCGCTTTGAAATTAAAGCCGAGCAGTCAGATGGACTTCACCCTGGTCAATCAGCTGTAATATATGTTGATGGCAAAAAGGTTGGTTTTTTTGGTGCTTTACATCCTCAAGCTCAAAAGTCGTTAGATATCAACAACGCAACTTTTGTTTTTGAAATTGAAATGTCAGCAATAGAAAAAAGAAATTTACCGCAAGCAGAAGGGGTGTCTAAATTCCCTTCAAATCGCCGCGACATCGCGATTTTAGTGGCAGACAGCGTTAAATCTGGCGACATTTTAAGTGTGATCGAAAAAGTTGGCGGAAATCAATTGGTTGACCTAAACTTATTCGATGTGTATAAGGGCAAAGGTATTGAGCCAAATTATAAGAGTTTGGCGATTGCTCTAACACTGCAAGCGGTTGATAGAACACTCGAAGAGAAAGATATCAATCTAGTAGTTGATAACGTGGTGGCCGAATTGGCCGAACAGTTTAATGCATCGTTGAGGGACTAGATATGGCGCTTACTAAAGCCGACATAGCTGAACACCTATTTGAAAAGCTCGGGATCAATAAAAAAGATGCCAAAGATTTAGTTGAAGCGTTTTTTGAAGAAATCCGCTCAGCGCTAGAAAAAGGCGAGCAGGTTAAGCTCTCTGGATTTGGTAACTTTGATCTTCGAGACAAAAAAGAAAGACCAGGCCGCAACCCGAAAACAGGCGAAGATATTCCTATTTCGGCACGTCGCGTGGTGACTTTTCGACCAGGTCAAAAGCTTAAAACCCGCGTAGAAGTGGGCACAAGCAAAGCAAAATAAAAAAAGGCAGCGTAAGCTGCCTTTTTATTTGCCTGAATAACCTAGTTATTAAATTATACCAACCTGCATAAATCTTTGATCAATTTAACGAATTAAATTGCACTATAACGTCGTTAAAAATGTTTTATTTAGAATAACTAGATACAAAAATTTTTGCCTAGTTCTAGCGTAATTTCCTTAACGTTAAATAGACCCCATATATAAGCAGATTGGTATTAGGTTATTTTTGCGATTATAAATTAAAACTCTCGAGGAGATACAAAATCACCTGCCATTATTTGCTGAAATGTTTGCTCTGCAAGTACATCTAGGCTGTCTAAGCTTTTACCATTCGTTATTAATTGCTGCTCAATTTCAAACACGTCAATATTTTCAATCCCCGACATTTGCGCTACTTTGGAAAATATATATGCATGCTTAAATTTATCATGTTTATAAAAAAGACTAATAAGTGATGTATACACTTCAGGATTCGGTACGTTGTCTTTTTTATTGAGCTCTAAAGTTTTATAAAGCAAATCGATGGTTTTTTCATCGTCGAACTTAATATAGTACGATGCTAAAAAAAATTGCATTTCGGCACTTTGCGTTACACTTTTGTCATTTTCTATCGCCAATAATTTAGTCAGTGCGTTTTGGTTATTATTTCGTGACCATTGGTAGTAGAGCAAACCTGGATGGTTCGTATTTTGGGTATCTTGGTATAACCGAGTCATTTCTTTAATGCTCGTTAATTGACCGTCAATACGTGACGTTTTTTTAGCTTTTAACTTAATATGTTCAATTTTGGCAGCCACAGTTATACATTGGTTATAGGATTCAAAGTCTTTGAGTAATTGGTATTTATTTTCATCAGTAGGGTCTTTGTATTCTATGTAACGTTTGATAATTACATCAGAACGCTCATCCTTGCAGTGGCTGTCTTTGTTTAAGTCGCTACAAAAGCCAGGTGTTTCTTTGCACACTTGTGCGAGTGTTAACGCCTCTTCACACCCTGTCAACGTTAGCAAACCCAATAGTACACTTGCTTTTTTAAGCATCCCTTAACCCCAAATGAATATCTACCTTGTTATTCTAACGCAATCATTTAACGCCTAACAGTAGAGAATAACTTCAGATTAAATTAGAATAGCCCTGTCTGAAGTGCATTACTCTCAAAATATAGTGCATTTTTAAAGGCTATCCGTTCAAAATGATAAACTTAGGTAAATAAAATGACCTCATCTCACGAGTTAGAATACACAAATAGTTGGCAAGAGCGCCAAGATTACGCAGAAAGCATGCAACCAATCATTGGTAAACTTTACCGTAATCGTGGTATCGAAATCGCTGTATATGGCCGTCCTCTCGTAAATGCCAGTACTATCGATATTATCAAATCTCACAAAACCGTTGCTCAGTTTGAAGGCACTAAATTACGTTTGCGTGAAAGCTTCCCATTTTTAGAAGCTATCAGCAAAATGGAATTAAACTCTGCACGTATTGATATTGGTAAGCTTGCATATAGTTATTTGTTCACTGAAGCTGCAAAAGGCCGCTCAGTAGAAGAATTTGTAAAAGATGAACTTGCAGAAATAGCTGACTTACCAGCGAAAGAACCACGCGATGTTGTATTGTATGGTTTTGGTCGTATTGGTCGTTTACTAGCGCGTTTATTAATTGAAAAATCAGGTCCATATTCAGATTTACGTTTGCGCGCTATTGTTGTGCGTGGCGGTAAAGAGGGTGATCTTGAAAAGCGTGCAAGCTTACTGCGTCGTGATTCAATTCACGGTCCATTCAATGGCTCAATCACTATTGATAAAGAACGTAACGCAATTAAAGCCAACGGTAGCTACATTCAGGTTATTTACGCTAACTCTCCTAGCGAAATTGATTACACTCAATACGGTATCGACAATGCATTAATTGTTGATAACACCGGTATTTGGAAAGACGAAGCGGGCCTTGGCCAGCATCTAGAGTGTAAGGGCGCTGCAAAAGTATTATTAACAGCTCCTGCAAAAGGTAATATCAAAAACATCGTATATGGTGTTAATAACAAAGATATTTTACCTGAAGATAAAATTGTTTGTGCAGCAAGCTGTACAACCAATGCAATTACACCAACGCTTAAAGCACTAAACGATAAGTTTGGTATTAATAATGGCCATGTTGAAACTGTACACTCGTACACGAACGATCAAAACCTTATTGATAACTACCACAAAGCAGAGCGCCGTGGCCGTGCCGCAGCACTTAACATGGTAATTACTGAGACAGGGGCTGCAAAAGCGGTTTCAAAAGCATTACCAGAGCTTGAAGGCAAATTAACAGGTAACGCAATCCGCGTACCTACACCTAATGTGTCGCTAGCTATTTTGAACCTTAACTTAGCAACAAGCACATCAGTTGAAGAGCTAAACGCATTTTTACGCGATACTGCACTTCATTCAGACTTACGTGACCAAATTGATTACACAGCATCAACGGAAATTGTTTCTACCGATTTAGTCGGTAGCCGTTACGCAGGTGTTGTTGATTCACAAGCAACGATTGTTGAAGATAACCGTATTGTTTTATATGTATGGTACGACAATGAGTTTGGTTACAGCTGCCAAGTAGTTCGTTGTATGCGCGATATGGCCGAAGTGTCATTCCCAAGCTTACCTCGCTAATTTATTTGCAGTGACTTAAAAGCCAGCATGTTGCTGGCTTTTTTGGTCGTGTATTATTTTTAAAGCGTATGCCTTGTGATAGGCTTTAATTAAGAAAATGCACATTCGTTTTACTATTTACAAAATAATGTCAGTTCTGTGAATTAATAAGCAGATAAACTTATTCAACCTAAAGGTTTTTTTCATGAAAATCAGCAGCAATTTCGACAGTGGTAATATCAAAGTTATTGAAGCCACCGATCCTTTAAATATTCAATTAGAAATTAATAAAGATCACCAGTCTGAATTTTATCAGTGGTTTCACTTTCGTCTTGAAACAACGCCTTACCAATTGCATAAGTTAAATATTAATGAGCTTGATAAATCAGCTTACCCAGATGGTTGGGAAGGGTATCAAGCCGTTGCATCATATGACCGCCAAACATGGTTTCGTGTACCATCAAGCTATGAAAATGGCACATTAAGCTTTGAAATTGAACCAGAGTGCGGCAGCGTGTATTTTGCTTACTTTGCCCCATACAGTTACGACCGCCATTTAGATTTATTATCTTGGGCACAAAGCCAAGGTGCTTGCCAATTAATAACACTTGGTGAAACACTCGATGGCCGCGATATGAGTGTGCTTAAAATTGGTGAGCCAAGTGAAGATAAGAAAAATATCTGGATCACAGCACGTCAACATCCAGGTGAAACAATGGCCCAATGGTATGTTGAAGGTCTACTGCACAAACTTCTTGATGACGAAGACCCACATGCAGCTGCGCTTCTATCAAAAGCAGTGTTTTACGTTGTGCCAAATATGAATCCAGATGGCAGCGCACGCGGGCATCTCCGTACTAATGCTAAAGGCGTTAACTTAAACCGTGAATGGCAGACACCAAGCATGGAAAATAGCCCTGAGGTTTACCTAGTACTAAATAAAATGCGCGAAGCTGGCTTAGATATGCACTTAGATATACACGGCGATGAAGCTATTCCGTATAACTTTGTGGCAGGCAGCGAAGGTATTCCAAGTTACGATGCTCGTCTTAAAGGCCTTGAAGATAGCTTTAAAGCTGCGCTTTTAACTATTACTCCAGAGTTTCAAGATGAGCATGGCTATCCAAAAGATGAGCCCGGCCAAGCTAACCTTACGGTAGGTTCATCAGCTACTGCTGAAGAATTCAAAGCATTAACGTACACAATTGAAATGCCATTTAAAGACAACAACGATTTACCTGATCCAGACTATGGCTGGTCAGACCGTCGTTCGTATCAATTTGGTCAAGATACGTTAGCGGCAATTGTTAATGTTGTTGATAATTTAAGATAAAACATTTATTTGAAGGGTATCAATAGTTTTGATGCCCTTTTTGCTTTTAGTAAAACCCCTTTTACAAAAAATAATAATCATATAGCAACTTCACTCCAAAACGTTTTTAACGTTTCTTCGCCGCGTATCATCACCGTATCGGTACAAATCAATCTACTTTCCTTTAAATACTGCTGATGCAGTGCCTTGCAATAGCTACGTAATTAAATATTTTGAAAATTAAGTGTTAACAAAGTTGGGGTACTTAAGTTAAGATTAATTAAATAATGAGTCGGGACGGGAGAGGTAAAACCTTATTTCGTGAAACTTATGTTGCGTAGTAGCTAAAGCAGAGTCTCGTAATTAAAAATAATAAATATAACTATAGAGGATATCCATGGAAGCTTTTGTAAGCGCTGTTAATGATGTTGTTTGGAGTAATGCACTCATCTATTTATGCCTAGGCGCAGGCTTGTTTTATTCAGTATTAACTCGATTTGCTCAAGTTAGACATTTTAAAGAAATGTGTAAGTTATTATTTAGTCCAAACACGTCTGATAAAGGTATTTCATCTTTTCAAGCCCTTGCAGTATCGTTGTCTGGACGAGTCGGTGTTGGTAATATCGCAGGTGTTGCAGCAGCTATCGGTTTTGGTGGACCAGGTGCTATTTTTTGGATGTGGGTTGTTGCTTTTCTAGGTGCAAGTACCGCATATGCAGAATCTACTTTAGGCCAAATTTATAAAACAGAAGAAAACGGGCAATATCGTGGCGGCCCAGCGTATTATTTTGACCGTTGTTTAGGGCAAAAATGGCTAGCTGTTTTATTTGCTGTTTCGGCAATTATTGCATGTGGTGTTTTTCTGCCAGGCGTACAAGCAAATGCGGTAGGTAATGCATTTACTCAAGTGTTTGGCGATGGCAATATGGTTTCTACTAGCTTTGGTGACGTAGGCAGCTTTAAATTGGTCGCTTTGGCAATTATCCTTATTGTTTTGGCGTTTATTATTTTC
This sequence comes from Pseudoalteromonas sp. NZS11_1, assembly GCF_015864275.1. Taxonomy (NCBI): domain Bacteria; kingdom Pseudomonadati; phylum Pseudomonadota; class Gammaproteobacteria; order Alteromonadales; family Pseudoalteromonadaceae; genus Pseudoalteromonas; species Pseudoalteromonas sp. NZS11_1. Next base: position 11,932 of record NZ_JADYXK010000004.1, read on the forward strand.
GGCGGAATAAAGCGTATTGCGAACTTTACGCAAATAGTAGTGCCATTTATGGCGCTTGGTTACATAGTATTGGCACTAATCGTAGTATTTTTAAATTTAGATAAAGTGGGTGATATATTTTATTTAATTATTAGTGATGCGTTTACTGCGCAGGCCGGTTTTGGTGCTGCTATTGGTTGGGGCGTTAAACGCGGTATATATTCTAACGAAGCAGGCCAAGGTACTGGGCCTCATGCAGCAGCCGCTGCAGAAGTTGATCACCCTGCTCAACAGGGGTTAGTACAAGCTTTCTCTGTTTACGTTGATACCATCTTTGTGTGTACTGCAACAGCATTAATGATTTTAATAACGCAGCAATACAATATTGTGGGTGAGTTACCAGCAGGGCAATTTATTGTTCAAAATGTTGATGCAGCCACTGAAGTGGGTTCAGCAGCCTTTACGCAAATGGCTCTATTTAGTGTATTTGGTAGCTTTGGGCAGGCATTTGTTGGCATCGCATTGTTCTTCTTTGCTTTTACCACAATACTTGCTTATTACTTTATTGCAGAGACTAATATTGCTTACTTAAATCGTTATTTTAAAGGCAGTATTCCGCTTGTTATCGTGAAGTTTGTGATTATGTTTATGGTTGCATACGGCATGGTAAACAATTCAGGTTATATCTGGACTATTGGTGATATTGGCGTTGGCTTAATGGCCTGGATTAACATACTAGGTATTTTAGCTATTTTCTTCGTAGCTAAGCCTGCTTTGTTATGTTTGAGCGATTATGAAGAACAGAAGAAAAAAGGCGGAAAAATCATATTTGATCCAGTTAAATTAGGCATCAAAAACGCCACGTTCTGGGAAAAACGCTTAGAGAAGCAGTCAAAAGACGCAGAGTAATTAAACTTGGTGGGCAACTTAGAAAATTATCGCCCCAAAATTAGTTATTGGTTTGAATTCAAAAAAGACAACGAGAAATAAAACAAGTACAATAAAGGCGCCGAAAGGCGCTTTTTTTATGCGTAGTATGGAGAGAAGTATGGCGATTATTCGTTGCCCAAAATGTGCAAAATCAATTTCAGATAAACATAAGCAATGTCCGCATTGCGAAAGCAACATTGCAGAGCTAAACGACGAGCAAGTTTTGCAACTTCAGCGCGAACAGCGAATTAAAAAAAAGCAGATGTTTATAAATCACTCCTTTTTGGCGCTTATCTTATTTTTAGGTGGTTTTTTCTGTTTGTACTTTTTACAACCGCAAGAAAAAACGCTTCAGTGGTATGCTTATACTGCGGCTATTGGCGTAGGGTGTATTTGGTATCTTATAAACCGAATTGTTTTAGTGACTCTAAAAAAGAAAAAATGACATGAATATCGACAATCTTGTACAAAATATTACTCCCGAATTATTCGAACGCTTACAATACGGTGCATCAACTGGCAAATGGCCAGATGGTACCGTTCTATCAGACGAGCAAAAGCAACAAACAGTGCAGTTGGTTATGTTGTATCAAGCAAAAGTGGCTCAATCAAACGAGCAATTTACGATTGGTGCTAATGGTGAAATGATCCAAAAGACAAAAGCTCAACTACAAAAAGAATTTAAATCAGACAACGAAATAGCTAGGTTTAGTGAACATGATCTTTAAGCACCTTTTTACACCGAAATGGAAACACCCTAAGCAACAAGTACGTCTTGATGCTATCGAAAAATTAGACATTGAACGTGATGCAACCATATTAAACACGTTAGCACTTGAAGACAGCTCAGCTGAAATACGCCGCAAAGCACTACAAAAAGTAAACGAGTTACCACTTTGGTGGAAAGCGTATAAACAAGATCAAGCATTAAAAGATATAGCAGAGCTTCAAATATCTAATGCTGTTTTAAATAGCGAAAGTGCACTAACACCGCAAATTAAAAACGAATACATAGAGCGTTTTGCACCCGTTAAAACACTCGAAAAGTTAGCGTTTGCAGAAAAAGAACTGCAAGTACGCGTTAAATTATTAAAACGTTTAGCAAATCCAAAACTAGTAGAAAAAGCATTTAAAGAAGGTAGCGAAGAGCTACAAACTCAATTAGTTGAACTTGTTATTACCCATCAATTAATTAAGCCATTAGTAAAGCATGCAAAGGATGGTGCAAAAGCAGCACTTGAAACGCATATTGAAAATGAGCGTTTAGCAATAGAAATGCCACTGCAGGTTGAAAGTGCAACACGTGTTATTTTAGCTAAGTTAAATGCTTTACGTGAAAAAACAGATTTTGGTGTTGTAAATCCACAAGCCGGCGAATTAATGGCCCAGTGGCAAGCACTTGAGCTCAAATGGCTAAGTGATGAGCGTGTTAAGCTTCTTGACGAAAAATATATTTCGATTACCACTAAGTTAGATGCACACATTGAACAGCTAAAAGCGATACACGACAAAGAGCAGCAAAAATTAGCGCTACAACAGCGCCAATTGCTAGCGCTTGCAACTGTTGAAGCGTTAAGTGAAGAAATAGAAAACGCCTTACAGCTAGGCCTTGAAACACCAGAGCAAATTCAACAAGATTGGCTTGATGCAAAAGTAGCGCAAGCTAAGCAAGCTATTAGCGAAACAGAACTTGCTAATAATACGCAATCTAAACTGGCTGTAAGCAAGTTAGAAAAACTATTTACTCAAGTTGCTAAATTACCTGAGCTAACAACGGCTATTAAAGAGTACAAAATCGCTTTTTCAGCATTATGCGAAATTAAGCCAGCAGAAGATTTAGCGCAATACGATGCAACTCTAACTGAATTTAATAATGGTTTTAAAGCAGCGCGTAGTCATTTAAATATTTTAGATGGTGCACTGCAAAGTACGTTTAAAACACAGTTAAATACGCATAAAAAGCAATTTTTAGCACCTATGAGTGAGCTAGTTAAGCCACTTGAAAAAAACCAAAGCCAAGCAAAACGCAAAGCTCGTGATGTTAAACGCCTAATTGAAGAAGGTCGTTTTAATGTTGCCTTTGGCGTGTTTAAAGGGTTTGAAGAGTTATTTAATACACTCACTGAGCAATATCAACAGCCGCTTGTAAATATAAAAGCGGAACTTGAAGCGCAACTTGCAGATGCTAAAGATTGGCAAAAATACGCTGCAGCACCAAAGCGTGAAGCTTTATTAGAAGAAGTAAGTGCATTAGTAAGTGAAGAGTGTACTGACCCACAACAACGCGCAGAGCAAGTAAAAGTGCTACGTAAGCGTTGGAATGAGTTAGGTCGTTTAGATATAGATGAAGAAAAGCAACAAGGCGTGCAGTTTGATGAAAAAATCGAGCTGTTATTTGCACCTTGTCGTAGTTACTTTGCAGAGCAAGAAGTACAACGCGAGGCCTCAAAAGCACAACGCGAAAGTATTATTAGCGACATGCACGCGCTTCATTTACAGCCTACGGCTGAGGATGACTTTGATTGGAAGCAATATGAAAGCCAATACAATCGTTTAAACAAAGCGTGGCGCAGTGTAGGTAAAGTTGATCCTAAAACATACCGTACACTAAACGATCGTTATAAAAGCGAGCAACAACAAGTACTGGCTTTATTAAACGCATTTCATAAAAGTAATGCCGTACTTAAAAATGAATTAGTAGAAAAAGCGCAGCAATTATCACAAAGCGATGATTTAGCCGCTGCGTGCCAAGAGTTGAAGCAAATGCAGCAGCAATGGCAAACAATTGGTTTTGCAGGTTTAAAAGCTGAAAATGCGTTATGGCAAAAATTTCGTCAATTTAACGATGAAACATTTACTAAACGTAGTAGTGAATTTGAGCAGCAAAAACTTGATCAAAATGAGTCAGATAAACAAGCAGTTGCAGAACTTGCTGAGCTTGAAGCAGCACTTAGCGATGTAAATCAAAGAGCACAGTTGCACGACCTAGAAACAAAAGTGAAAGGGTACACGCAATTTAGATCGTTAGCGCCAAAAGTAACTAAGCTACTAGCAGCTATTGACGATAAACTTGTATTGCTTACAAGCAAATCAGAGCAAGCTAATCTAGATGCGTTAATTACAGCACTTGAAAACAATGAAGCGTTACCAAGTCAGTATCAAGCACCGCTTAAAACAGCATTAAATACAGATCAACTTATTACGCGCATGGAAATATTAGCGAACGTAAGTTCAACTGATAAGTCACTTAGAATGGCAGAACAAGTAGCCATGTTAGATGACAAACATCGTGGCGAACATGCTGATTTAAACTATTATTTAAAACAGTTATTAGCGCTCAGTGACGGTTCAGTTGAACCTGACACACTAACGCGACTTAAAGCGACACTTGCAGCTTAATACACTAAAACCAGCGTAATATATGCTGGTTACTATTTTAATAAGCCGCTTTAATAGCGGCTTTTTTATGTACCACTAATTTATAAACAAAAGGGTTCTCATGAGAATTTTAGTTATTATTGCAGCGTTATTTTTAACTGCCTGTAATACCACGCAAGGCATATCAGTATATTCATTTACTAACTCTGAGGTTGAGTCTGTACTGGGTAAGCAATTACCAAAGTTAAGTGAAAAAGTAAGCTTAATGGGTTTACCGGTTCAGTTTGATGTAAACGACTTAAGTGTTAATATTGGACCTGATAACCGCGATGTTGTTGTGCTTGGTGCCGATTCAAGCGCTGAAATTAATGCATTTGCACTTAAATACCCTGTGCGTTTAAAGCTGCAAATTGAAGGTAGCCCATTTTACGACAGTGAGAAAAAAGCAGTGTTTTTACGTAATATTAAATTACTTGATTCGAGTGTAGATGCCGGTGGTTTTAAAGGTAATTTAGGTGCGCTTGATAGCCAAGCAATGGATGTTATTAATGCTTTTTTAGCGGTTAACCCTGTTTATACCCTAAACATGGACGACCCTAAAATGATGCTACTCAGTAAACTTCCACTTGATATGAAAGTGGTTGAAGGTGCAATTAAGCTAGTACCTCGTCTATAAGTAGATCTACCTACTTACAATATACGTATTAATTAGCCTGACTTTCAGGCTAATTAGGTTTTAATATTATGGCGGCTCCTCGTACTGTTCCCACTTCTCGGCTTTCTCGCTTTGCAAAATTAGGCTCACTTGCCACAGGTGTTGCTACCAATATGTTAGTTGATGGCGCTAAGAGCGCGCTAACCGGTAAAGGTTGGGATAATAAAAGCTTGCTACTACAACCTAAAAATATTGAAAAGCTAGCCACACAGCTATCTCATTTACGTGGCGCTGCAATGAAGCTCGGGCAATTACTTTCAATGGATGCCGGTGATTTACTTAGTCCTGAATTGGCTCAGTTACTTGCTTTACTGCGCTCAGATGCGAATCCAATGCCTCATAAGCAGCTTGTTGAGGTGTTAAAAGAGCAATGGGGGGATGAGTGGCTAGCGCGCTTTTCTCATATTGAGTTAAGGCCTTTTGCAGCGGCTTCTATAGGGCAAGTTCATTTAGCTTATAAAGAAAATGGCGATCAGCTTGCTGTTAAAATTCAATATCCTGGTATTGCAAAAAGTGTGGTAAGTGATGTAGATAACGTTATTTCTTTATTAACGATTTCTCGATTATTGCCAAAAGATCTTAATATTAAACCACTTATTAGTGAGGCTAAAGCGCAGTTATTAGCTGAGGCTGATTATAAGCGGGAGGCTCAGTACTTAATACGTTATAAAAATGCACTAGCAAGTAATCCCCACTTTAAAGTGCCTAACGTATATCCAGAGCACAGCACACAACAAGTACTTACTATGGAATATATAAAAGCAGAGCCCATTGAGAGCATTACAGAGCTACCTGATAGTCAAAAAAGCTTTGTTGCAGAGCAGCTCATTGATTTATTTTTTAAAGAAATGTTTGAATTTAAATTAATTCAAACCGACCCTAACTTTGCCAACTTTCATTATCAGCTTGATACACAAAAAATTGTTTTATTTGATTTTGGTGCAACGCGAGAAATATCAACCGAGCTTAGCCGCGCTTATTTAGCTTTATTTAAAGCGGGTAGTGAAAACAACAGAGAAGGTGTACTTAGAGCGGCTTCACACATTGGTTATTTTAAAAATGACTTATTTGATGAGTATAAAAACAACGTCATTGATTTATTCTTAATGGCGTGCGAGCCACTGAGAGCAGAAGGGGAGTTTGATTTTAAAAATAGCGAACTCGCGCTCAAAATTAAAAATGCAGGGCTTGCTCTTAGTGGGCAATCTCAGCAATGGCATACACCGCCCGTTGATGCGCTATTTATTCACCGAAAACTTGCAGGACTTTACTTAATAGCCGCAAGGCTAGGTGCAAAAATAGATGTAAAAACGCTATTTCAGCACTATTTATAGCGTTTTAATTTACACGTAAGTGCATTTTAAGTAATGAGTGCACTTAATGTATAAAATTGCCATAATGCTCGCGATATTTCGCGAGGTACATTTATGATAAAACAATTTTTAAACGATCCTAAATTATTGCTAAACGCAGTAGGTGAGGGCATATACGGTTTTGACCTGTCGGGTAATGCGGTGTTTGTTAATCCTGCCGCTGAGCGCATGACAGGCTGGCGAGCAGACGAGTTATTAGGTAAAAAAATACACCAATATCATCACCATACTCATGCTGATGGCACACCTTATCCCGCTGATGAATGCCAAATTTACTGCACCATGTTTGACGGAAAGCGTCGTGAAGTTAAAAATGAAGTTTTTTGGCGTAAAGACGGTAGCTCATTTGCAGTGGAATACACCTCAACACCGGTTTATAAAAATGATGAGTTAATTGGTGCTGTAGCGGTATTTCGCGACATATCACTGCAACAGCAAACACAAAATGCACTGCAAGAGGCACTTGAGCAAGTAAAGCATTTAAGTGAGCAGCTAAAAGATGAAAACAACTACTTAATTGCAGAACTTAACGAAGATTGGCAAGACTCAGGGCTAGTTGGACAAAGTCATATATTTCAAACCATGTTAGATCAAATAAAACTGGTGAGTGAAACCGACAGCACAGTGCTTATACTTGGCGAAAATGGCACGGGTAAAGAATTAGTAGCCCGTAATTTGTATCGACTAAGCAAGCGTAGCGAACAAGCCTTTATAAAAGTAAATTGCGCCGCATTTACCCCAAGTTTGCTAGAATCGGAACTTTTTGGACATGAAAAAGGCGCGTTTACAGGTGCAAATGAACGCCGTAAAGGGCGTTTTGAACTTGCTGATAAAGGCACCTTGTTTTTAGATGAAATAGCAGAGCTTCCACTTGAGGCGCAAAGTAAACTACTTAGAGTCCTGCAAGAACAAGAGTTTGAACGTGTAGGTGGCAGCAATACGCTAAAAGTAAATATTAGAGTGATTGCAGCGACTAACCGCGACCTGTGGGAAATGGTACAAAAAGGCACGTTTAGAATTGATTTGTATTATCGGCTTAATGTATTTCCTATAAAAGTACCCGCCCTTAAAGATCGAAAAGAGGATATTCCTTATTTATGCGCTAATTTAATTGCGCAGATAAATAAACGACTGGGTAAACACTTAAAAGGGCTAAGTAAAAAAGCAATTACACAGCTGCAAGCCTACAATTGGCCAGGCAATATTAGAGAGCTGCAAAATGTACTTGAACGCGAAGCTATTTTATCTAATCAGGCTGTACTTCAGCTAAGTCAGCCTTTGCAAGCGGGTGGTAAAGTAGTTATTAACCCTTCACTTACGCTTGATGAGGCCCAAAAGCAGCATATAACCTCTGTTCTCGCGTTATCGCACTGGCAAATATCAGGTGATAAAGGGGCAGCAGTTAAATTGGGCTTACCTGAGAGTACACTACGCTCAAAAATGCGAAAGTTAGGGATTGCTAAAAATTCGTGATATATCGCGCAGCGCGTTTAATATCGCGAATTTTATTTTACTGCGTTGAAATAAACTGTTTAATATCAATTATGTAGATAAAGTTTCAGCTTGGTCTGAAAGTTGCAAATACTTGCATAATACCCGTCATTATGAAGCAAGTACTATGAAGTTTGATATTAAAGAAGAAGACATGATCATTAAGCCCTATAACACCGAAGGGCCAATTTATATCCGCGAGCAAAAAGGATTTTTTCAGCGCATACGCCGTAATTTAGGTTGGCTGTTAATGCTAACTTTTATTGCAATACCGTGGATCCAATATAACGGACAACAAGCTGTGCTGCTTGATGTGGCAACGCAAACTTTTACTATTTTTAGTCTAACACTCCTTCCTCAAGATTTTATGATTTTAGCCCTGCTATTTATGGTGGGGGCTTTTGCATTATTTTTTGTAACTAACTGGCTTGGTCGGGTTTGGTGTGGTTATACGTGCCCGCAAACTATATGGATGCTCATGTTTTCGTGGGTAGAGCAACGCATAGAAGGCACTCGAAATCAGCGAATTAAATTAGATAAATCACAGTGGACGCTAAGCACTTGGCGCAAAAAAATAACTAAGCACAGTGCGTGGATTATTATTTCAGTTTTAACCGCCACCTCGTTTATGGCATATTTTATTCCGGCAAAAAGTTTGTATATGGAAATGCTTACGTTTGAGTGGTCAGGTATAACGAGCTTTTGGGTGTTTTTATTCGCTTTTTGTACTTATGGCAATGCAGGGTTTTTACGCGAAAAAATGTGCACTATTGCTTGCCCGTATTCTCGTTTTCAGGCTGTTATGTTTGATAAAGATACGTTGCTTGTTACATATGATAACGAGCGAGGTGAAAGCCGAGGACCACGTAAACGCAAAGCTGATCTAAAAGAGCTTAACTTAGGTGACTGTGTAGACTGTAACTTGTGTGTAGAGGTATGCCCTGCAGGAATAGACATTCGAAATGGATTGCAATATGAATGTATAAACTGTGGCTTATGTATTGATGCCTGCGACGATACCATGGAAAAATTTGGTTACGAAAAAGGCTTAATTAAATACGCGAGTGAAAAACAAATGGAAGGTAAAAAAACCAATCCATTTAGATTAAAGCTAGTAGGGTACGGCGCATTAACAGCTTTGTTAATCATTTCTATGTTTGCATGGATGCTGCAACGTACACCAATAGAAGCCTCAGTACTACGAGATAGGAATGCTCTTTATAGAGTGAACTACGAGGGCCTTGTAGAAAACCCTTATACACTTACTATTATTAATAAAACGCAGCAAGCACTGCATTACAGTATTGCCATAGAGGGTTTGCCAGGGGCTACGCTCTCAAGTCCGAGAGCTACGCTTGTACAGCCTGGGACGATGAAAAGAGTCCCCGTTACTGTAACAGCCGATGGTTACGATATTGAGCGTAAAGTGAGTAAGTTACAATTTATTGTAACAGCGCAAGAAAACGCCAGCATTACGATAACCAAAGACAGTCAGTTTTATAAAAACTAAGATTGATAAAGCAAGGTCAATTATTTTATATCAGTTGGCCTTGCTTACTTTTTAAGTTGTGAGAAATAAACTGTTTAGCGCTATCTAAATCGGTAAATAGGCACTCACTAAAATTAACGTTTCTTTTTGCACACTCTAAAATGCGCTTCATTTGATTTATAGCGATAGCTGATGTGAGTACAAACGCGCTACTTAGGCAGTTGTTTGCTTTCATTAAATGGCTAATATCTATCATTTCTTTTTCTGCCTCAGGCGTTGCAGCCAAAACATCAAAAGAATCACTAATATAGGCCCAAGGCTGATTTTTGAGTGACTTTATTTTTTCGCATAGTTCAATTTTAAACGCACGAAGAAGCCCTGAGGTGATGTATCCCGAAAAGTGAGCGATAACAACGTTATTTTCAGTATAGAGGCTTACCTGTCCATATTTGTTTTTAAACCCCAATGTATACTCCTTGAATTTGAGGGAAGGCTAACCTTATACCTTTAAATTCAATAAAACCAGTTCTTTTGGGTTGTTTTTTGTTATCAGGTTGTTTCTTTTTTTTGCGGGTACTTAATTTAATGAGTACCCGCTCCTGAACAGTGGTTAATCTTTTGTAGAGGTTGTAATGTAATTTAGCGCGCTCGTTATAACGGCTACTTGTGCCAAAATACATTCTTCATCGGTGGCTGTTGGGCTATCTGGGTACACTTCTGTAGTAGTTACATAGGGTGCATCAGTAAAGCCCATACATAAACCTAAATCGCGTGCTGCATAGTTAATCACGCCAAATTGCTCTTGAGGTACGCCTATTAGCTGGTTATTTTCATCGCTCGGTGCAATATGAGTTACCTTTGCAACGCTTTCTATAATGACTTTTTGAAACTCCGGCTCAGGCTTTTTGGTATCTGCAACTAAATAAAACCCGTCAGGTATGTTCCAGTTAGTATTTGTAGTGCCTTCACGCGCAGCGAGTGCGGGTCTAAATTCACTGTTATCGCTATCTGTTGTTTCGTGTAAATCAATATGAGCGATTAAGTCAGTACCTAATGATTTTACAAACGCCATAATAGCGGCTGATTCTTGAGCTGGGCTACCCTCGTAAAATGAGCGATTAGGATCAATAGCGTCTGGGTTCCAGCGGTTTATAGTCTCATATCCCCAAGGGCTAATGCAGGGGGCAACAATAATATTAAACTGTTCGCAATATTGCATAGCCGATGTTTTAGCAAACCTAAGTGCGCCATGTACGCCACTGGTTTCGTAGCCATGTACACCACCGGTGATTAAAACAGTTGGTTTATTAGCATTAAAGTTAGGCGTTTTTAATATATATAATGGGTAAGTGCCAGCGGTGTAATTAAGCTCGCCGTATTGCTCTATATCTAAGGTGCTCTTAAGGTCATTAATTAGCGTTACGACTTCGTTTTGGTAACTGCGTTTAATGTTTTGGCGTGTTAACCACTGGGCTTTATCGTTGTTATTCCATTTTTGTCCAGATGTGCCAATAGGGTATGTGCTGTTAGTCATAATAAACCTTTATATCAATTGTTATTAGCTTTCCTATAAATAAGGAGGGCAATTACAATTGGTAGAGTTACTTAATAAAGGCGTAGCTTAACGCTGAGTAAATTAGCGTGCAAATTAAAACGTTAAAGTCATATTTTTTATAGCGCGCGATTGCTGGGATTTAATATAGCTTTGGTTTGCGTATTCACCCGAAATACTACCGAATCGATCGCGTTTCACACTAATTGTTAAATCACACGCTTTACTTTGATCTACTTGCGAGCTGCTAAACATATCTAAACTTTGCAGATCTATTTCAAGGCGCGAAGTGTTAAGCGCAAAAAACGTTGATTGTAAAAGTGTTTCATTATTATTGTTAGTGCAGCTACTGCTAAGTTCTACTTGGCTAGTACTATTAGGATCAGTGCCATCTAACTGAACTGTAAGGGGACTATTAATATCAAAATTTTGATTGTTACTCGGGGTTAAAATAATAAAATTTAAAGGCAACTCCACGCTCGAATTAGCATTTATACCATCGTCCCGTTTAAATTTTATATCAAACTGTTGGTTATCGTCAGTGGCATTTATATACGCTTGGTAATCAACGTCTAAAAAGTCGGTATCTTTTGTAAGTACAATAGCAGTGCTATTAACAACAGCTTGTAATGAGTCGCTATCGCTTAAAACAATGTTAGAGCCATTAGCATCGCCTGCATTTAGTTCTGCGTTAACACGCGTGCGGTTACCGTCAGAAACTAGTTCAAAACCTGCCCAAATACCTTTTGTTTTTATTAAATCCGACTCTGTTTCTGACGTGCAAGCGCATAATGCTAAAATTAAAGCCGTTGTGGTAATGCATTTTTTAAGCATGTTAGCTCCTTTAAGCCACTTAATTAGGCAGTAAGTAATTGTTTAATTAAGAATAGTTTTTACAATTATATGCCGTGGCCAGTTTGTATTTGTGCATTGTTACACAACAAGGGGCTTGTAAATGTTTAGATTTGTTAATGGTTGTAAATAAAACATTAAATCCTAAGTTTTAAAAACCAATCCACTATTCAAATTGCTTATTAAATAAACACTAACTTAGCGCTAAATTTATTATAAAAGAGTGTGTTACAATCAATTAAAGCATATTTTCATATTGAGTATTATGGCGCAGTATATTGCTACTCCAAGTTGGCTAGGCCGTTTTTTTACCCGTATTGAACACGTAAGTATTGAACAAGAGCGCCTTGTTGTACATTTTAGACGTGCTCCCGCACGAACATTTTTAATTAAAGACTTTTATAATTACTCAATACTTAAAAATCGTTTATTTAGTGCCAAAATTAATTTGTGCGACAGCAGCAATACATCAATTAGCTTTTTAAACAAAGCACAAGCGAACACTTTAAATACTGCCCTTAACACGCAATTTTCAGCCCTGCTTGAGCAAAAGGTAAATAACGCAAAGATTTCGCTCAAGCGTTATGCTTTAGATGAGTTTTTACGTGATAGTTCCATAAAAACACTTAACAATGATGTGTTTTTGCTTACCAAGCAGTACGCTAAAAGTACAAGTGTGTGGCAACAACACTTATCGCCAAGTAGTATTAAATTTTTAAATATACTGAGCACTACACCCAATACTCACGATGCAATTGCACAGTTGCGCCATAAATATGAAAAAAAACAACTAACTCTTAAAAATGACTTTTTTAATCAAGTAGAGTCAAACCCATTAACAACAGAGCAGCGCTTAGCGGTAATACGCGATAACGATAAAAATTTAGTATTAGCGGCAGCAGGCACAGGTAAAACATCTGTGATGGTAGCAAAGTCTTTAGATTTAATAGCATGCAATATTGCCAAGCCTGAGCAAATTTTGGTGCTGGCCTATAATAAAACAGCAGCGAATGAGCTTAAAGAGCGCTTTATTAAACGCGCCATGCATACAAAATTGCACACCAAAGCACCCACTATTTTAACGTTTCATGCGCTTGGGCTTAAATTATTACAAAGTGCTAAAAAGCCAATCGAATTATCAAAATTTACAACTGACCCAGTTCAATTAAATAGTTGGTTAACTGGATGGGTAAGTAAAAAAATACAAACCGAACCACAGTTTTTAAAAGCATTTATAGATTTACTCCATGAGCCGATTGATATATTTAGCTTTAAAGATAATGCACAGTACGAGCGATACATACGCGATAACGAATACCGCAGCCTTGCTGGTCATAAAGTAAAAAGTTATCAGGAAGTGCTTATTTCAAACTGGCTACATTTGAATTGCGTACCGCATAGTTATGAGGTGAATTATCACTTTAGCCAAGGCGCAGAGCTAAGTGGGCAATATAAGCCAGACTTTTATATACCTCAATACGATATTTACTTAGAGCACTTTGGCATTGATAAGCAAGGGAATACTCGTGCCGATATAAATAAAAAACACTATAACGAGCAAATTGCATTTAAGCGCAAACTGCATAAACAAAATGACACCACGTTACTCGAAACCTTTCATTACAATTGGGTAGAAGGAAAGCTAGAGCAAACCCTCGCAAAGCAATTAAAGCAGCATAATGTTGAATTAACACCTTTAAGTAACGATGAAATATTTCATACATTAAATAACTCAGGGCAGTTACAGCAAGGGATTGATAAGTACATAAAATGTTTACAAGTTATTCGGGTAGAGCAATTAAGTAATAAGCAAATATCACAGCGCATTAAGCAAAGTGGTATTAAAAATTACCAGCAATATGCAAACTTGTTAGTGCAAATTCATGATGCTTATATAAATGAATTAAACGCGCAAAGTGCCATTGATTTTGACGACATGATTATTCAAGCAACAAAGGCGATAGTAAGCGGAGATTTTAATATTGTGTGGAGCCACATTTTAGTTGATGAGTTTCAAGATATATCAAGCGCGCGTATGGCTTTTTTAAGTGCCATATTAAAACATGGTAACGGAATACGCTTTACTGCTGTTGGTGACGACTGGCAAGCAATTTATCGGTTCTCGGGTGGTAATTTAGCGCTTACTACGCGCTTTAATGAGTTAGTGGGTAGCCACTCACTCACTATGCTGCAAAAAACATTCAGATATAATAATAGCATTAGCGATGTAGCTGGGCGCTTTGTAATGCAAAACCCTGAGCAATATAAAAAGCAGATCAGCACACATACAAAAGTAACCACACCACAAGTTATTTTATTAGACGATTTATACCAAGGCACTAAATCGATAGAAATAAAAGTACAGCAGACTATAAGCACGATTCAAAAAAATGATGCATCAGCGTGCATTGCCATACTTAGTAGATATAGATACATGTTAAATAGCGTGCAGCAGCATTTAAAAGATAAAAAGCATACAAACACTCTTTATTTTTGGACATTGCATAGTGCCAAAGGGCTTGAAGCCGATTACTGTATTATTATTGGTTTTGAACAAGGTAAATTAGGGTTTCCTAGCGATAACCAAAATAATGTGCTGGTGGAGGCGCTATTACCAGAGCAAGATGAATTCACTCACTCAGAGGAAAGGCGTTTGCTTTATGTCGGTATTACACGCGCTAAACATAAAGCGTATTTAATTGCAGACCCTTATGCATGCTCAGCGTTTGTAAAAGAATTAGTAAATGACAATTATCCCATTCAAATCGCTTCAACGTTATTTAATAAGTCGCAACTAAAGCAAAGAGAGTGTAGTACGTGCAGCGACGGTTTAATTGTGCCAAAAACGGGTCAATATGGTGATTATTATAGTTGTACTAATACGCAAATTTGCGAAACTAAATTACGAGTGTGTAAAAGCTGTAGTGGCCCATCGGTTGATAAAAGCACGCACTCACAATGTGTGAATGCACAGTGTAAAACGCAGCACCCAATTTGTGAAAAGTGTGGTCGCGAAATGCGTAAACGCAAATCTAAGCACGGTGAATTTTTAGGGTGCAGTGGTTTCGCCCTTAAAGAAGATAACTGTAAAAACACTCGAAAAATAAATGCTTAACGGCTTACAATTAGGTTTACACCTGTCTATTTTATAGAACAATGTAAATAGAAATTATATTCATTTGATTGATTTTAACAAGTTATCAATGTCTAATAGAAGAATGAGCTTTAACTGTTGTTTATTATGCATTTTTTCAATAGGTTCTTTTTATTAAGCGACCATTATTCAGCCCCTGGTCAGGTTGCTAATTGGCGGGTAAGTGCACTGCGCATTATTCTATCATTAGTAATGGTGCTATGTTTTGCTGTGGCGTGCCACACGTACACAAGCGCTATTGAATTTAACTTAATTTATATTGTTGTATTAACAAGCAGCTTTCTTGCTACTGCATGTGGTTTACTTATAGCAAGTAAGCGTTTTTATCACTTTAGCGCTCATGCACTTTTAATAGCTATTGTAGCTGCTAGCGTGTCAATGAACTTATTTTTAACAGACTTAGAGCTTGCAAAAGTGGGCTCTATGTATATGTATTCTTGCCCGATAATAGCACTTATGCTACTTGGTTATAGAACAGCTCTTGCTTATGGCGTATTAAATGTTGCGCCGTTTTATATGATCATCAATAACGTTGATGTCTCGGGTTTAACCGGCATAGCTCAACAACTTCCCGATGCTGACTTATACATTACAGGGCTTATATTTTTATTTTTTAACATTTGTATTCCCCTTGCTGTGGCGCGCACAATTGTGGCTGCTAAGCGTTTAAACAAAACAATGATAAGCGCTAATACACACCTTAAAGATAAAAATGAGCTTTATCGAAGCCTGTTCACCGAATCAAATAAAGCCAAAATTATTGTTGACGAAAATCTTGTCATTACTGATTTTAATCAACATGCTATTGATATGTTTGGTATAAAAAAAGAATTAAAAGAAGGAAGCGTTAATCTTTCTCATTTATTTCCTGCCTTAGTTTTTGACGACTCTAATGCTCAAAATAAAATTGTGAAGTACAAAAAAAGTTATTTTAAAGCCAGTTATCAGCAAATAACAATGAGTACAAACTACCGTGTATATGACTTTTACGATTGCACGCAAGAGCAGCTTATTAAACAAAATTTATCGATGATGGAACAAGAAAATAAACGTTTACGCTTTAGAGACTCGCAAACAAAACTACCTAATAGAGAATGGTTTGAGCTGCAATGCGACAGATTAACAAGCAAATACCAAAAAGGTTTTTATA
Organism: Pseudoalteromonas sp. NZS11_1; assembly: GCF_015864275.1. Lineage (NCBI taxonomy): Bacteria > Pseudomonadati > Pseudomonadota > Gammaproteobacteria > Alteromonadales > Pseudoalteromonadaceae > Pseudoalteromonas > Pseudoalteromonas sp. NZS11_1. The sequence goes on from NZ_JADYXK010000004.1 coordinate 27,995, forward strand.
TTGTTGTTGCGCAAAGTGCAAATAGTGAATATTTAAATTTAAAGCTCACTAAAGCCGACTCTCAAGCATTACTTATTAACGCGTACAAGCGTTTAAAAGCGATGCCAGATGGGCCCCTTTTGTGTGCTCATATAGGAGTAGGAAAGCTTGCTTTTATAATTGGGACAAACTCGCAAAGCGAGCTAGAAGATAAGCTATTAATGCAAATAAAAAATACATTAGATAAAACATATAATGTATTTGGCACTAAGTGTCAGCAATCATTTTTATTTGGTTTTGCAAAGTATCCTGATCATGGAAAAAACAGCACAACAGTACTTAGCAATGCATGCGAAGCACTTAAACTAGCAAATTGTAATATGCCTCTAAGTGGTTATAACGAAAAACAATCACAAGCTTTTATCGAAAAATACGAAATTTCAATGTTATTAGATGAAGCGCTTCAACAAGGCGATTTGTCGGTGCACTATCAACCTAAAGTAGATGCAACGGGTCAATGTATAGGGCTTGAAGCCTTAGCGCGTTGGAACAGTCCAATACTGGGTAATGTGTCGCCAGTGGTATTTATTCCTATTGCAGAAGAATACAGAATGGTTAGTCGGCTAACCGACCTGATTATTCAAAAGGTGTGCGCTCAAATTGCTGATTGGACTAAGGCGGGTTTACCTAGTGTGCCGGTGGCAATAAATATATCTCTAATTGATTTTAGCCAAACCGATTTTATGTCAAAACTGGTTAAATACCTTGCCGACTTTAACGTAAAGCCACCTCAAATAGAGTTAGAACTGACTGAAACTTCTCTTGAGGCAAACCAAGCGCATTCGCTAAAGCTTATGCAAACGCTGCAATCGTGGGGTTTTACTATTTCGGTCGATGATTTTGGGGTGGGTTATTCTAATATTGCACGCCTTGCCGATTACCCTATTAACAAGCTCAAGTTAGATCGCTCATTAATAAGCCAAGTAACGAGCTCTACGCGTCAAAAAAGTTTAGTTAAAGCGGTGCACGTTATGTGTGAAGAGCTTGATATTAAGTGTGTAGCCGAAGGAGTAGAAACCCAAGAGCAAGTAGCAATAATGACGCAAATGGGGTGTAAAGAATTTCAGGGCTTTTACTTTGCTAAACCAATGCCTGCCGAAAATTTTGCAGAACATGTTAGTCGCCATGGCTTAGTATTTAACCCTAAAGAGATGACGGCTCAACTTTAAATGTATAGCGGGTATTTTACTACCTAATTACAGAGCTGTTGGGCGTTTATGGTTATTTCACAATGATGAATAGCCTCAGCTCCCCAATGCTGTATATCTGATTGAGCAGTACAGCCTGCATCTTCAATTAAAGCAGTATTGGCATCACATAAGAGTAGCACTGCGTTATCATCTTGTACGTTCACGATAAGCGTGTATTCCCCAAAGGGTGCAAGTTTGCTTAAATCGTTATTAACAGCAGCTTTTAATAACTCATCAGTTGTTGAATAGGGTGTTTCACTAAATTTTAATGTGCCATCAACGGCTGTAGCAATATCTTTTAATTGCGAGGCTAAGTCGGCCATCACTTCTGGATTGTTATTTTTTGAAGTGTAGCAACCGCTAAGTAATACTATGAGGCTTATACAAAGTAAGTGTTTCATTTTATTTGCTCCATACCGTCATCGTGTTGCGTTCATCGTAGCCTGTATCTAGGTTCCAATTTTTAATTGCACTGCAATCAGTATCTAAAAATACGGCATTGGCAATAACGGTTATGTAGTGCTGAATATTACTAACGGCAAAGTCAAAAATATCGTTGTAATGCATAGGCTCGTGCGGCGTTTTTAGTTGTTCAATAAAAGTGGAGTCAACTTCGTTTGGGCGAGGATAAAACAAACCTAAATCAGCAGCAACATGGCGTGCGCAGGCAAATAATCGATAGCTTTCTTCAACATTATTTACTACAAGCTGAAAACCGTTATGCCATGAATTAAAGTTAGGAGCGTGTTGTGCAGCGTAGCTTGGGTGAACCGTTAACAAAGCATGTTGCCAAATTTTTGCAATATCGGTATCAAAATTATCGTCTTTGTTAGTACAAGATCCAATATTTTGTTGCACGCGGTCAGCATAACCTAACTCACCTAAATTTAAACGCTGCCAAATAAATGCATCTTGGTTCATTTCGCAGGTACGGTGCGCCGTTTGATTTTGCTCATACGGGCCTACTTTTAATTCAACAACCGGATGCACTGTTATATCCGCAGCAACATGGGCCATATAACCGCATAACCAAGCAAAACACTTTTCAAATGCTTCACTTTCAAGTGTTTTGCAGTATTCAATCATGGCTTTAAGTAAATCGCCTGTGTGCTCATAGTGCATTAGGTCGGCCCACGCATTTTGGCTAGGCTGCGCTACTGCTAAGTAAGGATAATCGGGGGCTACACAGCCTAGTTCAAGATATGCTTGGCGTTGGCTCAAAATAAGTTTTGCCTTTTTAGGCATATCCATTTTAGCAAGTGATTTGGTTTGCGTTGCAATATTAACGGCTGTGATGTGCGCAAAAGCACCTGGCATTGTCATATCCTTATGATTTATTAATAGGGGGACAGATTAACATTGAGAGGGGGTTAAATAAAGCCAAGTGAAGTGCTTGTGAGTGTTTAAAAGGGACTAAATTAACTGTTCAATTAGTTGTCCATTTTCGTACAGCTTAGCATATTGGCGTTTATGTTCTTCAAACAGATAGGCGCGTAATTGCTCTTGTCCGCTATGAATCTGAGTGATTTTTGCGGCAATCCCTAGGCTACTTTGCCTAACGGGTTCTACATCTATCGATATGCTTTCTTTGTTGGGTAAGGTAAAGCTCATGTGCTGTAATTTTTTTAAGCTCTCTCCACTTTTAAATGGTTTTAAAAATATTCCAGTACTGGAAATCGATTCAATATTAAAACCTTGGCTTTTAATATTTAGCTCACTCCAGCGCCAACTACGTTGAGTGCCCTTTGTATCAATTACTTCTGGTGCGCTCAAAGTGGGGTTAATTACACCTAACTCATCAATTTTTAATTGCAAGGGAAACCAAAGTTGGTAATTAGCAACTTCAGCAAGCAAAGTTAGATTAGCGTGGGTAAAAAGGTGAGCAATACTCGCGGGTATAGAGCTTTTCATTGTAAGCATATGGTCGCGAGGGGAACGTTGTTTTGTATTTGGTTTGAATAACTCAGCTAAAAAATTTACCTCTTCATTAGAAAAGTCCATATTTCACCCTAGTTACATAAAACAATGCACCACCGTAATTTAAACAATGAATTTGATCAATAAATGCTCTGTTTAAATTTGTTTAGTTAATTTTTACAAGGGCAAGTATGTAAGCTAAACAATTTATTTAAATGAAGTGCTTAACGCTATCGCTTTTCAGGGGCTTGAATTATTTAACATTTATAAAAATATATTTAGGCTCAAGTGGCTAGCTGTTAAACTACAACATATTAGTTTTATAATTTATATTAGAGTTTACATTATGATATGTGCATTTTTACGTGATCAACAGCCGAAGTTACTAGGTATGTTAGTGGCATTGTTTGGTGTTGGATATTCAATAAATGCAGTGGCTCAAGAGCAAAACAAAACTTTAATTTTAGTGGGGTCAGAGCTTACTACCTGTACTAGCGCAAAGCTTAACAATTGCCAAAAAGAGACTGCTATTGATGGTAAGTCACATAATTTATATGCTGTTAGCAACGCTCAAATAAAAAATATCACGCAGCACTGGCCTAATAATAACGTTGAGGCAAAAACGGCTGTATTAAAAACACTTAAAACCTTGCTAGGTAAATCGTCAAATAGCGTATCTAAAACAGATTTATTATGGCTATGGCGCGATATAAATAACCAGCAATTAGAAAGCCTGACTCAGCAAGAATACAACTTTGTATTTGATATGCTAGAAGTGCCGCTACTTGATAAAGACGGTGAGCGCTTAAAAGAGCAAGTAAATACCGATTTTAATATTGAGGTCGCGACTAATAGTATTTTACAATTTGTGTCGGGCAGTTTAAAAGTTAATAACGCAAAACCCACCATGCTTGCTATTACGGCATCGAGCCGCGACCCTTATGAGTCGGCAGATGTAGCGCAGAGTCTTTTAGCACAATCAAATATAAACACTCAATGGTTAGCACTAACGCCAGCACTTGCTAAAGCGATTACGAGTAACTCGTGCGATGAATTACCCGCTCTCAGAAATACATTAATGAATGTGTATAACCGGGAAGCAATTTATCCAGAGTACACAAAGGCCGAATACGCTTTATGCAAAAGTGGCACTAATGCACTTGTATCACTTATTAAAAATAGTACCGGTGTGATGTTTAATAGCGGTAATGCAGCATTAACTCACAAGGTATTATTTGATCAAAACAATAATCCATACCCGTGGACGCAAGCATTGCAAACTCGCCCAGTAATTGTAGGTGAAGGCGCGGGCGCAGCAATCCAAAGTAAAGTGACGGGCATGCTTACAAATACGACAAGCCTTGAGGCACTTCGCAAAAATGAAAATAACACTAATGCTGGTGGACTTGGCAGCTTTAATTTTGGTGTACTAGATACTCAGTTTAGCGAACAAAACCGTACATTTAGGCTCGCAGCGGCGTTAAATAAAAATGAAGTAAAAAAGACTAAAACAGAGATTCAACATGGTTTTGGTATTGATGAAAATACGGCTTTGGTTGTTATTAAATCGCCAGAAGGTAGTTTAATAACCGTAATAGGCAAAAGTGGTGTAGTGCATTTAGCTAACCAAGGTAAAGCACAACCTGAGAGTAAGAGCTATAGCTACTCGTATTGGCCTACAAGCAGTGTAATTGAAATTACCAATAACACGTTTACTCTAAGCAAGCGCACAATAGATGAGGCGTTACCCGCTATAAAAATACCTCCACTGCCAGTGCAGCGTTTTGGCTCAATTTTAACAAATTCAAAACTGCGATCACTTACTCAAGCTATGTGCCTAAGCCAAGAGCAAAGTGCGGTAGCTCAACAAGATGAGTTTATAATTAGCCTTACAGCAACGAGTGACACACAGTATCATCGCGTTAATGCAAAAGAGTTTGGTTGTGCACTAAGCAATTTAGAGTTAGCTATAAAGTCTATTTAGTTACTAACCTGAGCCAAGGGTTTAAGTTTTTGGCTCTTCTCTATAAAATAGCCACCATAATGATTTAAAAGCCTAGCCAAGGCCTTACTAAAAGAGTTTTAAAATGAATAATGAAAATGACGTAATTGATACTTTAGCCGAACTAGAAAGCTTTTTAATAGATGTCGAAAGCGGTGGTTTTGGACTTAAAGGTGTTGCCGGTGTTGGTATGGCTACTAATAACAAAGATGGCAGCCGTTTTGTTGCTGTGTTTGACGATAATCAAAAGCTACTTTTAGCACGCATGATTACAGAAGACGTATTCCAAACAGGGCAAGACATGGTACGAAATGGTGTAGGGCGCAAGCACTAATATTAACTTTACTGAATAACGCCACTGTAAAATGCGTTATTCAGTAAGTATTTATAAATCAAAGTATTGAAATTAAAAGTCCATTTCCCAACCTAGTTGGCACCATGGGTGCTCGTCATCAGCTAATATACTTTGCAATGTAGCAGCTGTATCATTTATTTTTTCAAATAAATCATGACTAAAATTAAAGTCAGGGTTTGGCTCGCTGTACGTTTCTTGAGTTATAATCTTTTGCCATATACAACGACCAACTACATAACTAGTTGCATATTCTTGCCAGCTAATAAATAAGGTTTGTGCCAGTTTTCCAATAGGCTTAAGGTAATGCCATGCTTCTTCTTCGGTTAAAAAATTAACGCTAACACCACAACGACATAAAAAAGCATAGCGGCCAATATCAAAAGCTCTAATACCACAACGAGCCAGTGAGAATTTATGTATTCCTGCCCAGTCCGACATAATACCTATAGGCGTATTTTGATAGGCAGTAGATTTATTCTCAGTGTAGTATCTTGCTAATAAATCATTTCTGGTGAGTTCAGCCATACAACTCATGAAAACTTGGCTATTTGATGTGTTATAAAAAACATTTAAAGTTTCAATTAATTCTTCTTTTGTTGTAACGCCATAAGCATTATCTAAAATACTTAAATTACCGTTAGCAACTGACTCGTCAGTGTAGTTTTTATTGTGATGTTTTAAGGTATTCAATGAATAACCATTTTGCATTGAAAGGTGCCCTGAGAGGCTAATAAGCCATAATTTTTGCTCTGAACTTAAAGCCGCATCATCCGCAATTACACAAGGTACTTCACTTTGATTGTGCATCTACAATCTCCTTTGTTATTTGCAGTTTTTGGCATATATCATTGTAATTAGGATGCATTGGCTGTCCATGTTCAACGAGCTTTTCACAACACTCCACTGCAAATTCAAGTGAGTATATCCCAAGCCTCTGATGTCCGTATTTATCTGCGGCTAATATTAATATGGGTATTGCTGCATCATATTGATCTAAGGCAGCTAGCGATCGCCCTTTGTAATAGTAGGTTTGTGGTAAATTAGAAAACTCGTTAATCGTGATGTTTGCGAGCTTAATACAGGTATCAAAATCATCTATATCAAAAGCTATGTGAATAAACTTTAAGCTCCAACTTGGTTGGTGTGTGATTTTTGGCATAGCTTGCTTAATAGCATAAATAGCGGCTTGTTTTATTTGCTTCACAATCGCTTTATCTTCGAAGTTTGCCAATTTAGCCATTAACGCATGTAGCATTGCCCAAGCATATTGCTGTTTATAGTCTAAATCAGCATAGAGGGTGTAACCCATGGGTTTATTGGGTTTTCCATCATGATCAGTCGCTGGAAGATCTAATGTTTTGAGTTCTAATTGTGAGTATATATTCTCTTGTACAGAGCCTAGCACGCGAGGGGTTTTATAAAACTTGTTAGGAGATGGTTGTATTTTTTTTGCGATAGTTTCCATTATCAAATTGAAATCAATTGAGTCTGGGCAATATATAAATAAATCAACCAGTAGTGGCCAAGGATCTATCTGTTTTTGTAAATGTAGATTCATAAAGGCGATAAAAACGTCAAATGCTTCATCTAAGCGTTCTAGCTTAGCAAGGCATAAAGCCTGTAAATAATTGCAATCAGCGTGAAAAATTAGAGGGTATGTTTGAGTCGTTATTAACGCATCTTGGTAGCGACCATTTTCAAATTGTAACGTCGCTATTTTAAGAGCGTTACTTTCCTCATTTTTTTTAAGATCTTTTATGTAGTATCGACGGGCGATAATCAAAGCAGAGCGAAGGTCTATATCCTCAGGGCTAGTATAAAAATAAGAGTTTAAATACGTATATGCTTTTTCATAATTTTTAAGGTGCAAATAACACAGACCAATCTCTTTAGTCATATTCATCGCATAAAAACTTTTCATAAGTTCTCGCTGCGCAAGATAAATAGTGAGTGCTATATCATAGTTTTTAAGCTTAAATTCTGCGTGTGCTTGTAAATCTCGCAGCTGATCTATGCTTGCATCTGTAGGCTCTGGCAATGAGGCAAGTAACTTACTAATTTCTGTGTATGCACCCAATGTCCATAAATAGTTAGCAACATAAAGATAAAGTGACTCGTCATTATAAAATACCAAATTAATTCGCTGCATAAGCGTAATTAGCTGCTCAGCTGTAAGCTTAGAATATATACATTGCTCTTCTATTAAGTTACGTAACTGAAGATGCTGCTGCAGCTGTTCAAAGCTGATATTGTGATCAATGTTAGATAGGGCATCGATTCGCAGTGGTAGGCTCTGAATATAATGATGCAGTGCAATAGCAAGTTCACGGTAGTGATTATTTTTATTGGTTACTAACTCACTAGAGATTTTCATACTCTCATCTAAAAATTTAAATACCGTGGCAGATAAAAAGTAATTCTCTGAAAAGAAATCAATTAAAGTAAATGAGACTTGCTGACTTTGATCGACATCCCAAAATAATGGCGACGAAAATAATAACTTCCATTGTTCAACATCGCTGCGAGATAACACATTACAATATAATTCATTGAGTGCTACTTGCAGCTCTGAAATAGAGCGAATACAATTTAACTCGATAGGTTGAGGCTTAACTATTTCAACTTCTGTAGGTGCGAGAGAGGGCTCTTCTTCATCAAAAAATGACTCGTTAATAACGCCTTTTTTTTCGTGCTCATCTTCAAATACTTGATTGGGTGCTTTGTCTTCATTTTTAGCAGGTCGTTTAGCCTCTTTAATAGCTAACTCATATGCTTTTCGTAAATCTTTAAACTCTTCGGGAAACTCTGTTGGCGATGTTTTTTTTAGAATCTCTGTATAAGCGAGTTTAATAAGGCGTTTATCTGTTGTGGCTTCAATGCCTAATATTTTCCAATGGTTCATTACTTCACTCTTTATTTAATGCATGTAATTTTTTAACTGAAACTATTTTTTATTAGTTAACTTTAATAGCTAATTCTAATAACTAAGATAGCGCTTTATATTTTCGATCATACGCTCTATTTTGTGGTTATCGTGTGTTTCTAACACTTCCATAAATTGACCAATCGCCTCGCCAATCTCTCGCCTTTTATCGCCTAGATTTTCTTGGAATAAACGCTCTAACTTTGCTTTAAATGCAGTATTTACAAGTTTGTCTTTAGGCAAAACCTTAAGTGCGTTAAGTCGTGAAAAACGTTCACGTAACTCACTTTCACTCAAGCTTTCTTCATTTTCGCCTACATAAGTGCGGTATTTTTTGTCACTTCCAACATTAGTCACTTCAACCTCAAGTACACCATTAAGATCGTAGGTATATGTTAAATATAACTCTTGTATTATATTTAACGGCTCAAGATTTATTTCTAAATCGCCTAAAAACACATTATCTTTAGGGAGATAATGTTCACCCTGATAAATTTTAATGAGTACTTTTTCTTGTTCAGGGTGAGCTGAATAAACAGAACGAGTTTCGCTTATAGGAATCGTCGCGTTACGTTCTATAATAGGCAAAAACTCAGACTGACCATGTTTGTTGTTTACCTCCACGCCTAAAGTGAATGGGCAAACATCAGTCATTATTACGTCTTTCAATTCTTTAGCACGTGCGCTCATACCTGCCTGAATTGCAGCACCAGTAGCGATAGCATGGTCAGGGTTATATTGAGTTTGCGGTATGCGTGAAAACACACGGCTAATTTGCTGTTGAAAAATAGGCATACGCGTAGCGCCGCCAACAAGAATAAGTCCATCAACGTCTTCAAGTGTTAAGTCAGCGTCAGACATCGCACGGTTAATAGGAAACTTAATTCGCTCAATTAACTCGCTACACAATGTACGATAATCTTCCAGAGTGAGGGTATATGAATACGTTTTTTCTTTATATTCAAAATTAAAGCTGGCTGTTGACTCGTTAGTTAATTGGCACTTTAAACGCTCGCACAACGACCAAATATTACGTAGTTCACTATCTGAGAAAAAACCTTTGTACAAATCGTTTTTCTTATAAAGATCTTCTTCAATAACGTTCGTAAAGTCGTTACCGCCTAAGTAGTTATCACCCGATGAGGCGTGTATTTCAAATATGTCGTTAAATACCTCAATAACCGACACATCAAATGTACCGCCACCAAGGTCCAGTACTAAGTAAGTTTGCTCACAGTCTTTATTATCGAGCCCATAAGCGAGTGCTGCGGCTGTGGGTTCATTAAGTAATCTCTCAACTTTTAAACCTGCAAGTAAAGCCGCTTGTTGCGTTGCTTGGCGTTGTTTATTATTAAAATAGGCGGGTACCGAAATAACGGCCTCAGTAATAGGCTCTTGTAAATAATGTTCGGCTTGCTCTTTAAGGCTTTTTAATAAAATGGATGATAGTTCAGTTGCGCTATAATCTTGCGCGCCCAATGAAAAGGTTTTATCAGTGCCCATAAAACGTTTAAATTCACAAATTGTGTGTGCGGGGTGGGTTGCTAATCGATCCCTAGCGGCTTGACCTACAAGAATATAATTATCTTCCGACAAGCCAACAATTGAAGGAACGAGCACATTACCCTCCATATCCGGAATTAACTTAACCGCGTTATCTTGCCAAATACCCACTACGCTGTGGGTTGTACCGAGATCTATCCCTATTTTCATTTTATTTCCTTTACAGAATGACTTAAATCATCGCTATGCTAAGTTACTTAATACAGAGCCTTAAATTCAACTTAGTTTTGCATCGGTGCCATTGTACAGTTTAATTAAAAACCTATTATTAATATCTGATTGAAAATTATACGCTTAACTTTATTTTATTAAAATAGGTAGCGGTTCTTGATGAGAGCAAAGAGGTCTTTAAAAGAATACATATTGGAGAGGTGCAAGCAGATTAGTATCAAGGTTGATAACAAAAAATATGGATCTGGATATAGAGTATTATCGAATTGCTGGAAGTAAAGTTTACTGATGGTTAGGTTTAGATTAACGAAGATTGTTATTTTTAAAGGAATTAATTGGTCGGTATGGAGAGATTCGAACTCTCGACCCCTGCCACCCCATAAAAGTTACGATTAGATTCAAGTAGAAGTAGGTAGCTACAAGTAGTACTAATTTTTCTATTTAACTGATTGTTATAAATGGTTTAAATTTAATTTATTAGTGTGGGTTAGCTCTAAGTAGAATTAAGTAGTTGAATACGGTTGATGCTACATATATGCTGCATGTACTTTATTTTTAATATTTGGTGCTACATATGTCTGTCGTGAAAATGTTATTAACTGATTCGTTATTAAGCTCAGTCCCTGAACCTATTAAACGGATAAATGACACAAAGTTAAGTGGATTTCATGCACGTGTAGGTAAAACACAAAATGATAAAAAGCGTAAAATTGCACTTTACTTAAATTATCGTTTTGGTGGCATCAAAGGTAAACAGCGTAATTACCATTTAGGATACTTTGGTGAGTGCGATTTAAAAGATGTCCGCAAGGAAGTTGAAAGCTTAAAAGGGCGAGTTGCTTTAGGTGAAGACGTATACGAAACAAAGCAGCTATCACTAAAGCAGCAGTTTATCGAAGATACATCACCAACCGTTGAAGAGCTTGCCCAAGAGTTTATTGAAAGAGACATTAAAGTTAACCGAAAAGACGTAGATCCTGTAATGAGAATGTTTAAAAAAGACATTTTGCCCTTTATTGGAAATTATAAACTCAAAGAGATAACTCGGCGTGACATTCTTAATAAGGTGCTTGATCCAATAAAAGATCGAGGTTCAAATACCCAAGCAAATAAAACACTCTCTATTTTAAAACAAATGTTCGACTTCGGTGTTGAGCGAGACCTTATGCAGGGCAATCCTGTAAGTACGGTTAAAAAGAAAAGCGTAGGTGGCCTTGAAAAGTCTCGAACCAGAGCACTGGAGTTTGACGAAGTGATTCAAGTTTTTGAACGCTTAACAAAGCTAGGTGTTAGCCAGCAAGTTATTTACGCATTGAAATGTATTACTTTAACAGGTTGTCGGCCAATAGAAGTTACAGGCGCACAGTGGCAAGAATTTGATTTTGATAAAATGATATGGACAATCCCAGCAGAGCGAGTAAAGCAAAACAAATATGGCGAGAGAACCCACAAAGTGCCAATTACTCAAAATATGGTTATTTTGCTTGATGAGCTGCGCGCAGCATTTGGCTATCTCAATTCAAAATATGTATTCCCGAGTACAACAACTAATAAATCAGGCCCAGGTGAGCAGCCGATTGACAGGCACTCATTGTCACGCTCCATAAGCCGTAAATTAGAGCAATTGGGAGTCCCTAAGTTTGTACCTCACGATTTACGCAGAACAGTTGCGACTCGGTTAGGTGATACCGATATTGGGACTGACCCTATAGTGATTGAAAAAATACTGAATCATCAATTACAAGGTGTGCAGGGCGTTTATAATATGCAGGAATATATGGAGAAAAGAAGAATTGCTTTAGTTTTGTGGGGAAATAAGCTTTTAAAGCTTAGCTAAAATCAAGTTTCATTATTAAAAATATTTATTGCCCAGAAAAAAGGTTTTGGTTCACATGTTCTAGATTTAACATGTGCACCAATTCCATTAACTATCTTTTTCTTGCATATCTTTGTACATAGCAGAAAAGTTAACGCTTGGAAGCATTATTGGTTCATACCCTGCGTTTAATAAAAGAGTGCTTACAAAAGCTCTCATATATGGGAAAGCAATTGCAGGAGCATTCACATGCGGGAAATGAGAATTAACAAATTCATCATCAAATTGATCATCAAGTTTAAAAGTTGATTCATACTCGAGTAACAGTAAATGAGAGTTTTTAATTTTTAGTCTTAGAGCAAAAAAGATATCAAATTTATCTGATGGTTTATCTGAAAACTTCGGTTCATAATGGAACCCAAACTCATCAATTTGGTCAAAGTCCTCAACTTGGTCTTTGTCAATTAGATTTATCTCTTTTGCCTTGTTAATGTGTAGTTGAATATTCATTTTATGCCGCTAAACAGTTATTGTAATCATCATCGTTACAAGCTGAAATAAAACTGCTTCTTTCATCTTTTACATATGTAACTTCTAAAACAGTGATTTCATCATGAATATTATTGTAATGTGCTTGGAAACTATTGAAGGAGTGTTTCCAGTATTTATGTGAAAGTGTATCTGACTCATCGCTCAGAAAGTCACAAGCTAATGGACCAACAGCTTCATAGCTTTGAAGTTCATTGTATAATTCTTCAGCAGAAACTTTAGATAACTCTTCTTTGAGTAATATTACACGTTCTTGTAAACTTAACATACTTATCTCCTTCATGCCGCAGGCATTTTTTCAGCATACTTTGATGGCTCAATGAAACCACACAAGGCAACGCGGTCTTTTGCTTCCTCGAAAACGCAAAGCTGTTGTCGTGTGATTAAACCTAGTTTCGCTTTATTAAATTGGGAATCTACAAAACTAATATTTTCTATCTTCCTTCCATCTTGTGCTTTAACACCTAAATATGGAAATATTTCTTTAGAACATTTTAACTTATTTAATATTTGATTTACTGTTACACTTTTACGTTTTTCATCTTCACCAAGTTTATTAAGTATTATATTTTTTAGTTCAATAAATTCTAATTGGTGTTCAACATTACCGACTAAATCTAAAACTTCTTTTTTGAAACACAAGTCTAAACTAAATACCCCTATAGCTCTACGACCTGCTTTCCCCCACTTTTTTGCCCAATAATCAGAGTCAGTCCAGAAATAATAACCCTGTGTGAGCCATTGGTTAGCCCCATCACCACTGCGAAATGGTATGTTTTCGACAATGTACTCGAATCCATTCTCCAATTTACAAGTGTGGTAGCCAAAGTGAGCAGTCATTTTTTGTTTCTTATGTTGATTGTTATTATAGACACTTATTTTCATCGCTATAGTACATTTTGTCTTCAAGTGTAGCAACACTTTATTAAATGATAGCAATTAGTTATGAATTCTCACTGAAGATACACTTCGGTGATTTCAGGTCTAAAATGCCCATCTCTTGTGAAACAGTCTCTAAGGCCGTTTTATATTTAAAGCCTAATGCATTAAGCTCAATCATTTTTCCTTGAGCGAAGCTATGCCTGAGGACGTGTGCGGCAGTTGAAAAGAGTAGGGCGTTTGAGGCGTACAATTGATATATTTAATTGAAACCTAGCTAGTTTGAGTGCGTCAAATTAAGTTTTTTAAAGTTATTATATTTACGCTGTACTACATACGCGAACCCTTAACACGTTACTTTTAGATTTCATTCAAAATTGTATCTTTTCGAATTAATGAAGAAGTAAGTATTTATCAATAACAACCTCTAAATTTTTGTTTAAAGCTATACTCATAATTGAGGGACTTCCTCTTAATTGAAAGGATAACGATTGTGGCTCTTAAACCAGGACCAAAACCAATTGCTGATTCAACTGGCAAACCTGATAAACGTAGACGTGATAACAAAAACACTCCGGGGAACACCCCAGGATTAAAACCTAGTAAGTCTTCAAAGAAATAAATAAGGTTTGAAATTAAAGCTATCTTGATGGTAGCTTTTTAATTTAACGTAAATAAACTTCAGTAATTTCAGCCCTGAAATGTCCCATTTCTTGTGAAACGGTCTCTAATGCTATTTGATACGGATATTGGTTAAGTATTAACTCTAATACTCTTTCTTGTGCGTAGCTATGCCTTAGGCCGTGAGCACCGTTGGAATATGAAAGAGTACGGTTTGATGCTTTATTAAATGAATCGGACCACTTTTTACCGCCTCCAATATTGTACCGCTGTAAGTAGCTTATTTTTCTATCAACAACAGTGACAGGTTTTTTAAATTTACGAAGTTCTAATTTTGCTGCTAAATCGTGAGGTATTAGGACTTCGCGTTTTAAGCCACCTTTGCCTGTAACTGTATATAGCAGACCGTTTCGACCAGACCATTTTGAACCAAAAGCTGGTCGTTTATCTGCTTTACGCTCTTCAACTTTGGCTATGGTCAATAATTCATGTGCACGAAGCCCCGCAGAGAGCGCTATTTGTGTTGATAATGAATATTTAGGCGTTTGGTGCTTACTTATTATTTGTGCTTGCTCTGTGGTGTAGGCGCGTGATTTAAGAATTTGCTGGTTAATTGATTTAATAACAGGGAGTGTTTGCTTGTTTTTAAGTTTGCCGTTTAGCCTCATCATTGCTTGTATAGCTTGGCGCTCCATATCTAGTGACTTTTGACCCACTATTTCTTTACGGTAATCTAAATAATTGAGTGCTTGAACGATGGTCATTGCCTGAATACCGTTTATGCCAATGTTCTTAGCCCAAGAGGCAACGGTGCTAAGTGATTGCTCGTAGTTTCTGGCAGTTCCAAGAGACTTTATAAGCTTACTTTTTGTAAGCCCTTTTATGACATTGTGTGCTTGAGTTTTTGGTTTCGCAAATTTAGCCATGTTTTTTGATCCATCTTTGAATTGTTGACCAATGAGCATTTATACCTTTACGTTTTAGCCAGCGCTGAAGCTCGACAATGTTAGACCCTTGCTTGTAAATTTCTATTAGCTCGAATTTATGTTTATCAAGCTTAGATGTTTTTTTACGGCTTCCAGCGATTAACTTACTTTCAAATTTTAGTTTTTGGACTTCGGTTAGTGCATCGAATTTCATGGTATGACTCCAGTCGTATTAAGGTTGTAAGATTGACTGACAATAAAGCTCAGCGGCACTTAAGCCTATTCGCCCCTGTTTTTCGCATATGCGAAAGGCTCGGACTGATCTCGCCTGATTATTAACCTCATTTCTACGTGTTGTCAGCAGCTGGAGTGCGCCGTTTTTGGTTGGTTACTACCTCTGAAAAGATAGTATTTACCTCGTTACTACGTGTTGAAGGCAGCAGAATAGCGCCTGTTTTTTTCTGGCTCGTTAGAGCTTCAGTAGCAATAAGATTACCACTTTAGAAATATTTTTCAATCTGCAAATAAAACCTGCGTATAAGAGTATGAATGTGTTGTCCCCCGCTATGTGTAAGCCGATTTTCGGCTTCGACATAGCGGGGGACAGGGGCGAAGCCCCAATGTTTAAACAGAGGCTATTGCTCATGATGCCTCTATTTAAAAAGACGGTTTCGCACTAAAGATATAGCTATGTTAATAAGGGTAAAAGTTAGTATCAAAAGGAGGTTTATTTCAAATGCTTTTTGATTTTTTGTAACTCTTCAATATATATATCTAATTGCTCTTTATTTGCTGCTATCGCATAACCAGTAATAGACGATTCGAGTATGTCATGATTAATATGAAATAGACCTTCACGTATAAGGAAGCTTCTATAGTCTTCGCTTGATATGGACTCCATTGTATCAATATTCATAATTTTGTTCCTGTTTTGTTAATTGACCTTGGTCGTTGTTTCTACCTGAATAATCAAGTCATGTTCCATTTCTTTTAACATAAGCTTTTGCTTATTTAAAAACCATTCAAGCGATATAAACTCAAATCCTAGCCTTCCAACTAGATGCTCTGATGACATGAAATAAAAAGGTTCTTTATAACCATTAACGATTTTGGAGTAAACAAACCCTGCATCTTCTGTCATAACTATTTCAAGATCATAGCCGTTTTCTTTAAACATTTTTTTGAGGATAGCGCCATCAACAACAACGAATAAGAATATCTTACCAGATAAAAAACTGTACAAGGATTCAGCGCTTTGTATGGACAGAGTAAATGGATAGTAATTATCCCATCTTTCATCTGTTTTGCCTTCGTTAAGCATGTATAGAACAGGCTCTTTTACTTCATTAAACAAACAATTAAAATCAATATTGTGGCCTGTTTTTACACCTACGTAATGAAGGCCGGGTTCTGGAGAGGTTTGGTAAAAATTTGTTTTTGAGAGGGCTCGAATTACTTCATTGATTGATGAATTATGATGTACTTCATTTTCTTGGAACTCTACTCTTCTCATTTTTTCTACGCCACCAATATCCCCAATATTATTCTTAAGATAGCTGTGTATTTGATCTATTGATTCAATTTGTCGCTTGACTCGTTTGTTTGTATTAGAGCTAGATTTTACTTCAATTATATGAGGGTCATTTTTATCTAGTAAGCACACATCCCCATGTCTTAATGAATTGGTAATATCGCAAAGTACGGCTGGAATATTATTCGATAAAGCATCCTTAACTATGTCTAACTCTTTGTAAATTCCTTGTTTACCTCCAATATAACCTGCTTTTTGCTTTACTTTGGATGAATTTACTTCGAAAAAAAGTCGTTTAAGATTCCACTTACTAGAATATTTAAAAACGATACCATCGCCAAAGCACCTCCAGACATACAGTAAAAACTTATACCCAGCTAATGAGTCATTTACGTTATTAATTTTTAACTTAAGTTCAGTCGAATATTTTTTTCCGTTTGTATGGGTACGAAGTGAGGTTTTTAGATCTTTTAGCTCAGCTTTTTTTACACATATTTTAACTTCAGTGTTCAGTATTCTATCAATTATGTATTGTTGTATTTCAAATAATGGAGCTAAATTATCTTCTGTTGGGTCAATTGAATTAAGTAAATTTTTTAAATAAAAAATTTGGCTTTTATAATATTTCAACATGCTTAGTTTTGAATCCATAATTTACCTAATTTGTAATAATTGATCACATCATTGCAATATACTAAATTCAAAACTATTAGGTAAGAAAATTAATATAGGTAAACAGTAGCTTAAAAAATATAGAGTCACATGTTTAATAATAGCTTTTAATTATTTGAGCAAGCTCATTCTCTTCACAGTAAAAAAATGCTGTTGGCACTTCTAATACTTTAGCTAGTGCCCGTACTGTTTGAAAGTCGGGTGAATGCACGCCTTTTTCGTACTGATTCATTCTAGGCGACGCCGCGAATTGATCCATCCCTGCCAGTATCCCTAGTTTTTTTTGCGAAAGTCCTTTTGCTAGTCTTGCCTCTTTTAGCCGTTTTGGAAACGGTGAACCATCATTCGTTTTCATTATATTTAATTCTTAACTTGAAAACTAAGAGTTTCTTAGCTTTAATGTGTTCACGATACTAAGGAATACTTAGATAGAGGCGAGTGAAGCAAATGTTGTGGAAAGCAGTTAAGTTTGTAGGAGCCGTTACGGTTGATATTTTACTGGATGTTGATGATAAGTCTGAGCAAGATAAGTTCATTGATGAATACAATGATGGAACTGGAAATGTCGATCATTGCGGTGATAGCTACACAGAGCAAGAAGCGCGTGACGCTCATAGCCGTGGCGAGTTCTACAAATAGTTTTGACAGTTGCTTTTTTAAGTGCAATTGTTAGGTGGGTTTTTACACAAAATACAGGCTACGCAGTTGAAAAGCTGCGTAGTTTTTTTATGATTAATTTTAATGTTTACGCATTTTTACCCGCGATTGTTTTTTTATATATTAAACTGCAAGGTCAAGATAATAGCCGTGATAAGTTATTATCAATTAGAGATAACTTAAGTAAGCTTAATGAAGCACAAGTACTTAGTGAGCTACTTACCTTAGACTTTATGTTTTACGATTATAGTAACGAGCAATCAGAGGTTTGGGATATACAATTAGAGTCTTTTTCATCGTTTTATAAACGTTCAGAAAAAGTGAAAAAACGCGATAATTACTACCCTGAGGCACATGTTCAATCAGTGTTTAAGTGGATGCTTATGCTTTGTGATGATTGTAGTAATAGTTTAAAAACCCATCGTTCAGTAATTCATTAAACGGCAAAAAAAACTTAAAGGGATTTATTATGAAAAGAATTGGCGATTTAGAAATTTACGTAGGTACTAAAGAAGAATATGAGCTTGCCAAATCAAAGGGCATGAAAATTGTTTGTGCTTTAAACAGAGCAAATGGTCATGTAACTCACCAATCTGTTGTTGGTTGGAGTGGCAGGGGATGCAACAAAGATAACCCTTACTACTTATTTAAAGAAACGGAGGAAGTGATTTATTTAAACATGATTGATGGTGATAACCCTGCATATGTAAGTAATGAAATGATCGATCCTGCGTTAGGCTTTATAAAAAGAGCTTTAGACAATGAAGAAAAAGTATTTATCTATTGCAGCTTAGGTGAATCTCGAAGCCCATCTATTGCTTTAATGTATTTACTTGAAAACGGTTTAATAAATAGGGAAGGCGCGGATAAAGTGTTTCGTGAAAACTACTACAGTGAATATAAGCCTAAATTTGGAAACTTGGGCTACATTCAAAAACGGTGGTTATAAACAGAGTGTTATAAAGTTCAATACCCGTTAGAGGCTAAACTCCTTGATTTATACTCCTAAGTAATTTAAATTTATAAATAGGCATATGTTATATGCTTATTTATAACGCGAAGAAATTTCCCTATTTAATTAAGTTCAGTACATTCTACCTATCACTTTCACAGTGAAAAAACAGGCGCCTACGGGCTGCCTTCAATACGTAACGAGGTACATACACGTATGTGTATGCAATTAAGCCATATCTATGTGGCACATTTCTTCGCTTCTTTAACGTATTGGAGATTGTTATGCCTGGATATATTACCGCTCAACAAGCAGCTGCTTATTTAAGCTGTTCTACTCAACATATTTATAATATTCGTAATAAAAGTAAAGCCGCTTTAAAAGCGGGGGATCAGCAGTTGGCTAAAAAACTTTCGCCTGAAAGTATTAAGTTAGGTAACAAACTACTATTTGAAAAGTCGACTTTAGATACTTGGCTTCGAAAGTATGGTGACCGCACATAGCTTGCTAATATGGCAGGCATAAAAAATTATACTTCTTGCCTGCCATGTTGATTACTTTTGACATAGGTATTTTTATTATGAATTCAGCATTACAGCCATTAGTGGTTGAGAATAAGTGTGCTCAGTTGCTTTTAACACAAAGATTATTTCAAACCACACCACCTAGAACACTTAGTGCAGATATAAAACATGAAGCACGTTATAGGTATGGTGATTTAGCGTTAAAAACTCATAAATATATTCAGATAAACCCTAAAAACATCGTGTTTTGGTTGGTTTTTGACATTGATGATGAAAACACTTTCAGCTGGGAAGATAAGTTATTACCGCCACCGAATATAATTGTAAGTGGTTTAGACCGAGCTGATAGCTCTAAAGTAGTTGGTGGCGCGCATCTATTTTATGCAGTGCAATTTGTACCTTCATCAAATGCATCGCGTGAAAAACCTGTCAGGTTTTTAGATGATGTAAAAAAAGGGATGACATTGCAATTAGGCGCTGATGCAGACTATTACGGCCCTTTGAGTAAAAATCCTTTAAATTCAAGTTGGAATACATCTTTCCTTCATGCACATGAATACAGTCTAAATGAATTAAATAATTATTTAACAAAGGTGACAAAAAAACGCCGATATGACTTTGATTGGTCTTTGGTCGCTGAGTCGCGAAACTGTATGGTATTTCATGAACTCAGATTCATAGCATATGAACGCATTAATTATGCGAAAGAAAATTGGACATATGAGCAATGGGAAAGTCATTTATTTAATATTGCTCAGTCGTGTAATGAGTTCAGTTCGTCAGACCTTCCTAAAATCCACCCATTAAACCACTCCGAATTGAAAGGGATTGTTAAGAGTGTGGCTAATTTCACTTGGTTTAAATATAGCTCGTCAAATAACCGTGGGAGAGCCGGACTATTTTTACTGCAAATTAAGATCGTAACTAAAAAACTTGCTCAACAGCAGGGGGCTAAGTTTACACACAAAGCACGTAGAACAAACACAGAGGAAAAAATTACTAAAGCAATAACGAAGATACAAAGTGAAGGGAAAAAGCCTTCACAGGTGCTTATAGCCAACGAAATAGGAATGACTCGACAAGCTGTTGCTAAATATAAACATCTACTAGAAATATGTTAATTATGCTGCACATCAGGGTATTAGGAAATAAGGTAGGGCATGATGTTACATATTAAAGTTATTTACTTAATAACTACATATGAACGAGCTGAATTAGCTGTAAGTAGTGAAGCTACATATATGCTACATGTATTAATAATATTTAGTGTGGGTGTAGCAATATGTATTTTATTTAAATTATAAGTACTTAATATTTAAATAAATTAATTGGTCGGTATGGAGAGATTCGAACTCTCGACCCCTGCCACCCCATGACAGTGCGCTACCAAGCTGCGCCACATACCGATTTGTATGCAATAGTACGTGTATTTTTTTAAAAATCAATAAGCGATTGTTTGTTTGGGTGTTTATTACGCAAGAGACCTAAAAAGACACTCTTGCGGTATATTAATTGGCTAGTCTTTATTTAACCACTTTTTGATCGAGTCATACATCTCATCGCGTATTAATGGCTGAGCTTTTTTGTTAGGGTGTAAACTATCGTTTTGCATTAGCTCAGGTTGACCAGCAACATCGAGCATAAAAAAGTTCATTAAATGCGCATTTGTCTCTTCGCTAACGCGCGAGAAAGTGTCTGTAAACATTTTACTGTAACGCGGGCCGTAATTAGGGGGAATGTAAATCTCCATTAAGGCGGTCATCGCATTAGCTGCTTGGCTTTTTTGAATAAGAGACGTTAAGTTAGTTTGCATTTTTTTGACAGGAAAACCACGTAAACCGTCATTAGCACCTAGCTCAATAAGTACATGAGTGGGTTCGTATTGCTCAAGCAATGTATCTAAACGGCGTAGGGCTCCACCAGATGTTTCGCCACTAATACTGGCGTTGATAAGTTCAATGTCGGCTTGTTCGTCATCGTATTTATCTTGTAACAATTTTACCCAGCCTTCTTCTTGTTGAAGTCCGTAGGCTGCGCTTAAACTGTCACCGAGTATTAAAATCGTGTTGTCGGCTGCTGCGCTCAGCGGTTTGATAACTAAAAATAAAATGAATACTAAACGAAGGATTGAATGAGTCATATGTCAGCGCTTTCTCAATTAAATATAATTCAGGTTAATGGTTTGTCTAAAGTAGTCTCTACCTTTGAAGGTGAGCTGCCCATCCTCAGCGACATCAGCTTTAATGTCAAGCATGGCGAGTCTGTTGCTATTGTTGGTACGTCGGGCTCTGGTAAATCAACGTTACTCAGTTTATTAGCAGGGCTGGATACCGCAAGCAGCGGCGAAATATTTTTAGATGGCGAGCCATTACACAATTTAGATGAAGAAGAGCGTGCTGCACTGCGCGCGGCTAAAATTGGATTTGTGTTTCAATCGTTCATGTTAGTACAAAGCTTAACTGCACTAGAAAACGTTATGCTACCAGCAGAACTTGCTGGCGAAAGTGATGCAAAAGAGCAAGCAATTGCTTTGCTTGAAAAAGTAGGCTTGAGCCATCGAATTGATCATTACCCGTCGCAACTCTCTGGCGGTGAACAGCAACGTGTTGCTATTGCGCGAGCATTTATTGGTACGCCTAAAATATTGTTTGCTGATGAGCCTTCGGCTAATTTAGACAGCAAAAACGGTAAAATGATTGAGTCGTTATTATTTGATTTAAACACGCAACACGGCACTACGCTTATTTTGGTGACTCACGATGAAGGGCTTGCACAAAAATGTGAGCACATTATTCAAATAGAAGCGGGCTTACTGGTAAAAAGCCAAGTAGAGGACGTTGCTAATGTGGGTTAAGTTAGCGCTTAAGTTATTTTCGCGAGAATTTCGCCGTGGTGAGCTAACAGTTATAAGCGCAGCTATCGCCCTTGCTGTTTTAACCGTGCTTACACTGTCTATGGTTACTGAGCGAATAGGGCAAAGTATTGCGCAAAAAAGCAGTGCTTTTATTGCAGCAGACCGTGTACTTGCAAGCGATCATGTTCTCGACACTGCTTTTATTACTAAAGCACAGAGCCAAAATTTAAAAACGGCGCAAATGGTGTACTTCGACACTATGTTGTTTGCCGATGATGAAATGCAGTTTAGCTCAGTAAAAGCGGCATCTAATGCGTACCCGTTAAAAGGGCAGTTAAAAGTTAAAGATACCTTAACAGGTGAAACTAAGGTTGCTAATAGCGGACCAACGCCTGGTAATGTGTGGCTAAGTGAATCAGTATTTTACAGTTTAAATATTGATATAGGCGCGCAAGTAGAGCTTGGCGCTGCATTATTTAATGTTTCAAAAGTTATTGTAGAAGAGCCTGACGCGCCATTTAATGTATTTTCGAGCAGCCGTCGTGTGCTTATTAATATTGACGATGTGGCAAAAACCGAAGTTGTGCAGCCAGGTAGTCGTGTTTATTATCGCCAACTTTATGCAGGTAGTGAGGCCGATATAAATAGCTTTTACGAGTGGCTTAAACCACAAATGAAAGAAAACCAACAATGGTACGGCGTTAAAGACCGTCAATCACCTATTTCAAATAGTTTAAACCGTGCAGAGAGCTTTTTATTACTTGCCGGCCTATTAGGTATTATTTTAGCCGCAGTGGCTATAGCCGTTTCAGCAAAACGTTATTGTGAACGCCAATACGATCCAGTAGCGATGATGAAAACGCTAGGCGGTAGCCGCTCAATGATCCGCAAAATATACATGCTCCATTTATTGCTTGTATGTGCAATGGCGGTAAGTATTGGGCTGTTAATTGGTTATGGCTTGCAAGAAATAGCAACAAGTTACTTATCAAAAAGTATGGGCACAGAGCTACCTTTAGGTGGCTTTAAACCTTGGCTGGTGGCTATAAGCACTGGCGTAATTTGTGCCGTTATGTTTTCTATTAAACCGTTATTTGATTTATTTGATATTCCACCGCTTAGAGTGCTGCGCCGTAACTTAGGTGACAAATTGGCAGTTAGTCGTGTGCATTTAGGAATGAGTGCGCTAACCGTGTTTTTATTAATGTGGTTATTCAGTAACAACATAAAAATAACGCTTATTTTGTTTATATCAACACTTGCGCTAATTGGTGTGTTGTTTTTGATATCTAAATTAATATTTGGTGGCGGTCGAAAATTAGGGCTTAAGCCAGGTAACAGTTGGTCGCTTGCAATTGCATCTATTCAAAAGCGTGCAAATGTGAACGCGGTACAGTTAATTAGTTTTTCATTAGCGATTAAATTACTGCTGTTTTTAGTGGTACTTAAAAACGACATGATATCTGATTGGCAATCGCAACTTCCTGCCGATGCGCCTAATGCGTTTTTAGTTAATATTACGCAAAATGAGCTTGAGCCAATTAATGAGTATTTAGCTCAAAAAGATATTCAGGTATCAGAGTTTTATCCCACTATTCGTGGACGCGTAAATGCGGTAAACGGCGAGTTGGTAGCACGTTCTGTATCGCTGCAAGACAACGAGAAAAAAGACGAAGAAGCACGTGCAGGTATTGGCCGCGAGCTAAACCTTACATGGCTTAAAGATGTGCCTGACCAAAATGAAGTAACACAAGGCACGTGGTTTGGTGAAAATGCGATGGCTGAAGCCTCAGTAGAGGAGTCGATGCTTGAGCGTTTAGATGTTGAGATAGGCGATACGCTTACATTTTTAATTGGTTCGCAATCGTTCGACGCTAAAATTACCAGTGTGCGCAAAGTTAATTGGGCCACGCTTAAACCTAACTTTTTTATTATTTTAAGCCCAGATGTACTTGCAGATTTTCCGGCGACGTATATTTCGTCGGTACGTATAAACCCAGATCAAAAGCGTGACTTTAGCCAGTTATTGCGTACTTACCCTACTATTACAGCGATTGATATTGACAACTTTGTTAAGCAAATACAAACAACTATTTCGCAAGTATCACTCGCCATTGGCTTTGTACTTGCCATTGTTGTGCTGTGTGGCGCGCTTGTACTTATATCGCAAGTGCAAGCTAGTTTAGGTGAGCGTATGCAAGAAATTGTAATACTGCGAACACTTGGCGCTAAAAGCCGATTGATTAAAAACGCGACCTTGTACGAGTTTTTATTACTCGGCGGTTTAGCTGGCTTAGTGGCTGCATTTTTTAGTGATATAGCGCTTTTAATTGTGCAGCAGCAAATGTTTGATTTAGCAGGTAAGTTACATCCGCATATATGGATTATTGGTCCGGTAGCTGGCGGTGTATTTGTGGCTGGTTTAGGCTATTTAATGATTGCCCGAACACTTAAACAAAACACCCAAGGATTAGTGCGTGCCCTAGGGTAAGTTTAAACTAACACGCTCCTGCAAATGCCCACCTAATACGTGGGCATTTTTGTTTTTCTTTGTACTGGTAATTTATACAGTGCTCTGGCATTATTAGCGTAATTTAAAAATAATAACAATGGAGCGCTGTTTGGCCATCATTTTAGGGATCGATCCTGGTTCACGTTTGACCGGATATGGCGTTGTTGCCCACCAAGGTTCTAAATTTACATACTTAGGCAGTGGTTGTATTAAGTTAGCCGATCATCCTTTTCCGGTTAGGCTTAAAATGATCTATCAAGGCATTACACAGCTTATTGAGCAGTTTTCGCCAGAAACCTTTGCCATTGAAAAAGTATTTATGGCGCATAACCCCGATTCAGCTTTAAAGCTTGGCCAAGCTAGAGGCGCGGCGATTGTTGGCGCTGCAATGGCCGACTTACCCGTATTTGAATATTCAGCTAGGCAAATTAAGCAAGCAGTAGTAGGTAACGGTGGCGCTGATAAAACACAAGTGCAGCACATGGTAAAAAATATTTTAAAACTACCCGGTACGCCACAGGCCGATGCAGCTGATGCACTTGCTATTGCGATTTGCCACGCTCACTCAGAACAAAATTTAATTAAACTAGCGGGTAGCGCAAGCAAAACCGTTAGAGGACGTTTAAGGAAATAACTATGATAGGCCGCTTAAATGGTATTTTAGTCGAAAAACAGCCACCAGAAATATTACTCGAAGTAAGTGGTGTCGGTTACGAAGTACAAATGCCAATGACCTGTTTTTACGATTTACCAAAAATTGGTGAAAACGCGATTGTTTACACCCACTTTGTAGTGCGTGAAGATGCTCAATTATTATTTGGTTTTAATAATAAAGTTGAACGCGCCTTGTTTAGAGAGCTATTAAAAGCAAATGGCGTTGGTCCAAAACTTGGCTTAGCTATTTTATCGGGCATGTCGGCAAAGCAATTTGTAAGCTGTGTAAATAACGAAGACTCAACGTCGCTTGTTAAATTACCGGGTGTAGGTAAAAAAACAGCCGAGCGTTTAGTACTCGAAATGAAAGACAGATTAAAAGATTGGGGTAATGATTTATTTACGCCATTTAGTGACAGCGCGGTAATAGAGCCGATGAGCGATGCGACAATTGCTAATAATGCAGCCGATGATGCCGTATCGGCATTGGTTGCGTTAGGTTATAAATTGCCACAAGCGCAAAAAGCAGTAAAATCGATAAGCAAGCCCGATATGTCTACTGAGGTTCTTATTAGAGAATCTTTAAAATCAATGTTGTGAGTAACCCATGATTGAAGCGGATCGCTTAATTGATGCGACTGAAAAAACAAATGAAGACTCTATAGATCGTGCAATAAGACCAAAACTTTTAGCCGACTACAGAGGCCAGCCTCATGTTAAGCAGCAAATGGAAATTTTTATTGAAGCTGCCCGAACCCGTGGTGAAGCGCTCGATCATTTATTAATATTTGGCCCACCAGGGCTTGGTAAAACCACGCTTGCAAATATTGTAGCCAACGAATTACACGTAAGTATTAAAACAACATCCGGCCCTGTACTTGAAAAAGCAGGCGATTTAGCTGCGTTACTTACTAATTTAGAAGAAGGCGATGTACTGTTTATTGATGAAATACACAGGCTAAGCCCGCAAGTTGAAGAAATACTGTATCCAGCAATGGAAGACTACCAGCTTGATATAATGATTGGTGAAGGCCCAGCTGCGCGTTCTATTAAATTAGACTTACCTGCATTTACGCTTATTGGTGCAACCACCCGAGCAGGATCGCTTACATCGCCACTACGTGACCGTTTTGGTATTGTGCAGCGATTAGAGTTTTATTCTGTAGAAGATTTGTCGCACATAGTAGGGCGCTCTGCACATTATCTTGGTTTAGAAATGTGTGACGACGGCGCAACCGAAATTGCACAACGTTCACGTGGTACACCACGTATTGCAAACCGTTTATTACGCCGTGTACGCGATTACACACAGGTAAAATCTGACGGTACAGTAAACGCCGAAGTAGCTAAGCAAGCGCTTGATATGATTGACGTAGATAAAAGTGGTTTTGATTATATGGATCGCAAATATTTACTCGCCATAATTGAAAAATTCATGGGCGGCCCAGTAGGACTCGACAATGTAGCTGCAGCTATTGGTGAAGAGCGTGAAACAATAGAAGATGTAATAGAGCCGTTTTTAATTCAGCAAGGGTTTATTCAGCGTACTCCGCGTGGGCGAATAGTGTCTGACAGTGCATATCATCACTTTGGTTTACTTCCTAAAAAAGACTAGCCTCATCATATACATTACTTGCTGTGCTTTATTGCGCAGCAGGTAATTGACTTAGTATCCCTTTCTTTCAAATATTTATACGGCTGGTATTTTACCCAAAATCTCAGCACACTGTTGCAAATGTTATTTCAAAATACTTATACGCTTTATAGTTAACTGTTAATTCACAGGGCGTTAAGACTCGCGAAGCTATCCTGCGTACCATTCAAACTAGTAACCGAATTACTTATTGTAAAATAGGTAGGGCAATTATTAGTTTATAAATAAAGTATGTAGCGCACCAAATTGCAGGCAAAAAAAAGCCCGCAAAAAATGCGGGCAAACAACAAGTTGAAGGAAGTAATCCAGGGAACTACGTTTTACTGAATTTGGTTTTATCCAGAAAGAGTAAAACAATGTAATACGATAAAATATCCTATTACTAAGAACTTGGCTTAATGAAACTATCTCATTCAGTGCGCTAGTTCGGTATGGGAGAATAATACGTAAGATCACCTTTTTATTCAAACTAGAAAATTTGTATTTTCAGATTAGAAAAACTAATTCGGTGAATTTTATTGTTGTTTGAATCTTGCGCGTTAATTAATCGTTAAATTTATAAGTTAATGAAATTTCTAGCTTAAGTAATTTCTTTTGATGTGGCTCGGTATTAGTTTTACTGTTATGTGAAGGTGAGGCTTATAGGTTTTGAGTGTTTATGCTCTTATTTTGAATAAACGGCGCATTTTATGACGTTTTACTTATATATTTACGCATATTTATAGTTAGCGAGTTTATTTAAAAGATTAAATAAAATACTGAGGCAAAGGAAAATGCCAACTAAAGCTGTTTTTTAACGTTTTTTGTTGCCTATTCATAGCAATACCGTTGTCAGCTTGAAATGGACTAGATACACTAGATGCAACTTTTGACCGTATAAACGGTCATATTTACACAAATTAACCAATTTGCCGTATTTTGAAATTACTTAGGAGTTTAACGTGGGATCAGGGCTTAATTTTTTAGACCTAATTTTAGAAGCAAGCTTGCTTGTTCAGTTAGTGATGTTAGGGCTAGTTGCCATGTCTGTAATGTCGTGGACAATTATATTTCAGCGTAAAAAAGCAATATCAGATGCACTATCAAATGCTAAGAAATTTGAGCAAAAATTTTGGTCTGGTATTGATCTAAGTAAATTGTATAACGAAATATCGTCACGCAGCGGTCAGTCTCAAGGTATTGAAGCTTTATTTACTTCAGGCTTTAAAGAATTTGCTCGTCATAAAAAGAATACATTTCAAAGTGCGAGTATTGTTATGGAAGGGACGCATCGTTCTATGCGTGTTGCGCTTTCTCGTGAAATTGAAAAAATTGAATCTAGCTTATCGTTTTTAGCAACGGTAGGTTCTATTAGTCCGTACATCGGTTTGTTTGGTACAGTGTGGGGTATTATGAATGCCTTTATTGCACTAGGTGAAGTTAAGCAAGCTACATTACAAATGGTAGCACCCGGTATAGCAGAGGCACTTATTGCGACTGCTATGGGTTTATTCGCGGCAATTCCGGCTGTTATTGCTTATAACCGCTTTTCAAACAGTGTTGAAAAGCTTGAGTCTCACTATATTAACTTTATGGAAGAGTTTGCTAATATTTTACACCGTCAAGCAGCTACACAAATAGAGGCACAAGCGAATGTATCAGCGTAAAAAGCGCCGTCCGGTCGCAGAAATTAATGTAGTACCTTACATTGATGTAATGTTGGTATTACTTATTATATTTATGGCAACAGCACCGCTTATTACACACGGTGTAAAAGTTGATTTACCTAAAATGGAAGAGTCTGATTTAGTTGATACTAAAGATACTCCTCCCATTATTGCTTCAATTGATGCAGAGGGTAAATATTATGTAAGCGTAGGTACTGATCCTGAAGAGCCTATGGAAGCACTTGATGTTGCTGCGGTTATAAAATTACAGTTAATGAAAAACCCTGACGTGCCAGTCATGATTAAAGGCTCGGGTAAGGTGTCGTATCAAGAAGTATTATTACTAATGGATTTTTTGAAAAATGCAGGCGTACCATCAGTAGGATTAATGACTGAATCCTTTGAGGGGAAGTAGCTGTATGAATAGTTCAGTAGTAAAATCGATAGTACTTCATTTAGGAATTGGTGGTTTTTTGTATGCGTCTGCAAACATTCATCCGCCAGCACCTAGAGTAATGGAAGTAACGCTTAATTCGGCTATACCTACGCCAGATAAAGCAGTATCAGCCGTTACAGTTGATCAAAAACAAGTTGAGCAAAAAATTGCTGAACTTCAAAAGAAAGAAAAAGATAAAAAAAGTGCTGAAGACAAACGTATCCGCGATTTAGAACGCAGAGCGGCCAATGCACGTAAGCAACGCGAATCTGAATCTAGGCATATTAAAAAGCTAGAGCAAGAACGTAAAGCTAAAGAAAAAGAAACAGCCGAGGCGCAAGCACAAGCTAAAAAAGCACGTGCCATTGAGCAAAAAGAGCGCGCTAAAGCTAAGCAAGCCGAAAAGCAAAAGCAAGAAGCTGAAAGCGCAGCAAAAGCTGCTGCTGATAAGCGTAAAACCGAAGAAGACGCACTTAAAAAAGCAGAAGCTGAACGTAAAAAACGTGAAGAAGAAGCAAAAGAGCGTGCAGCCGAGGCAGAACGTAAACGCCAGCAAGCAATGCAAGAGCAAATGTTACAAGAGCAACTTGCCAAAGAGCAGGCTGCCCGTAGTAAAATACGTCAACAACAAGTGGTAAGCGAAGTTGATAAGTACCGTGCATTAATTATGGCGCGTATTCAGCAAAACTTATTGATTGATGAAAAAATGAAAAACCAACAGTGCCGAGTAAATATTCGTTTAGGTTTTAATGGTTTAGTAACGCAAGTTAAATCATTAGGTGGCGATAAGTTGGTATGTGAAGCTGCATTAAGAGCAGTGCGCATGGCCGACACATTACCGGTATCTAAAGATAAAGACGTATTCGAACAACTTAAGAATATTAATTTAACAATCAAGCCAGAATTTTAAAGGAATGATATGTTCAACAAAATAAAAATAGCCTGTTTAGTTTTACTGTTTGGGTTTGTGGGTGTTGCTAATGCAGCACTTGAAATTGTAATAACTGAGGGTGTAGACGGTGCAAGGCCCATTGCTATAGTACCTTTTAAGTATCAAGGTGTTGGCCCGATCCCTGAAAAATTAAGCAGTGTTATTGCTGCCGATTTAATGCGCAGTGGTAAATTTAAACCTGTAGATGTAGCGCAGATGCCACAACAGCCAACCAAAGATAGCGAAATTGATTACGCATCTTGGGTTAATAAAGGTGTGGAAGCGATATTAGTGGGCGAAGTTGAGCAGCAAACTGATGGGCGTTACTTAGTGCGTTATGAGTTAGTTGACGTGATCCGCGGCCAAATTACCGGTGGCAACACACAAATGATGAGTAATGGTAAGCTAGTTAAAAGCCAAGATCATATTTTGGAAGCGCGTGAAAGTGTTATTGGTGAAAGTGGTTTTCGCCGTTACTCTCATCGAATCAGTGACGTTATTTATGAAAGATTGACTGGTGAAAAAGGCGCATTTTTAACTAAAATTGCCTATGTAATAGTACGTGATAATGACCCTAAGCCTTATCAGTTAGTTGTTGCAGATTATGACGGATTTAATGAGCAAGTATTACTTCGCTCAAAAGAGCCTTTAATGTCGCCAGCGTGGTCACCAGATGGTACTAAGTTAGCGTATGTAACGTTTGAAAACCGTCAAAGCCAAATTTACATTCAAGATATATACACAGGTAAACGCGAAATAATAGCAAGCTACCGTGGTATTAATGGTGCACCGCAGTTTTCGCCAGATGGTAAAAAGCTATTGTTAGTGCTTTCTAAGGACAAAACGGGTGCAACAGAAGTTTACATGCTTGACCTAGCTACACGTAAAGAAACACGCTTAACAAATCACCGTAGCATAGATACTGAGCCATCTTGGCACCCTAATGGTCAAGATATTGTGTTTACATCTGAAAGGGGTGGTAATGCTCAGATTTATAAGTTAAATTTAAAAACAGGTAGGTCACAACGACTCACCTTTGATGGTGATATGAATCTTGCTGGTTCAATAACACCAGATGGAAAAGAATTAGTGATGGTTAACCGTACCAACGGGCAGTACCATCTTGCTAAGAAAGAGCTGGCTACAGGCGCGTTCCAAGTATTAACGAGAACACGCCTAGATGAATCACCGAGCATAGCGCCAAATGGTTCGATGATTATATATAGCACGCTTCATAATAATAAACAGGTACTTGCGCTAGTATCGATGGACGGCCGCTTTAAGGCACGGTTACCTGTGCTAGACGGACAAGTAAAGGCACCAGCTTGGTCGCCATACTTACAGTAATATTACTGGTTTACTCAAAATAGGAATCTACTCAATGCAACTTAACAAAATACTTAAAGGCCTGCTAATTGCTGTGCCAGTAATGACATTAGCAGCTTGTAGCTCATCTTCAGATATTGATGAAGGTGCTGCAAACCAATCAAATCAAGGCGTTGTTGAGCAATCAACTAACACTGATACAGTTGAAGTAGCTACAATCTCTCCTGAGCAACAAGCAGAAGAGCAACTTCGTCAAAAGTACGAAGCACTTCGTCAAGAGCAAGTAATCTACTTTGATTTTGATACTGCGACAGTTGAAAGCAAGTACGCAGACTTACTTCGTGCACATGCTGAGTTTTTAGTTCAAAACTCATCAGTTAAAGTACTAATTGAAGGCCATGCAGATGAGCGCGGTACTCCAGAGTACAATATTGCACTAGGTGAGCACCGTGGCCAAGCAGTTGAAAAATACTTATTAAGCTTAGGTGTTTCAGCTAGCCAAATGTCAGTGGTAAGCTACGGTGAAGAGAAGCCAATGGTTAAGTCTCGCACTGAATCAGCTTTCGCTAAAAACCGCCGTGCGGTACTAGTTTACTAAGATAAGAGATATTATGAAGCCGAAAATTATTTTGGCAGCCATGATATTGAGCGGGAGCACCCAGTTAATGGCTGCTCCCGCTCCTGTTTCAGAAGCTGCGAGTTCACAATCAAGTATTGAGAAGCGATTAGCGTCGCTTGAGAATATGATGCAACAGCGTAACTTTTTGCAAGTTGAGTTACAGCAACAGCTTAACTTGTTACAAGACGAAGTAAGCCAAATTCGAGGTGTAACCGAAGAGCAAAGCTACAAGCTTGAAAAAGTACTGCAGCGTCAGCGTGAGTTGTATCAAGAAATTGAAAACCGCGTGAGCCAGGCTTATACACAGCCAGCAGCAGCTCCCGCAACTGATTACACGCAACAAAGCAATGCACAGACCTATAGCAGTGACTTATCTGAAAACGAAGCCTATGAGCGCGCTGTTGCGTTAATAATGAAAGATAAACGCTATGACCAAGCGATTCCTGAATTTCAAACGTTTTTAACTACCTACCCAAACTCTGTCTATGCGTCTAATGCGCATTATTGGTTAGGGCAGTTGCTTACTATTAAAAATGATGGTGTAAAAGCAGTAGAGCACTTTAAAGTCGTTGTGAACGAATTTCCAAATTCTAATAAACGTCCAGATGCAATGCTAAAGTTAGGCACACTTTTACAAGATCAAGGTTCAGCGGCGCAAGCACAAAAAATATTGAGCGATCTTATCAATCAATACCCAAGTACAACCGCTGCAAAACTAGCAACTGATCGTTTAGGAAACTAAAGTTCACTAGCGATTAAATTTCTAGTTAGGGCGAGCAAACTACATGGAAACTCTCGAATAATCTTGGATTTGCATGTAGTTTGAGCACAAACGGTTTAATTTTGTGCATCTAGACATAAAAACTTAAAAAAAGAGACAATTTCGGTTGCACTCATTTTATAAATAAGTATTATAAGCGCCCGCAGCAAACGAATGGTTACCCCACTCGAAATGCGACAAAAAGAGCGGGTTATTAGCTCAGTTGGTAGAGCAGTTGACTTTTAATCAATTGGTCGATGGTTCAAATCCATCATAACCCACCATTCTTTGAATGGTCTTTTATCGGCGGATTTACGTAGAATACTAAGTTGTTATAAAACGCAACGTCAGAGCGGGTCATTAGCTCAGTTGGTAGAGCAGTTGACTTTTAATCAATTGGTCGATGGTTCAAATCCATCATGACCCACCATTCTTTATTCCTTGTGAATAGTGTGTGGCATCAATCGGCGGATTTACGCAGGCTTTAACTTAGAAATAAGTTAGCAACTGGAACGGGTTATTAGCTCAGTTGGTAGAGCAGTTGACTTTTAATCAATTGGTCGATGGTTCAAATCCATCATAACCCACCATTCTTTATTCCTTTGAATAGTGATTGGTTCCAATCGACGGATTTACGTAAAGTAGTAAGTTGCATTTAAACGCAACAATAGAGCGGGTTATTAGCTCAGTTGGTAGAGCAGTTGACTTTTAATCAATTGGTCGATGGTTCAAATCCATCATAACCCACCATTCTTTATTCCTTGTGAATAGTGTTTGGCATCAATCGGCGGATTTACGTAAGCTTCATTCATAATTGAATAAGTGCATAGAGCGGGTTATTAGCTCAGTTGGTAGAGCAGTTGACTTTTAATCAATTGGTCGATGGTTCAAATCCATCATAACCCACCATTCTATGAAAAGTTATATAAGAGCGGGTCATTAGCTCAGTTGGTAGAGCAGTTGACTTTTAATCAATTGGTCGATGGTTCAAATCCATCATGACCCACCATTCTTTATTCTTATGAATAGTGTTTGGTATCAATCGGCGGATTTACGTAAGCTTCATTCATAATTGAATAAGCGCATAGATTGGGTTATTAGCTCAGTTGGTAGAGCAGTTGACTTTTAATCAATTGGTCGATGGTTCAAATCCATCATAACCCACCATTCTATGAAAGTTTTAATCGGCGGATTTACGCAGCTTTTTACAAAGCAGATTTATATTAGAGCGGGTCATTAGCTCAGTTGGTAGAGCAGTTGACTTTTAATCAATTGGTCGATGGTTCAAATCCATCATGACCCACCACTCTCTAATACTTTCCTTTATATTCTTTTTTAAATTCCCATTCTATTTTTTATAAACAGCTTTACTAGTTTGCTGTTATTTGTGTTTATATTCTCGTATAATTCGCCCTAATTAATGCACTGTAGATAAGTGGTCGAGAACATGAGTCTAGCTCAAACTATTATGCCTGAAGGTTATATTTTCCCCCCTAAGCCAGCACCGTTAACAAATGACGAGCAAGGCGAATATAAAGCGCGTATAAAACAATTACTAAAAGATAAAAATGCAGTACTTGTTGCACATTATTATACCGATCCTGAAATTCAAGCACTTGCTGAAGAAACTGGCGGCTGCGTTGCCGATTCGCTAGAAATGGCGCGTTTTGGTGCACGTCACGATGCAGATATGATCATCGTCGCGGGCGTGAAATTTATGGGCGAAACAGCCAAAATTTTAACGCCAAATAAAACGGTTGTTATGCCAACGCTTGAAGCGACGTGTTCGCTAGATATTGGTTGCCCGATAGACGAGTTCTCAGCGTTTTGTGATGAGCACCCTGACCGTAAAGTGGTTGTGTATGCAAACACCTCTACCGCAGTTAAGGCGCGTGCAGATTGGATTGTAACCTCATCATGTGCACTTGAAATAGTAGAGCACCTTGATGAGCAAGGCGAAAAAATCATTTGGGGCCCAGATAAGCACCTTGGTAGTTATATTCAAAAAAATACCGGTGCTGATATGCTTATGTGGAATGGCGCATGTATTGTACATGACGAATTTAAAACTAAAGCCCTAAAAGATATGAAGGCGCTACACCCAGATGCAGGCGTATTAGTTCATCCTGAGTCACCAGCAGAAATTGTTGCACTTGCCGATTCGGTTGGATCTACGAGCCAATTAATTAAAGCTGCGCAAACAATGGACAATAAAAAGTTTATTGTAGCAACCGATCGCGGCATCTTTTATAAAATGCAGCAACTATGTCCAGATAAAGAGTTTTTTGCGGCTCCAACGGCAGGTGAGGGCGCTTCATGTAAAAGTTGCGCACATTGCCCTTGGATGGCAATGAATGGCTTAAAAGCGATTGAGGAAGCCCTCATAAGCCCTAAAGGTAAAGAAGTATTCGTTGATATGGATTTACGCGAAGGCGCACTTAAGTCGCTTAATCGCATGCTTGAATTTACTGCGAGCATGGCTAAGTAATTTTAAAAGTATAAATTAAAACGGTTAGGTCTTAGATTTAGCCGTTTTTTGTGCCTATAGATAAGCTATTGCTTGATAAGTAAGCATTTAAAGGCTCATATTTAAAAATGCCTTGCACCTTAAGGGTCTATTTCATACTATAGCGCGCTGTTGCATTACACAATTGCAGCACTGTGGAGGGATGGCTGAGTGGCTGAAGGCGCACGCCTGGAAAGTGTGTTTAGGTTTATCCCTAACGAGGGTTCGAATCCCTCTCCCTCCACCATTATTCTTAGAGCCCAGTTACTAATATCGAAAGGTATTAGTAACTGGGTTTTTTAATGCCTTCGCAATGACTAACTATTAACTAAATAGAGTGTTGATAACATGCCGACAAGCTCATGTTTTTCAATTGGCTTTGAAACGTAACCATCAAATAACTGCCTGTATATTTCTTTTTGCTCTGTAAAAACATTAGCAGTTAACGCGATAACAATTTGTTCGTTATTAAGCGCCTTAATTTTTTTACATGCCTGAAGACCATCCATTTTAGGCATTTGAATGTCCATAAAAATAATGTCTGGCTTGTGTGACTCGTATAATGAGATTGCTTCTAAACCATTGTTGGCAATAATAATGGTGGCTTTTGTAGGCTCAAGCATCGCAGATGCAACAAGCTGATTTATTTTATTATCTTCAGCTAATAAAATAGTTTTTCCAGATAGGTCAGGAAGCTCAACATTTTTTGTTATTAATGTGCTTTCATCAATCTGTGCTTGTTTTAATGGTAAGTACACATAAAACTGACTACCTGAATCTAATTGGCTTGTTACTTTAATTTCGCCACTCATTAAACCTATTAATGATTTAGTAATAGGTAAGCCAAGACCTGTACCGCCATATTCACGCGTAGTTGATTGCTCTGCTTGTTCAAAGCGCTCAAACAATCGCTCTATAGCCTGCTCAGAAATTCCAATTCCGGTGTCTGATATACAACAACATATTTTGTTTTCGTCGGTTAGCTTAAACGTTACTGTAACGCCACCTTGCGACGTAAACTTAATCGCATTAGATATTAGGTTTAAAAATATCTGTCTGAGTCTAACGGGGTCGCCTACCCAATACTTATGCTCAATATTAATTATAAATTTGAGATATATATTTTTATCACTGGCTTGCAGGCCAAGATCAGACTCTAAGTGGTGAATAAGCTCAAAAAGGTCGAATGATTTATATTCTAATGAAAGCTTCCCAGCTTCAATTTTAGAAAAATCGAGGATATCATTAATAATAGTGGTGAGTGAGCGGGTCGAATAAAGTGATTTTTTTAAATACTCTTTTGATTTTTCATTCAATGGCTGTTCTTGCAGTAACTGTAATGTACCTAGTATGCCGTTCATAGGTGTGCGTATTTCGTGACTCATATTTGCTAAAAATTCAGATTTAGCTTGTGATGCCTGTTCAGCTAATTCTTTAGCATGTCCGAGAGCTTGTTCGTGATTAATTTGTTCGGTCAAATCGTATGCTACACCCAAATAGCCAACAATTTCATTTTCGTTATTTAATAAAGAGGTGACACTTATATTAACTTGTATGTGCTCGCCTGTAGAAGAAATGTATGTCCACTGATTGATATCAGGCTCTGTAGAAGTTGCTTTTAAGATAAACACTTCAAAACCAGGGAAAACAGGTTCATTTAACTCTGCACTAAGCTGTTTGGCTTTTTTTATAATTTCTTCTTTTAAATGAAAAATACCCGGGTTTTCAATTCCAATAACGTCTTGCGCTTTATAGCCTAATAACTTTTCAGAGGCGGGATTAAACAAAGTAATTAAGCCATTTATGTCGGTCGCAATAATAGAGTAACTGGCACTGTTTAAAATACTTTGTTGAAGCATACTTATATCGGCAATTTCTTTAGTGCGTAATTTTACTTCTTTTTCTAATTTTAAATTTGTTTGCTGCAGCATATGCTTATTTTGTTTAGCTTTGATAATTCTTCGCTGTGTTCTTTGTGCTCTACGGTAAAAAAACAGCTGAATTATTAAAGTTATAAACATACAAATAAGGGTATAAAAAACACCATTGACAATAGCTTGATATTTACTCGGTAAGTGTAGTGATTCAATAAATGTGTCTGAAGCACTAAGTGTGATTTCCCATGTTCTTCCCATCACTTTAATTACTTTATTTAACTGATAATCAGCCGAGTTGCTTTTAATGCCGTAGCTAAAAAAGTCAGTTTTAACGTTGTTACCTATGTCGCTAATGACTAGCTTATTTTCATCAGCTTGGGAAAGAGAGTCTAAAATATTGTTTATTAATAAAGGGGAGTAAGTCCATCCAATTAATTGCTCTAAACGCTGGATTTTATCAGTTGGAATAATAATATTTTTATAAACTGGTAGTAAAATTAAAAAGCCTTGTTGCGATTTGTTATCCGCTTGGATTAACGTAATAGGCGCCGATAATTGAACTTGGTTATTAATTGCAGAATTTAATGCTGCTTTTTTACGTGTACTTTCCGATGCAATATCGAGTCCTAGAGCCCGTGAATTACTTTGCTCAGGAAATATATACTGAATAATAAAGTGCTCATCACTTTCGTTAGCTAATTTATTTAGTTTAAATATTTGGTTAGGTCGATCGGATTTTGCAGTTTTTAAGAATTGAGCTAAGTTTTCGGCATTTACTTTTCTTATAAAGCCAATACCATTTGCTCCAGGGAATTCTTGGGCGTAATTGCGACTGTTAGAGTAATTGGAAATTGTTTGGTAGCTTAAATTATTAACGCCAATGCCGTGTATAAATCCTTTTAAACCGTATAGCCCATATTTATATAAGTCGAATCTGCTAGTAACGCCTGTTGAGAGTGAAGAAAGGCGGTTGTTGAGGGCTTCATTTATTTTGTTATTAACAGCATCTTGATGTGCAGCGTGGGCAAAGTAAGTTAATACAATACCACTGATGAAAAAAATAGCATGAGTAAGCACCGAGATTAATAACCTTTTACTAACCGGTCGTCCTGAAAACATTAACTCATCCTTTATTATTAATATACTGACAGTATATCTGTTTTATCATCGAAATAAATATAGCACTTATTATTCAGGATACAACTTTGTTATTAATTAGAATATATATATTTTATAAAGGTTTAGAGTAGATGTAATATAAAAAGTTGATTTTACTCACCAAGATAAGACGAACATGCATATAAATATAATAATTTTTATGTTCTTTGCTACTTTATAGCGAGCAACAAAAGTATTAGATAAAGGTGCTGATTTTTATATTTATCGATTTTTTAGTGAATATTAGGTGCTCAAAAAACAACGGATAGCTTTTAGTTTTTGCTTATAACTTTACTTTGGTAAGTTTAAATAAAGTAAAATTTAACCAATATTATGACGCTTTTAAAGGGAACTATCGCTATAGGTACGAGCGAGCAAGAGACGATGCTCACCTTACTTTTATAATTCATCCGAAACAAAACAAACACTTAATATTTTATAATATGAAAATTAAAACATTAAAAACTTATATTGTTCTATATTTTAGTAGCGTGAAAGAAAACGTGATTACTTAAAATGTAATTACCTTATGACATGTTTACCGTGTAGGTCGAAAAAATACACGCTGCTATGCACTGCACAGTTAAAACTTAAACAAAACAAGGTAACGGAGATAACTATGGCTCACCGAGTATCTAAATTACTTGCGGCAACAGGCGCAGTATTAACATGTATTTCTATTCCTTCGTATGCCGCTCTTAATGGGCTGACAGAACAAGATGAATTTAATATAAAACTTAGATCAATTTATTTTGACCGTGACTACGATAACGACGCAAGTGACGATTCAACTTTTGCTCAAGGTATAGAGCTCAATTACACATCGGGTTATATAAACGATTTAGTGAGTGTGGGTGTATCGACTTACACCGTGATGGATATTAATTCTACGGGTTCAGCCGCAGGTAATATTTTGCCAGCAGGTAATGAGAGCGGTGGAGTTGACGATAGCTTTTCTAAATTTGGACAATATTTTTTATATTTTAAATTGGGCAACAACGGTCACGTTAAAGTAGGTGGGCAAAAAACCAAAAGTATGTTGCTTAAAAGCTCTGGGAGTCGGGCTATTCCTAATACTTTTAGAGGTGTTTTTGGTGATTACAAAATTGGCAACACTAAATTATACGGTTACGTTTACGATAAATGGAGCCGTCGACACGATGATAGATGGGAAGACTTTTCTACCGATCAATCGGCAACAGGCGCCATTAACGTAATTTGGGGCGTAGGTGCTACGCATAAAAAAGACAATCTAATATTAGAGGCTGAATATTTAAATTCTCACAATTATCTAAGTAAAATGGGATTAAAAATCAGTTACGACATTAAACTTGAGCAAAGTAAGTTAACCCTTTCAACTGGCATATTTACCTCACAAGATGATGGTGATTTATTTGTAACAGGCGCAGAGGGCGGCGATTTAGATGATGAAGATGCAACTGGCGCTTTAACAGGTTTAACTAAAAGTGAAAACGATGGATTTGCCTATTACTTAGATGCTGATTGGAAAAAAGATATTTGGAGTGTAGGTGCGGCATTTACTAAAGTAAGTGATGCTTGGATTGAAGATAATTTCAGTGGCGACCATGGTACAAACCCATTTCCAACTCGCTCATTGATTGGTGCCGATTTAACAAATCAAAACGAGGTAACGTGGCAGGCACGTTTTGGTATTGATTTAAAAGCAGTATCGCCAGGTTTAACAACAAAGTTTTACTACACAAGCGGTAGCGATGCTGAAAACTCTGCGCTGGGTAAGTTAGCTGGCACAGCTGACGAAAAATATTGGGCTGTAGATACGCGCTATAAAGTTGAGAAAATAAAAGGCTTAAGTTTGCGCTGGTTATTTGTAGATTATACAACCGAAAAGTTAGGCAGTGTTGATGGTGTTAAAGGCGACAGAGCCGACCACCGAGTTTATGTAGATTACACTATTAAATTTTAAAATGACGTTTAATAAGCCAATGCAAATTATACATTGGTTTTATTTCCTTTTTTAATTACCTTTATGATAAAACTAACAAATAAATAATAAAAATAAAGCTAATATATGTTTTCTCTTCAACAGTGGCAATCACAGGGTCAATTTACTCAAATTAGTGGCCATCAAATTTTTACTAAAACAGCTGGCGATATAAGTAAGCCTGCGCTGCTTTTAATACATGGCTTTCCAAGTGCTAGCTGGGATTGGGAAGGTATGTGGCAAACGCTTAGTGAACATTATTTTGTAATTACGCTCGATATGCTAGGTTTTGGTTTGTCAGATAAACCAATAAACGCTACTTATAAAATTACCGAACAAGCCGACTTATATACTCAATTTTTAAAAACGTTAAATATTAATGACGTACATATTTTAGCTCATGACTATGGCGATACAGTGGCTCAAGAGTTATTAGCAAGGCAAGTACATAATCAAAGTGCCATAACGATCAATAGTGTTTGCTTTTTAAATGGTGGACTGTTTCCAGAAGTGCACAAACCATTATTTATACAAAAGCTTTTACTTTCAAAGCTAGGTTGGATAGTGCCAAAATTAATGAATAAACAAAAATTTGGCAATAATCTACTTACTATTTTTGGTAAGAGTACACCGCCTTCAAAACAAGTGGTAGACACACTTTGGGAGCTGCTAATTTATAAAGATGGCTTAGCCGTAATGCCCAAACTCATTAGTTATATAAAGCAGAGGCAGCAAAACCGAGAACGCTGGGTTGGTGCCATCATAAATAGCAATATACCACTTACGTTTATAGCAGGCGCAGAAGACCCCATCTCTGGTAAGTACATGATTGAGCATTATAAAAAGCTTATTCCCAATGCGCGCGTACAAGAGTTTGTAGAGCTTGGGCATTATCCGCAAGTAGAAAATCCAGATG
The DNA here is from genome assembly GCF_015864275.1 of Pseudoalteromonas sp. NZS11_1. Lineage (NCBI taxonomy): Bacteria > Pseudomonadati > Pseudomonadota > Gammaproteobacteria > Alteromonadales > Pseudoalteromonadaceae > Pseudoalteromonas > Pseudoalteromonas sp. NZS11_1. The sequence continues at coordinate 69,094 of NZ_JADYXK010000004.1, forward strand.
CAATTACGCAGGCTTATTTGAATTTTAGATATTGCAAATGAAAACGCGGCTACTAAATTAAGTGCCGCGTTTATAAATTTTAGAACTCTGAGTATTTGGTCTCTGAGCCTTAATATTTTTGCTTTGGCGCTTTTAATTGTTTTTCAAACTCATCTGAAAACAATATCGTGCCATCATCTTCCTCTGTAGGGAAGGCAGCAATAAGTAAGTCATCTTCCTCAAGACCCGGTGTCCAGCGACTAAACCAGTCAGCAAGTGGGATTGCTTTAGCGCTGCAGCCAGCCCATTCGCCAGTTGCCCATGCTTCTGCAAATTCACGAGTTGGCCAAACAGGAACACAGTCGTCATCTTCGTTGGCAAGCATAACGCAGCCATCATCATCGTTTAAAATCCATACTTGCTTGAACTGTTGTACGGTTTCGAACATATAGGCTAGGCGTTTTTTTGCTCCAAGTCCTAAAATTACTGCGTGTTCTTCGCTTAAATTTGGCGTTGTCATAATTAGCTCACTCTTAATTACTATTGATATTAATATATCTAAATTATATGCACACAAGTATATCGAGTTATATGACAGAGTGTTGAAAAGTTGCTATTTAATTTCAGCAATGCAGATCTAATTTGTAGATTGATCAGTATAATTTCTCACTAATTTGAGCGATCATTCAAAATAAACTTGAATGTTTGCAAAAAGGCCACATTGTAGTAAGCATATACTTAATGAAGGATTGAAAAATGACAACTGATCTACTTGCTCCGTTTAAATTAAATAACACGATTGAGCTTAAAAACCGCGTACTTATGGCGCCACTAACACGATGCATGGCTGATGATAACTTAGTGCCAACACAAGATATGGTTGAATATTATGCTCGCCGTGCCGAAACCGGTTTAATTATTAGCGAAGCAACTATTATTCGTCCAGACGGACAAGGTTACCCAAATACTCCGGGTTTATTTACCAGCGAGCAAATTCAAGGTTGGAAAAAAGTAACTGACGCTGTGCACGCTAATGGCGGCAAAATGTTTGCACAGCTATGGCATGTTGGCCGTGTTGCACACCCTCACTTTTTTGATGGCGATGTACTTGCTCCATCAGCAATTGGCGTTGAAGGCTCTGTCCCTCGTATGCGTGAGCTTACATACATCACACCAAAAGCAGCCACTACTGATGATATTAAAAGTCTAGTTGCTGATTTCGCAAAAGCTGCTGAAAACGCAATTGAAGCAGGCTTTGATGGGGTAGAGATTCACGGTGCTAACGGTTATTTAGTGGACCAATTTTTACATTACGCTGCAAATACACGCAGCGACGAATACGGCCAAACGCCTGAGAATATGTCGCGTTTTGCACTAGAAGTAACCGATGCGGTTATTGCTGCTGTAGGCACTGATCGTACTGCACTTAGATTAACACCGGGTGCTTACTTTAATATGAGCGAAGATAGCCGCGATAAAGCGGTATTTGACTACTTATTAACAGAACTTGAAAGCAGAGAATTAGCGTACTTACACGGCGGTATTTTTGATGACAGCATGCGCTTTGACTCGCTTGAAGGCAAAAGCATCTCTGAATTTTTACGTGCAGGCTACAAAGGTACATTAGTAGGTGTAGGTAGTTATAGTTTTGAGTCAGCAAAAGAGGCTATTAACGATGCAAAGTTTGACTTAATCGCTATTGGTCGTCCACTTATTGCAAATCCAGATTATATTAGCAAGGTTGCAAACGGTGAAGAGTTAGTACCGTACAGCGATGAAATGCTAGCTGAATTAAAATAACAGCTAATTATTATATTTAGTTATTAAGAAATAGTTATTAAGACACCCGAAGCTAAACCTTTGGGTGTCTTTTTTTGTACATATTCCCGCCATAAATATTCCATATTTGTTTAATCTTTATGTAAATAAAGTTCATCCTCGTTGTCATATTTAAAATTCATACTGTGCTCGTTTTCATATTTCATAATTAAAACTAAACGGGACAACAATGTACGCTTTAAAAAATAAATCGCTTTTGAGTATGGCTATTGCCATGGCTGTATCAACATCTGCTTATGCTAACAATGACACCATAGAAGAAGTAACCGTGGTTGCTAAACCAACGAGCTACGCTAACAATGTTATTGAGCCTGCAATGCTTGAGCAACAAAGTTCGGTATCGAGCATATTATCGGTTATTGATAATTTACCGGGTATTAGCATAAATGAAGGTGATGCATTTGGTGGCGACGATTGGTCTACTACAATCACCATGCGTGGTTTTAGTATTGATGGAAACCAACAACAATTAGGTATGACCGTTGATGGCATTCCCAATGGTGGCTCTAATTACGGCGGTGGTGCTAAAGCTAACCGTTACTTGGAGAGTGAAAATTTAGCAACGGTAGAAGTAGGTCAAGGTACGTCTGATATTAAGTCGGCTTCACTTGAAGCACTAGGCGGGACATTTAACTTTGTAAGTAAAGACCCAAGCCTTGAAAAAGGCACTACCTTTGCTTATACCTCAGGCAGCCACGATGCCACGCGTTATTACATTAAACACGAAACAGGCACTGTTTTTAATAACACACAAGCTTACGTAAGTTACTCGCAAACAGATACAAGCCGCTGGATTGGTTCTGGCAGTAATGGCGGTAAAGACAATCAACATGCTGAGGTTAAGTTTGTATCTAATTTTGACGATTTAACACTTACTGGTCGTTTATCTTACGATGATGTAAGCGAGACTAACTATAACAGCGTAAGCCTTGAGCAGTTTGAACAAACACCAGAGTGGGATCAGTTAACATGGAATTGGACGGGAGTTCCGCACTTTGACCAAATGTTTGCAGAAGGTTGGGGCACACTTCGTGAAAACACCTTAGGTTATTTAAAGTTTGAGTATGCGATTTCGCCAAGCTCATTATTAACTGTTAGCCCTTATTATCATAAAAATTCAGGTCGCGGCGATTGGATCCCACCTTACTTAACAACGCCCGTTGATGAAAATGGCGACCCAACAACGCAAGGTGGCACTAATGCAGGCTCTTATGGTTTTGCTGATAGTGAAGGCAACCCGCTTGCACCAAATGCCGATTGTACGCAAAGTTTGAGCTGGCCATGGGAGTCGGGTCCTGGTTTAAACCCTGCGTGTTACGATGCAACAGCAACACCTGTCATGTCTTACCGCCATACGCATTACAACAAAGATCGCTTAGGTGTAACGGCAAATTACCAAGCGACATTTGGTGATCACGATATAGAAGCGGGCTTTTGGTATGAGCAAAGCGAGCGTGAAGAATCGCGTGATTGGCACAAAGTAATTGATGCGCGTATTTATCATCACTTTGATAGCACGCCTTACTGGACACAATACAAAAACACTTTTGATACCGATACATTCAAATGGTACCTACAAGACTCGATTAATTTTGGTGACTTAACATTAAATATTGGTGCAAAACAATATTTAGTTGAATTACAAAAGTACGACCACTTTGCTAACGAAAGATCAGATAAAGTAGATAGCGACTCAGACGTGTTATTTAGCGGGGGTGTATTGTATCAGCTAAATAACAGCACAGAATTATTTGCCAGTTACAGCGAGAATTTTTCAGCAATAAAAGACGGTGTACTTGAGCGAGATAGCTCAACACTTACAAACATAGAGCCAGAAACTGCCGACAATATCGACTTTGGTGTACGTTACCAAGCCGACAGGTTAACCCTTACAGCAACGGCTTACAGTGTTAAATTTGATAACCGCATTACCTTTATTGCGCCTGGTAGTGGCACAGACGGCATTGATTACACGATTGGCACAAATGGCTCGTACGTAAATGTAGGGGGTATTGACTCAAATGGGCTCGAGCTTGCAGCAAGCTATATGTTAACACCAAGCTGGAGCGTGTACTCGTCGTATACTAATAGCAGTTCTGAGTATTCATCCGATGATCCAAATGCATACGATTCACAAGGCGTAATATTAAGAGATGAAAGTGGTAATGAGGTAGCACCAAGCTTTAGAAAAGGCGACAGCATAATAGATTCATCAGAGGATTTATTTGTGGTATCTACCGATTACTTTAGCGATGGCTTTCGTGTTGGTTTATCGGCTAAATACACCGGCGAGCGTTTAGGTGCATGGCAAGACGAAGACACCCGCGCCCGCAATAAAGTAGACGGCTACACCGTACTTGATTTTAATGCAGGTTATTCAACTGACGTAGATGCCGGCCCGTTTAAAGCCATTGACGTATCGTTTGTTGTTTATAACGTTACTGACAAAAGCTACTTAGCAGGTGGTACCGGTAACGGCGCTACTTATTACATTGGTGCGCCTCGCACTGCGGCAGTTACATTGACCGCTGACTTTTAATTAGGTTTTAGTAATTGAATTAAAATATAGCCCATCATTGATGGGCTTTATTATATGAAAGGGCGCAAACGCGATGAAAACAATTATAAAAGTAACACTATTTAGCTTAAGTGTATTAGCGAGCAGCTTTGCAACAGCAGCGCAAAATGTAGTGCTGGTAACGCTTGATGGAGTACGCTGGCAAGAAGTATTTAATGGGGCTGATAATAGCTTAATTAATAATACTGATTTTGTTAAAAAGCCTGAGCAATTAAAGAGACAATTTTGGGCAAAAACAACAAATGAGCGCCAGCAATTACTTATGCCTTTTTTAACGCAAGTAGTGGCTAAAAAAGGGATTATAATTGGCGATAGAGCTAACGGCTCTAATATGTCGGTAAGTAACCCGTGGTATTTTTCATACCCTGGTTACAACGAAATACTCACCGGTGAAGTTGACGAAAGTATAAATAGTAACAACAAAGTGCTCAACCCAAATAAAACTATTTTAGAGCGTTTAGATAAGTTACCTGAGTTTAAAGATAGCACTGCCTTATTTGGTAGTTGGGATGTATTCCCATACATTGTAAATACTAAGCGCAGTAACGTGTATGTAAATGCAGGTTTTATGTCAATTGAAGAGAATTTATTCACCGATGCGCCGCTGTTAAATACGCTACAAAGTGAAATCCCCAGTCCTTGGTATAACGTACGACTAGACAGTTTTACATATCGCTTTGCTAAAGCGTATATGTTGGCTAAAAAGCCTAAGTTGTTAGTGATAAGTTTAGGCGAAACCGATGACTTTGCGCATGATGGTCATTACGATCAATACCTTAAATCGGCAAGGCAAAGTGACGCTTTTATAAAAGACTTATGGGCAACTATTCAAACTACAGCGGGTTATAAAAATAACACCACACTAATTATTACTACTGATCACGGCCGTGGCAATAATGCCAATGATTGGCAACATCACAGCTCTAAACGTGCACTTGCTGAGCTAGAGTTAGGTGAAAATACCGACCCAGAAGGAATTGTCGGCTCTGAACATATTTGGCTTGCAGCCATTGGCCCCGCAATAAAAGGTAGTGGCTTAATTAAAACTAAAAATGAGCTTAAACAAGCGCAAATAGCGGCGACCGTTTTAAAGGCTCTTGGGCAGAACCCAAATGAAATAAATTCAAATATGGCGCCTGCTATTAGCGAGATTTTAAAATGAAGAATCTATTAAAACCATTAACCCTATCTGCCTTGGTGTTGAGTTTGGTTATTAGCGCGAGTGTTAATGCCGCGCCATCTAAAATCCTATTTGGTTCGTGTGGGCATCAAGATAAAAACATACCCATATTTAATGCAATTAACAAAGAGCAGGGGGATTTGTTTATATTTTTGGGTGACAATATTTACGGCGATACCAACGATATGGATGTACTTGCCGATAAGTACCAACGTTTAGAGGCAAAGCCTGGTTTTAAAACGTTAAAAGCGCAAACGCCTATCATTGCCATGTGGGATGACCACGATTATGGCCAAAACGATGCAGGTAAAGAGTATCCGCATAAAGAGCAATCACGCCAAATTATGCTTAATTTTTGGGATGAACCTGTAAACTCAGCGCGTCGCACTCGTCCTGATGGAATTTATACCTCGTACATGTATGGTGAAAATGAGCAAACCATACAAGTAATAATGCCTGATTTACGTTGGAACCGTGATGCGCTAAACCATGTAGGTGAGCTTGAATACTACACTAAGCGTAAGTTAAATAACCAAGGCCCGTATAGTCCCAGTGAAGTAAAGGGCGCATCAATGCTAGGTGAAGCCCAGTGGCAATGGCTTGAACAAGAGCTTAAAAAGCCTGCTGCAATAAAATTGATTGCCTCAAGCTTACAGCTTTTACCCGATTTTACAGGTTGGGAGTCATGGGCAAACTTTCCTGAAGATAGAAACCGTTTATTTGCATTGATTAAAAAGCATAAAGTAAATGGGGTAGTGATCATCAGCGGCGATACGCACTGGGGTGAAGTATCAAAGTATCAGCAAAACCTTGATTACCCATTAATTGAGATGACCAGCTCTGGCTTAACTGAAAAGTGGAAAGATGTAAGCCCTAACAAACACCGAGTAGGGAATTTTACTCATAACGTAAATTATGGTGATTTAAGCATAGACTGGCAGCAAATTGACCCCACTATTTCACTTAAATTAAAAGGCATTGATGGCGAAGTAATAATGCAAAGTGACTTTAGTTTATCAAGTATTAGCCCTTATAAATAAACTCACTACTACGCACAGTATATAAAATAGATGCTGTGCGTATAAAATCTGTAAGTTAGTTCTTAACTCTCTGATTTATTAAAGCCAATTACCCGTTTGCGCTACCCCTAATATTGAAAATATCTTACACTGGTTTTATCTCAAGCAAGGTCAGTGTTATATGCTAAATATTATTCAATCAAACCGGATGGAAGCCCTGCAAGCGCAGTTCCACCAGCTGTTAAAAGTAAACCCATTGCAAAGCCCGTTCGACAAAGAAGTAGTGCTAGTGCAATCGCCGGGTATGTCGCAGTGGTTAAAAATAGGTTTGAGCGAAAACTTAGGGGTTGCGGCGCAGGTAGATTTTCCGCTGCCGTCGAGCTTTATTTGGCAGTTGTATCAGCAATTACTGCCAAATGTCCCTAAAGAGTCGGCATTTAATAAGCCCAACCTTGCTTGGAAGCTGTTCGCAATTTTACCAACCTGTATTGACGAGCCATTATATTTGCCGCTAAAAACTTATTTAGAGGGCGATATCGACGGGCAAAAAACCTTTGCGCTGTGCGAAAAAATAGCCGATGTGTACGACCAATATTTAATGTACCGACCGCACTGGATAGCCACATGGGATAGCGGCAAAGATGACCTTGATGACGTAGATGTAGCCATTGCCCCATGGCAACCTGACTTATGGCGACGCATTGTAAAACTAAGCCAAGAGCTTGGGCAAAGCCAATTTCATCGCGCTAATATGCAAGGGCAGTTACTTGCAGCACTTGAAACCATGGATAATAGCTTACTGCCACAACGCATTAGCTTATTTGGTATATCGGCGATTGCCAGTTCCCAGCTAGACGTATTTGAAGCGCTGAGTAAAAAAACCGAGGTTATATTATTCTTTTTTAACCCAAGTGAGCATTACTGGGGCGATATTATAGATGAAAAAACAGCAGCTAAAATAAGCGCTAAATACGCCAAAATGCCGCTGGTGGAAGCACAACAAAAAAAACAAACCAATCCAGATGAAGAATACTACTTTATTGGTAATCCGTTGTTATCGTCGTGGGGTAAATTAGGTCGCGACTATTTTGAACAACTTGTACAGTTAGATGCCCGTTGGATTGATGGTTTTATTGATGTGTTTGACGACACCTTACTAGGGCAAGTACAAAGCGAGATTTATCAGCTTGCGTTTAAAGGCGAATCGCTGACAGATAACAAAGAGTGGTTTATAAACGACGAAGGTAAGTTACCAATCAGCGCAACCGACACCAGTATTACGCTCAGCGATTGCCATACACCGCTAAGGGAAGTTGAGCGCTTGCACGACTACTTACTTAACTTATTTAATCAAAACCCAGCGCTTACCCCCAAAGACATAATTGTCATGATGCCCGATGTAGGCACTTACAGCCCTTACATTGAAGCCGTATTTGGCGGGGCACAAGGCAGCCGCTTTATTCCTTACGCATTGGCCGATTTAGCCATAGAGCAAGAAAAGCCTGTCCTTAGCTCATTTGCGAGTTTAGCTAACTTACCGTTTTCGCGCTTTGGTGTGTCGGATATTCTCGATTTATTACAAGTTACGCAAATAGCCGAAAAATTTGGGCTTGAAGCGCACGAATACGAGCAAATTCAATACTGGCTTGAACGTGTTGGGGTTAAATGGGGTATAAACGCAGCGCATAAAAGCAGCTTTGATTTACCCGCTATCGATTTAAATACCTGGCAACATGGGCTTAACCGTTTACTGCTTGGTATTGCTATGCGCGACGAACAATGCCCGTTTAACGGTATTTACAGCGCTGACGAAGTAGAAGGCATGGCGCTCGATACACTCAATAAGCTCGTGCACTTTATTGATGTACTGCAAAGCTTTAAAGAGCAGCTAACGCCCGATGATACGCTCACCAATAAAGCGCATATTTTAAGCGAGCTGTTAAACGCCATATACGAAAGTGAAAGCGATGACAGTTGGGATTTATTAGTACTTCAAAACGTGCTCGAAGAAATACAAAAACACCACGACAACGGCGATTACAGTAAAGCGGTTTCGCAGCGTATTGTTAGTTATTTAATTAAACAAGGCATTCAAGAAAAAGGCGTAGGGCAGCGATTTTTGGTCGGGCAAGTAAACTTTTGTACGCTTATGCCCATGCGCGCCGTACCATTTAAAGTGGTATGCATGCTGGGCTTAAACGATGCTGACTACCCGCGTAACGTACAACCCATTGGTTTTGACTTAGTGCCCTATTCTAAAAAGCAAAAAGGTGACCGATCACGTAAATTAGATGATCGCTACTTATTTTTAGAAGCGCTACTGAGTGCCCGCGACAACTTATACATGAGTTACATTGGTCGCTCGTGTTTTGATAACCAACCGCGCATGCCATCAACGCTTGTAAGTGAGCTGTTAGAATATATTGGCCGTAGTTTTGTATTAAACGAAAAGAGTGAAAAAACGCTGCCCGCATGTCTAATCAATCAGCAGCATTTACAGCCCTTTAATAGCCATTACTATTTAGCCGATGAGCAAGCTAATACTGTGCTGAGTAACCACAGTTACAACCCAATTTGGCTGCCAAGTGAGTCAATTAAACCAGAGCCAGTTATTGCACTTGATGTGACTGTGCCAGAGCAGCAAGATCTCGATGTGTTTATTAGAAGTGTGTGCAGCGCACAAGAGAGCTTTTATCAGCAAACATTAGGTTTACGCCTGCCACAATTTAACGAAGTAGCAAAAGACGAAGAACCATTTAGCCTAGATGCACTGCGCCGTTATTTTTACCTTGATGAAATACTTAAAGCCAATATAAACGAGCAACCGCTGAGTACAGAGCAAATACTGCAGCGAGGTGAGTTACCTCAAGCCAATGTAGGCAGCCTCATATTTGAGAGTATGGAGCACCGAGTTGATGCGCTTGCAGGGCAAGTAAAAGAGCACATTAAAGGCGGGAAAAGTGAGCCGATAGAAGTTTTGCTTACCATTGAAGGCACCAAAATAGAGGGCTGGCTAAATCATGTTTATTTGCAAAAACAAGTGTTTTATCGCAGCGCCAGTATTAAAGCGAAAGATTTAATTAAAGGCTTTATTTATCACCTTGCAGCGCAAAGTATGGATCAACAAGTAGAAACATTGTTACTTGGGCTTGATAAGCAAATTACCTTTGCGCCCATAAACAAAGCCGATGCGGATGCACTATTAGCCGATTGGTTTGAGTTATACAAAGCGCTGCGCGCAGAGCCTGTGCCGTTTTTTCCGGTAAGTGGTTATGAATACGTTAAAAGCGGCGGCGATATAACAAAAGCAATGAGCAAATTTAGCCCGCAATACATAGGGCGAGGCGAGGGCGAAAACCCGTATATTCGCTTAACGGTGCAATCGCTAAATGACTGCCAAGAAGAATTTATAAAATGGAGTGATAAATTGCTCACGCCTTTATTTGAACACGCAAAGGAGAGTGACCATGCAAGCGCTTAATCCTCTTACTATGCCGCTCATTGGTCAAAGTTTAATAGAAGCCAGTGCGGGTACCGGCAAAACCTATACAATTACGGGGCTGTATTTACGTTACTTACTAGGTATGCAAATAGAAGGTGAGTTAAATACGCAGCTCAGTGTTGAGCAAATTTTGGTTGTAACCTTTACCGACGCCGCCACCCAAGAAATTAAAGACCGCGTACGCAGCCGAATCATTGCTGCACGCGACGCACTGCTTGGGCAAGACCCAAATGACGAACTCATTGAAGGCGTAATTGCCAAAATTGATGATAAACACCGCGCGTTTGATTTGCTCGATGCAGCTGCTAAATCAATGGACGAAGCCGCTATTTTTACCATTCATGGCTTTTGTCAGCGGATGCTAAAACAACATGCGTTTGAGTCGGGTGTGGCATTTAATCTCGAATTTATTTTAGATGAGCGCGACATACTGCTCGAAACTATTAAAGATTTTTGGCGTGCGTTTGTATACCCACTTAACAAAGAGCGCACCGATGCTATTTTAGATGTATTTGCCGCACCAGAGGCTTTATTCGCTCAAGTGGCGAGCATTTTAAATAAAGCCAATGCGCACATTACACCACAAATAAAATTAGACGATGTGTGGAAAGCCCGCGACGAGTACATAACCTGTGTACCCGCATTTAAAAAAGCGGTATTAGAGCAAGAGTTTATAGGTGCTATTAAAGGCTCGGGTTTAAGCGGGTCTAAAACGCCAGCACGAAAAGGCAGCCTTAGTGCGCTTGAGACATTTTGTTTAGGCGGCGATTTGTTTTTTGAATTTGGCACTAGCAAGTATTCGTTTGAAGTGTGGAGTACAGAAAACCTAAGCGATGCAGGCAATTATAAAAAGAATCAGCCATTATTTGTGCATCCATTACTGAGTCAATTTGACGAGCTTGCCGCCCTTAATAACACCATAAACCAAGGGCTTAAAATAGCAGTTATACAACATGCAGCACGCTGGGTAAAAGCTGCAATAGTTAAGCGCAAGCAAGAGCAAAGCGTGATCACCCCAGATGACTTACTGACCAATTTACACAGTGCGCTTAATAACGAGCAAGGCGACGTACTGGCGCAAAAAATTGCGCAGTTGTTTCCGGTTGCCATGATTGATGAATTCCAAGATACCGATCCGATTCAGTACGGTATTTTTAGTAAAATTTATGGGCAACAAAATACCACGCTTGCCATGATAGGCGACCCCAAACAGGCTATTTATGGCTTTAGGGGCGCGGATATTTTTACGTATATTGGCGCAAAAGAGGCAGTGCAGATTGATCAGCAATTTACGCTGGGTACTAACTTTCGCTCAAGCACCGATATAGTAAATAGCGTTAATAGTTTATTTGGCAAACACGCTAACAGCTTTATTTATAACGACGCTATACCCTTTAACGCAGTAGCTGCTAAAGGCAAAAAAGCGGATGACTCTTTTTTAATTGATGGCAAACCCGCTACCGCATTCGAATTTAATGTATTTGTAGATGAAGCCGCCGATGAAAAGAACAAACCAACTAACAAAGGTGTAGGGCAAGCGCATTTAGCCACTCACTTTGCTAATAAAATAGTGACCCTGCTTGAAAAAGCTAAACAGGGGGACGCGTGCATTGGCAGTAACCCTGTAAGCGCTGCCGATATTTGTATATTAGTGCGCGACCGTGTTGAAGCACAAATAATGAAAAAAGCGCTTAGCGAAGCCAAAATAGCCAGCGTGTATTTATCGCGCGAAAGTGTTTTTAGTCAAGAGCTTAGCCATCACCTACTTAACTTTTTAACGGCGCTGCATGGTCAATATGACGAGTCATTGCTGCGCGGTGTTTTAGCTGGTCCATTATTTTGTTTAAGTTATAACGAAATACATGCACTAGCCGATGATGAAAATAAATGGCAAGAGCATTTAAACTTTTTTGCACAACTTAGCCACATTTGGAACAAGCAAGGCGCTATGGCCATGCTTGAGCGCTTAATGAGCCATAACCAGCTTAGCGCTAAATGGCAAGGGTTGGGATATAACGTTGAGCGTTGGCTGACGGACTTTAGGCACTTGGGCGAAATACTTCAGCAAAAACAAATAGAGCTTGAAGGCACGCTGCGTTTGCTGCGATGGTTTGCACAAAAGGTAAGCCAACAAGATGGCGAAACAGTACAAGTGCGCCTAGAAAGTGACGCCAATTTAGTTAAAATTGTCACTATGCATGCCTCAAAAGGGCTTGAATACCCACTGGTATTTATGCCGTTTGCCAGTGGCTATCGCGAAACAAAAGAAGCGCTTTATCATAATAATGGCAAGCTAGTTTACGATTTAAGTAAAGACGAAGATGCCCTTCAAAAAGCAGAACAAGAACGCCTAGCTGAAGATTTACGCCTGCTTTATGTAGCACTTACTCGCGCCGTACATTTTTGTGCGCTTGGTGTTTATAACATTGGGCAAGGACAAAGTAGCCGCTTGGCTATGCAAAGTAGTGCACTGGGGCATGTTTTATTTGCAGGGCTTGAACTTGCCAGTAGCCAAACATGGCGCACGCATTTAAGTGAGTTTTGCGACGCTAATAGCGCGATGAGCTATCAGCAATTTACCTCACAAACATTATTAGAGCAGGGCACGCTTTGTTTTAGTAATAGCAAAATTGCGCAGCAAACGTTAAGTGTTAATAAAGTAACGGCAAATATTGAGCGTAACTGGCGAGCAACCAGCTTTAGTGCGTTAAGCTTTAAAAAGCATAGCGACCAATTAGCCCCAGGGCGAAGTGATGAAGATCACGAAAAAGACGAGTTTGCAGTGCAAGAGGACGAACTGCCATCACCTTATAGTTTTCCTAAAGGGCCAAAGCCGGGTAGCTGTTTGCACGAAATATTTGAACAAATAGATTTTATTAGCCCAATAGTTCACCCAACTAATACCGAGCAAAACTTATCTGAGGTAGTTAAGCGCAGCCTTGAAAAGTATCACATAGGTGAGCAATGGCGAGAAGTGGCTGAAAAGTGGGTGCTTGATGTTATTGCGTGCCCCCTAGATAAAAGCTCTCTAGAAAACAGCCTTCTTTCATTAGGTGTGCTTACACCCAATGACTGCCTAGTCGAAATGGAGTTTAATTTACCACTTGAGAGCTTAAGTGCACCAAAGCTCAACGAAATGCTGGTTAAACATTTTGGCTTTACGCAAAGTAAGCTTGAATTTTCGCACGTAAAGGGCTTGTTAAAAGGCTTTGTCGATTTAATATTTTGCTACCAAGGCAAGTATTATATTTTAGATTATAAGTCTAATTATTTAGGCAGTACGCCAGCTGATTACGAAGGCGATATGCTTGAGCAAGCGATGAGCAGTCATCAGTATCATTTACAGTATTTAATTTACACCGTAGCACTGCATCGTTTATTAAAACAACGTATAGCTGATTACTCAATAGAAACCCATTTAGGCGGCGTGTATTACACGTTTTTACGTGGAATGCCGGCAGGGCAAGGCGTGTACTTTAAAAAGCTAACTGTAGAGCAAGTAACTATTTTAGATGGCTTATTTAGCCAAGGAGCTATGCTATGAGCGATTTAAATGAGCAACCTGGATTGTTTGACGATATTGACGAGACACTTAATAATGAAGCTGCAGAGCCTCTTACTTCAAAAAATGTAGCACAAGATGCCCCATTAGAGGACATTGTGTTAAATAATACGATTACCGAAGTCCCGTTACTTGAGTATTTATTAGCGCAAAATCGACTGCGTGTAGTTGATGTGAAGCTCGCTGAATTACTGTGTGCTAATGACATTGAGCAAACTCACAATGAACTGTTTTATATTATTTTATTGCTGTGCTTATCGCAGCAAAGCCAGCATAGCTGCCTAACCTTAAATGAAGTTGATTGGAGCAATCCTTTTAACTTGCGCAAAAGTGACTTTAATAAACTCGATGGTAATGTACCCAGTACGCTAAGCCCGTTTAGTGATGACTTTAATGTACAAACAGCGCTCAGTTACTTACAAAACCATGAAAGCGTAGGCGCAAGTAAACCACTGCAGCTGTTTAACGAGAGACTTTATTTTGCGCGCCTTGCAGGTTATGAGCAAACACTCGCAGATAGATTACTAAGCATGAGCGAGCGAAAGCTCAATATTAATAATGAAGTATTGGCTGAACTTTTAAATACCTATTTTCCTGCTGATTCAACAATTGAAACTGATTGGCAAAAAGTGGCGTGTGCGATTGCCGCCACCAAAGGCTTTAGTGTGATCACGGGTGGGCCTGGCACAGGTAAAACCACTACAGTGACTAAGTTGTTGGCTATTTTACAGTCACTTTATAAAACCGCCCCGCTTAGCATTAAACTTGTGGCCCCTACAGGTAAAGCCGCTGCACGCTTGAGTGAGTCAGTCTTAGGTGCTAAAAATAAACTAACAATTATTCCTGATAATATTAAAACGCTGATACCACAAAACGCTCAAACTATTCATCGCTTATTGGGCGTAAAACCGTTTACTAATAAATTTAGGCATAACAAAAGCAATCCGCTGCATTTAGATGTGCTAATTATTGATGAAGCCAGTATGGTCGATTTATCGCTGATGGCTAAATTAATAGAAGCACTTCCTGCGCACGCGCGATTAATACTCCTAGGTGACAAAGATCAGCTTGCCTCGGTAGATACCGGCAGTGTAATGAGCGATTTATGCCAAGGTTTAACACTTGGGCAAACGCCACGCTACTCGCAAGCACGTTGTGATGAGCTAAATAGTTTATGTTTTAATAATAAACCTAAACTCGTATCGCAAAGCGTGAGTGAATTTAAACTTGCAGATTGCATTGCCTTTTTACAGCACAGTTATCGATTTGACGCACAAAGCGGTATTGGTCAACTCGCACTTGCGGTAAACACCAATAACACCGGTATTTTAAATTACGTAGAGCAAGAAAGTACTGAAGGGCGTTTTAACGATGTAATTTTAGATTACGACTTTGTAGCAAAACCGATTGAAAAGCTCGTTAAAAGTGCAGCAAGTCATTATGCAAAGTATCTTAACTTAATAGCCCAAGGGGCAGGTGTTGCAAAGGTGCATGCTGCTTTTGCAAGTTATCAGCTTTTAGCTGCAGTGCGAGAGGGCGATTACGGCGTTCATAGCTTAAATCAACGAATAGAGCGTGTGTTGCAACAGCAAGGTTTAATTACCGTAAGTCCTAATACTCACCACTATACGGGTATGCCTATTATGGTGAGCCAAAACGATTATCAACTTAAGTTATTTAACGGTGATATTGGTATTTTAATGCCCGATGAAAGTAATCAGCTCAAAGCCATATTTATTGATGAGCAAGGTAATCAACGAGCATTTTCGCCAGCACGACTCCCTGCGCACGATAAAGTCTATGTAATGACTATTCATAAATCACAAGGTTCAGAGTTTAGCTACACAGCCATGGTACTGCCACCGCTAAAACAAGCGCGCATGGGTATTAACAGGCAATTAGTGTATACGGGAATAACCCGCGCTAAAAATAAGTTTGAGCTGGTGGCTGACGAAAAAGTACTGCAATTAGCAATGAATAAAAGCGTATCGAGAGCGTCTGGATTGTATGAAAGATTAAAGTTTGAGAATTAAAGGTTCTGCTGGGACATAGAAGTTATTTTATTGATGTATCCACATATTTGTAGATACCAGTGTTTATGTATTGGCTATTTTAAAACTTTCTGAATCTAGTAATTAAAGCTCTTATTATTTATCGCGTTATAAATGATATCTTCTATAATAAAATTAATTTCATTTCATATCGAATGTATTAGTAGGGATATTAATGTTTTTTTCTAAAAATAAACAAAACGAAATAGCTTCTCTAAAAGCTGAACTTTACCCATTACAACAAGTATGGGAAGGGCTTTACCGAGAGATGTTAGTACTAAACATTCTTTATGATGGCCGAATTTCGCACGCCAATGATAAGTTTTTAGAAAACCTAGGCTACAGTGAAGATGATCTAACTAATAATTCTTTTGACGATTTTATTACAGATTCGTCTCGTCAATCTTCAGAATTTAAAAGCCTACAGCAAGCTATTAAAAAAGAAGGGCATTGGGGCGGTGCATTGCAAGTTATGCGCAGCGATGGTAAAGCTGAATGGTTACGTTTAATAGTACATCCAGTAAAAGGGGAGCAAGATCAGTTGCTCTATTTTTCTATATTCGGAAGTGTACTTACAAAAACAATTACGGCTTCTCGCGAGCAAAGCGATACTATTAAAGCGATATATCGCTCTATGGCGGTAATTGAATTTGATTTAGAGGGCCATGTCTTAAAAGCAAATGATCAGTTTTTAGCTGCAATGGGTTATCAAGAAAGTGAAATACTAGGTAAACATCACCGTACGTTTTGTGAGGCTTCAGAGTATAACTCCCAAGAGTATCTGCAATTTTGGGCTAAATTAAGAGAAGGTAAGTTTATTGCTGAGCGTTTTAAGCGTGTAGATAAACATGGCAACATTGTTTGGCTAGAAGCGTCATATAACCCAATCTCAAATGACGCGAATGAGCTTTATAAAGTGATGAAGTTTGCAACTGTTATCACTGATCAAGTAAATCAAGAAATTGCGATATCACAAGCTGCCGAAATTGCTTATAGCACCTCAACCCAAACTGATAAAAAAGCAGAGCAAGGCGCGAGCGTTATACAAGATACAGTCGCAGTAATGACTGAGCTGGCTATTAACATGGAGCAAGCTGCAAATGAAATTTCAGCGCTTGATCAGCAGTCGCAGCAAATATCAAGTATTGTACAAAGCATTAGTAGTATTGCTGAGCAAACAAATTTATTAGCATTAAATGCCGCAATTGAAGCGGCAAGAGCTGGCGAGCAGGGACGAGGCTTTGCTGTGGTTGCAGACGAGGTTCGATTGCTTGCATCGCGTACCTCAAAAGCAACAGAAGAAATTGTAGAAGTTGTACAGCGCAACCAATCACAAACCCAAAATACGGTGGCTGTAATAGAAAAAGGTAAAGAGAAGGCAGAGCAAGGCTTGGCGTTATCTAAAGAATCTGGTGAAGTGATGCAAGAGATCCAACAAGGTGCACAAGAAGTTGTAAATGCGATTGGACAATTTACCAGTGAACTTAAAGCTAACGGTTAGATTAGCTTCGTCCTTATTCTAAAGCGGGCACTTTCAATGGTATCCGCTTTAATCTTACTACCCTCAATATATCCCTTGAAACCCATCTAATAATTTCAAATATAACAACTATACCTCTATTAACTCATTAATCAGTATGAAATAAGTTTCTTCTCTTCCCTAAATGATAATAAGTTGTTGCATTTTTGTTCGTTGTTCCTAATACTAGAGTCTGTTGATCTTTAAAGGTTGAATTTGCAGCAGTCTGTTTGGTATTTAGGCAAGGCAGAGCCTAAGTAGTGTGGTTGTTCCCCATAAATAGGCGATAACGTAGCATTAATGCCAAACAGACGCTGCCCAAAGGGTACTTTCTAGAGGCTATTTACTCTTTGTTGCTCGGTTTTTACTTATTCTTAAATGGATGTAAGCCAGTAGAGTAACGCAGGAGCAGTTACCGAGCCCACTAGGTTACAAATCTCGCGCCGTGATTAAATAGCCTCTAGTTTGAACAAATTTTAATCCGCAAAGAGCAACAGACCCTAGTGAACACCTAAGCTGACAAGCTTATGTAAACCAACATGAATACCTTAAATGATAATAAAATATTAAGTACACAACATTAAGGAATTGTATGAACAACACAAAGCGCACACACAAATTAATTAAGCCAAGCCACCTAATTGGTGCGGGGTTAGCTATGTTAATGAGCTTTTCTGCAGCGAGTAAAGACTACAAAATTATATTAATTCATGGGTTACAAACTTCGCAAATAACAAATAAGTCGGGTAGTGATATAATCAATGATGGTGAAACATATTGGCAATCGTACTGGAATAATCGTGCAGATGAGCGAATTGATTGGCCTGCTTATGAACGTATTGAAGGTAAAATTGCTACCGATTGGGTGTGGCCAAAGCTAAAGCAAATTTCACGCTCTAATTTATGCAGTGATGGCTGTGTATTTGTAACACATTCAACAGGAGACTTAGTTGCACGCCATATTATTGATAATCAAGAAAACTGGTTAGAAAACGAAGGCTTAGAGCCGCTTAATATTGTTGCTACGTTTGATTTAGCAGGCGCGGGTGGTGGAAGTGAGCTGGCTGACGTAGCTGTTAGTGCTTTAACTGGCGCATCATGGAACTTTGCGGTCGATGCAGCACTCAAGTGGTGGCTAGGAAGTGATGTAACCGAGGCCGTTGGTGTATTACACGATTTAAAAGTGAATAATGCACGTAAAATATCTCCATTTCCTGATGCACGTACACCTCGTTTACGCTTTGTTGCAGATGGAAATGCATATTTGGGTTTAACGGGGGGTTTTTTAAAAGGCAATGATGATTCGGTTGTTGCATCGCACTCTTCATGTGGTGCCAGTTCGGCTGGCTCGTTTGGAAGTTGTAGCAGCAGTATTGATACAAATGGCCATTTAAAATCGCAAGGTGATGCAGTAAGTAGCTTTATGCCAAACCATTATCCAATGATGATGAGTGACAGTTATAGCCATAACGAAATACATAACGCGCAGCGAAAAGGTAATGTAACAATAGCCATGAATAACGTAAATGTGGAAGGTGACACTGTAGGTTTTAATACGTTTGATAAAACTACAGGTAGTTGGTTTTGGAAAAAACAATATCGTTATATTAAGGATTCAAATAATTTAAGCGCATCAGCACTTATTTATAATGTGATTCCATAACATACAAGGCGTGTAGTTAAAAACTATACGCCTTATAAAAGATTGAAATATAAAAATGAAAAAATTTTATGTCGTTGCTTTAATTATTAGCACTATTTTATTCTCGCTATGGTTTACAGGTAAAAATGATGCTCATAAAGTTGCTGAGCCAATAAAACCTCAGGTTAAACACAGTGCGAGCGTAGCTGATTTATCGCCAGTAAAAGTGATCCCTATAGATGTACCTACAGCAAAAAAAACACAATCAAAAAAACAAATCGCGTTTAATGAAGACTTAACAAAAGCAGCGCAGCAAGTGGTTATGCAATATGAAAGTGCACTTAAATTTCCTCCTTATTCTCAGCCATTGAGTCCATTAGATGAAGACCGATTAAAGCCAAATCAATTCTACCCGGTATCGAGCCCTATTGATGAAAGTGGCGATGCTTTAACGTTAAGTCTTAAGCAATATCGTTTTGTATACCCAGAAGAAATAACAATAAAGATAAGCGCTCAAGGGCTTGGAAAAGTGGTCGTTGAGCTTGCAAATACAGATACAAAAGAAGTGTTAAATACCCATACAGGCAATGCGCGTGACGGTGAAGCAATTATTACATTTAAAGAGGATGAAGATTACCCTCGTAGCTTACAAGTGTTTGTAGAGGGTGATGTTGCCGGTAAAAAAGTTCCCGTAGTTGCACAAATTCAATATATGCCGCCTAGTGCAACTTTAACAGGTTTTGAAACTGCTTATGCACAAAACGAAAACATGATTTTGCCAGCTAACATAGCGGTAGTAAAAAGTGGTTTGTATCGTGTTAGGGCTAATTTATACAGTGGCGATACACCACTTGCTCATTTAGTATCTAAAGAGCGGTTAGCACAAGGAAGCCAAACACTTAATTTGAAAGCCCACTGGTCGGTATTACCACAAGGCATTACAGATATGCGCTTAAGCGACTTTGTTATTGAGAGAATGTCGCCAAGCCCAGGTGAGCGAAACAGCTTTGGGAATAGTGAAATAAGTCATTTTGATATTAACGATTTTTCGTACGATAGCTTGCAGCAATTACCATATCAGGCTAATGCACAAGAAAAGTTAAGTTTGGAATTTTTACAAGGCTTAGCTGAGAGTTAAAAATAGAACGCAATGCTGAATTGGAAAATTTAAGAGGGTTGTACATAAATACAACCTCCTTAAATTTGTTAGCTTAGATTTATAGTAACTACACTTGGCGCTTCTTGTTCATCAAGCTCATTAGCAACAGGCACTTTAGGAATATCTGGTTTATCAAGGGCTATATCGCCACCATCAATTACTTCACCTGTTTGTAAGTTTTTAAAATCAAACAAGTCGGCGTCAGCTAAATGTGAAGGCACTATGTTTTGCATTGCTGTAAAAATGCTTTCAATACGACCCGGGTGCTCCGCATCCCATTTAGCGAGCATTGTTTTTGTATGTTTACGCTGTAAGTTTTCTTGCGAACCACATAGGTTACACGGAATGATAGGGTAACCTTGTACAAATGCGTATTGGCTTATGTCGCTTTCTTTACAGTATGCAAGTGGGCGAATAACCATATGCTCGCCGTTATCACTCATTAATTTAGCCGGCATACTTTTTAGCTTTCCGCCGTAAAACATATTTAAAAACAATGTTTCAATCATGTCGTCACGGTGATGACCAAGGGCTATTTTAGTAGCCCCTAGCTCTTTTGCTGTGCGGTATAAAATACCACGACGTAAGCGTGAGCAAAGTGAACACGTTGTTTTACCTTCGGGGATAATATCGGTAACAATACTGTAAGTATCTTCTTCTACAATTTTGTATTCAACATTCAATTTATCAAGATACTGGGGTAAAACATGCTCAGGAAAATCAGGTTGTTTTTGATCAAGATTTACAACAACGAGATCAAACTTTATAGGTGCTACACGTTTTAAATGTTGAAGCATTTCAAGCATTGTGTAGCTATCTTTGCCGCCAGAAAGGCATACCATTATACGGTCACCCTCTTCAATCATATTGAAGTCCATAACGGCTTGACCAGTTTGGCGACGTAAACGCTTTTGCAGCTTATTTAAGTTAAATTGAGCTTTAGCTTGATCTGAGTGTGACAATTACGCCCCCTAGTAAAACAATACAGCAAAGTTATTTGCTAAAAATAAAGGGGCGTATTATACCCAAACCACCTGAATATGCGAGTTTAGGATGTAATTAAAATTGATTTAAACATGCCTTATTAACACGTAAAAATAACTCGCTTATAACTTGTACATAAGGCTTAAAATTAATCCTTTGCCATAGGGCTCACGTAACCATCGGGTTTGAGTGCCAGTACATCACAGTCTAGGCTATCAATTACATGCTCTGCTGTATTACCTACAAGAGCGGCACTTAAGCCCGTGCGACCTACGGTACCAATAACAACTAATTCGCTATTTAACCGCTTCGCTACATCAGGGATTACATCCTCTGGCAGGCCTTCTTCAATAAAACATTGCTCTGGGTTTAAATTAAACTCTGCAGCAAGTGCATTGGTTGATTCATGATGATGCTTTTTAACTGATTCGTTATAAAGTCCTGGGTTAAACTCAGGAATTTCGATGGCAATATTAATAGGAGTTGCAGGGTAGGCATTAACTAAATTAAGTTTTGCGTTGGCAAGTTCACATAAATATTGTGCGTCTTTAATAACGCGTTTATTAAGTGCTACATGTTCTTCGTTTTCACTAACCGCATTTACAGCAGCTAAAATATTACCGTTTGCTGGCCATGCCATTTCTTTTACAAATAATACCGGAGCTGGGCATTTGCGTACTAAGTGCCAATCGGTCGGGGTAAAAATAACTGATTTAAGTGCACCATGTTGATGTGTGCCTTTAATTACTAAATCGTACTTTTCATCAATTACAGTATCGATTATGGCTTCGTAAGGACGATTATGCCAAACCACTTGGGTTTCAATATTTATATCTTTGTAAGGGGACACTAAATCGTTTAGCCATAGCTGGCGATCTTTTAGTACGGCATCGCGCATTGCTTCGCGTTCATCGCCAGATAGCATAGTTGTCATTTCGTAAGAGAAGTCGTAAACCGTCATAAAGGCGGTAATACTTGCGCCAGATTTTTTAGCTAAATCTATTGAACGTGCTAAACCGTGTTGATCATCTTTGGTGGGGTCAATAACCGCAATAATGCGTTTAATAGTGTTCATATGCTACTCCATTTACCTAACGGGTGTACATTTAGTGTAACGTAAATATAAAACAGATAAAGGGGTAGCATATAAATTGTTGTTCTAAATCAAACTATTTAATTTAGCGAGGCTTAACTATCGCCGCTGTTTTAGCCAAGGCATCATTATCTAAAATTGTAATAAATTTACCCTCTACTTTAATTAAGTCAGCTTTTTGAAAACGACTCAATAAACGGCTAATGGTTTCTACTGTTAGACCTAAGTAATTACCAATTTCACCGCGAGTCATCGTAAATCTAAATTCTTTACGCGAAAAACCACGCTCACCAAAACGCTCCGACAAGTTATAAATAAAACTAGCTAAGCGTTCCTCTGCTGATTTTTTATTGAGTAATAGCAGCATTTCTTGATCGTATGTAATTTCACTGCTCATTAAGCGCATTATTTGTTGGCGAAGCTTTGGTAATTTTCCTGATAGTTCATCAAGAGTATCGAATGGGATTTCGCACACCATTGACGTTTCAAGTGCTTGCGAAAAACTGGGATGAGTCATTTTACTTATTGCGTCAAAACCAACTAGGTCGCCCGCTAAATGAAAGCCGGTAATTTGCTCATCACCTCGCTCCGATAACGTGTACGATTTAAATGAACCAGAACGAACCGCATAAATAGCCTGTAAAGGTGCACCTGATTCAAATAGATAGTCGCCTTTATGGAGTGGTTTTTTTCGCTCAATAATTTCGTCAAGCTTGTCCATTTCTTGGCCATTGAGTGAAAATGGCAAACACAATTGACTAATACTGCAGTTATTACAGCTAATAGCACAATTACCTTTAGCGCGACTTTGAGAGAAATCCATAATTTAATCCGTTTGATTTTTATACACGACTGCAAAATAACCTTAAAGGTTAATAATGCGAATAGATTAATGTACCAGTTTGTCAGTTGCAATAATCAATAAGTAGATACCATACCAAATTATAACACTGCCTAATACAATTCGGGTCCATGGATGGTTAATAATAGTATTTAGTTTTTGTGCGGTAACGCCTAATGTGATCATCGCGGGAAAAGTACCCAAAGCAAAGCAAAGCATAACTAAGGCACCGTCAAGGGCACTTGGGCTAGTCATCGCCCATGTAAGCGCTGAGTATACAAGTCCACAAGGCAGCCATCCCCACAAAGCACCGTAACCTAGGGCTTTAAAAGGAGAGTTAATAGGCATTAAATATTTATTTAGTTTAACAATGTGTTGCCACACCAAGGTTTTACCTATTCTCTCTAACCATTGCAAAGTAGGGCCCAAGCGCATTATATACACGCCAACGAGGAGCATAAAAATAGCTGCAATGAACGAAAGTACTAAAGAGAAGGAGGTGTTTTGCCTTGCAAATTGGCTGCTAATACCAGCAACAAGTGCACCTGCAACCATATAGCTCAGTGCACGTCCAATATTATAAGCAAATGAATAGGTAAATGTTTTACGTTTGTCACTTGCCAGTTGTAATGAGCTTGCAATACCACCACACATAGCAATGCAATGACCGCTACCGATTAGCCCCATTAAAAATGCGCTGGTATAAAGAGGGTCAATCATTACTTTTTTTATGTTGCTCTTTGTCATCTTCAAACAAAATACTATGACCTTGCTTGTTTAAATCCGAAAACTGCTCGCTTTTTACGGCCCAAAAGAAAACACCAATAGCAATAATGACGAACAAAATGGCGATAGGGATCAAAATGTAAATTATGCTCATAACTTTAATAGCCTTAGTGAATTACTAATCACAATAATTGAGCTGGCAGACATGCCAATAACAGCCATCCAAGGAGCAACTAAGCCCAACGCTGCCAGTGGTAATATTGAAGCATTATACAATAAAGACAGCGCAAGATTTTGCTTAATAATACGTCTGGTTTGTTTTGCTACATTAAGTAAGTGACCAATGGAGGCTAAATCGCTATTAAGAAGCACTACATCGGCGCTATTTTTTGATATGTCTGCACCGGTTTCCATAGCAATAGATAAGTGCGCACTAGCAAATACCGGGCTGTCGTTTACACCATCACCTACCATTGCAACGACTTCATTTTGTGAAGACCATTGCTCAACGGCGGTTTGCTTATCTTGTGGAGAACATCCAAATTGCACACTTTCAAGTTTAAGTTGCTTTGATACTTTTAGCCCAGCATCTGACGCGTCACCGGTTAACATGTGACAGGTTAAGTTTTGCGATTGAAGTGAGTCTATGAGCTTTTTAGCATCGCTTTTTACTTTATCAACAAAGTAAAAACGTGCAACAACTTGCTTATTTATATACAAGCTCGCTTGTGCATTTGATTTTTTGCTATTAAACCAACCACTTTTACCAATTGCGTAATGATTAGTTGCATCTTGTGCGCTAATTCCCAGCCCTGGATGTACTTCAACGTTATTAAGACTGCGGTGAGCTGGCGTAAACTCATCAAATGCACTGGCGATAGGGTGCTCAGAATAACGCTCTAGCATGGCGGCTATATCTAGCACTTGCGCTTTTGTATATTGTTTATCGATTATATCTACTTCATCAAGGCTAAATTTACCTTGCGTAAGCGTGCCTGTTTTATCAAATGCAAATAAAGTAATTTGTGAGAGCGTTTCGAGCACATGCGCTTGTTTTATTAATACGCCTTTGCGAGTAAGCGTTGCCACCGCACATGTAAGCGCGGTAGGTATAGCTAAACTCAGGGCACACGGGCAGGTAGCAACTAAAACCGAAATAGTGATCCAAAATGCGTGTTCAGGATCAATTTGGTACCAACCAATAGCTGTAAGTGAAGCAAATATAAGCAGGCACGCTATAAACCATTGCGCAACTTTATCTGTAATTTCAACCAGTTTAGGGCGCTTGGTTAATGCGTTGTGTTGCAAGCGTATAATTTGATTTAAAAGTGTATTTTGACCAATTTTATTAATTTTTATTTCAATAACGCCGTCGTGGTTAACGCACCCGGCATAGACATTATGGCCAATAAACTTTGTAACGGGTTGATGTTCCCCCGTCATCATTGATTCATCAACCGTAGTTTTACCTTTAATAAGCTCGCCATCGGCAGGAATTGTTTCGCCGGCTTTAATAAGTACTACGTCATTAAGTTTTAGTTTTTTGGCTGCAATTATAAGCTCTTCGCCACTTTCGTTAATGGTGCGGGCTGTTAATGGTAATAATTTTTGTAAATTGGCAGTAAACTCGCTGGCTTTTAAACGCGCTCTAAATTCAAGATATTTACCTAATAACAGTAAAAAGGTAAACATGCATACAGATTCAAAATACACTTCGCCGACTTGCATAAATGTGGCGTAACAACTTGCACCAAATGCGCCAAAAATAGCCAGTGATACGGGTAAATCCATATTGAGCTGTTTTGCTTTTAATCCATTTATAGCATTGGTTAAAAAGGGCAGTGCGCTATATAAAATAACCGGAGAGGCCAGTACCAAGCTGATCCATCTAAAATACTGCTCAAAGTTACTGTCCATGCCTGAAAACATGCCAAAGTACATGGCGAACGCAAACATCATTACTTGCATGGTCATTAAGCCTGCAACACCTAAGCGGCGAATATAGGCTTTGGCAGTTTGTTGTTTTTGCTGAGCTTCAATATCTGATTGAAATGGATAGGCTTTATAACCAATTTTAGCCAAAGAAGTAATAACTTCACTCAATGGGGTGTTGGTTTTGTCCCATTGAATCATCGCGCGGTTGGTGGATGTGTTTACATCAACACGCTTAACTGAGGTTAAATTTAAGAGTTGTTTTTCTATAAGCCATGCACAAGCGGCACAGGTTATACCTTCAACGCTCAATAATACCTCTGAGATATCATCGTTAGTGGCTATAAATTCGTCTTGAATGTCTTCGTTGTCATAACTTTTTATAAATGCGAGTTGTTCAGGTACCAGCTGTTCGACCTTTCCAGCACGAACCGTTCGGTATTTATAATAATCGGTCATACCTTGATCAACAATATTTTGCGCAACAGCTTGGCAGCCAATGCAACACATTGGCTGGGCAATATCGTCAATTATAACGTTTGCGCTAAATCCGTTTGGCACACTTTCAAGGCAATGAAAGCAAGAGTTAGACATAGTTATTACTACTTATAATTAGGAGTAACTAAAACGGTTTGTTCAGTTGGTAACGTTATATTTTCTTTCATTTTCCAACTGCCATCTATAGGCTCAATAAATACTGAATAGGCACCTGGTGTGTACTTATCAAGTAGTGCTGTAAATTCTTGATTCGCATTAGGGGTTAGAGTAGCGGTAAAATCATGTGCTTTAATTGTGCGGTGGTAAAAAGAGAGTTTTAATACATGCACATTGCTGCTGTCGCCTTTTGTAAATTTAAAGCTTACGCGCTCATTGCTTACATTTAATCCGCCATGCAGATAAAGCGCTTTTGCTTTTTCAAACTTAGTAAGTTCTAAGTTGATTGCTTTACCTTTTTTGTAGTAGTCGTCAACAACCATATCTGGACCATTACCTATTGCCGTAATAAATAAGCTAATACAGCCAATAATGGCAACTAACGGAAAAAAGATTAAAAACCAAGGCCAAAAATTTTTATACCACGGAGTAGGTTGCATAGTGTCTCTAAAATTAGTTTAGGAAGCGTTATTTTATAGGAATTATACGTAAAAGACTAAAAAAAAGCCTCACAGTGGAGGCTTTTTTGATCTGGATTAATCTATTGAATTAAATAAATTAATTTATAAACATTTTATTAACTGCGTGCTTATTTATCTTGCGATAAACTGTAAACATAGGCAGTTAATAAGTGAATCTTATCTTCACCTAAAATGTCTTTCCATGCAGGCATTACACCGGCACGGCCGTGGTCAAGTGTTTCTTCAACAGCACGTTGAGAACCACCATATAACCAAATGTTATCAGTCAGGTTAGGCGCGCCAAACGGTAGGTTATGTGCAACCGACCCTTTACCGTCAGCACCATGACATGCGGCACACATTGCAAACTTAGCGGCACCTGCGTCTGCGTCTTTTTGGTTAACAGTACGACCAGAAAGACTCAGCACATGTGCTGTCATTTCTTTAACGCCTTGTTCGCCAAGAGCAGGACCCCAAGCTGGCATTGCTGCAATACGACCATAAAGAAGTGTTTCTTTAATTTTGTCAGGTGTTCCGCCATATAACCAATCTTTATCAGTTAGGTTAGGGAAGCCAGTACCACCACGTGCATCAGAGCCATGACATTGCGCACAGTTTTGTGAAAATAAACGCTGACCAATTTCAATGGCTACTTGGCCATCTGTTTGCTCATGTTTATTACCATTATCAAGCGCTACTTGCTGCGCTGCATCACCTTCAAATTTAGAGTTAACTAAATCTAAAACTGGTACTTGTGCAAGTTTATTAAAAATAGGACCAAAGCGTTCTTCTGCAGCTTCGTACTCTTTATCAAGTTTTACAAAGCGACCATCCGCTTTTGCCTCTGCAACTGCTTTTTTAGATTCAGCTAAAGAGGTAATACCTTGATTAGAACTAGTCCATTTACCTAAACCTTCCCAGTTGCCTAAACCTGGGTAAGCTGCAAGGTAATATACTGACCAAATGAAAGTTGCGAAAAACATGTAAGTCCACCATTTTGGTAGTGGATTATTTAGCTCTTCAATGCCGTCAAATTCATGTCCACAGCTTTCACCTTCTTTTACGCCAGCATAGTTTTTTAAGTTCCAAACTAATAAGCCAAAGATGATGCATAAGCATGCAAGGGTTAATACAATAACCCAAATACTCCAAAAGCTAGTCATTTTTCAGACTCCTTTTCCTCGTTAGAGAGCGTGTTGTCATGTTTTTTTTCATCTTCAAAAATGGCATTAGCAGCGCTGTCAAAACGAGTTTTGCTTCGCTTGCTATATGCCCATGCAACAATCACAATAAACAATACTAAAATTACCAGAGTCAAAATACCTCTGTATGTTCCGTAATCCATAATTTTTTACTTCAAGTGGGTACCAAGTTGCTGTAAATACGCGATGAGAGCTTGGATTTCTGTTGCGCCTTTGCCATCATTCATAGCATTAACTTTATCAACATCTGCTTGAAGCTCTGCATCATCGCCATAACCTAAACCCGGATGTTTTGGGTTTTCTGGGTTAATAGCAAAAGTATCACGGAAAAGTTGTAGTTTTTTCAGAGTAAGGCTTGTATCAACCGTATTCTCTGCTAACCAAGGAAAGCCTGGCATGTTTGACTCAGGAACCACAGCACGTGGATCAACTAAGTGAGCATAATGCCAATCATCCGAGTAGCGCTTACCAACACGAGCCAAGTCAGGACCAGTACGTTTAGAACCCCATAAAAACGGATGATCCCATACTGATTCGCCTGCTACAGAGTAGTGACCATAACGCTCAACTTCATCACGAAAAGGACGAATCATTTGTGAGTGACAGTTAGAACAACCTTCACGCACGTAAAGGTCGCGGCCTTCCATTTCTAAAGCGTTAAGAGGGCGTAAACCCTCCACTGGTTTAGTTGTATCGTCTTGAAACATTAGCGGAGTGATCTCAACTAACGCGCCAAAGCTAATAGCAAAAACAGTCAGAATAGCCATAAGGCCAACGTTCTTTTCTACTATTTCATGTTTGTTTTGTGAATTTTTCTTGCTCATCATCTCACTCCGTTATGCTAATTGTGCTTGCGCGTCTAGTTTCAGAGATTCTTTCTCAGCTGAAATAGTGCGGTAAACGTTATAAGCCATAACTAACATACCCGTTACGATGAATACACCGCCTACAAAGCGCATGATATAGAAAGGATGCGACGCTTCTAAAGACTGCACAAAGCTGTACATTAATGTACCGTCAGCATTCACTGCACGCCACATTAGACCTTGCATTACACCTGAAATCCACATTGCAACAATGTATAAAACAACACCTACAGTGTGTAACCAGAAGTGGGTATTAACCAATTTAACGCTATACATACGACCTTGCGCGAATAGCGCAGGAATTAAGTGGTAAATAGCACCAATTGAAATCATAGCAACCCAACCTAGTGCGCCTGAGTGTACGTGGCCGATTGTCCAATCTGTGTAGTGAGATAACGCATTTACAGATTTAATTGCCATCATTGGACCTTCAAACGTAGACATACCGTAGAAAGACAATGAAACAACTAAGAAGCGTAGTACTGGATCAGTTCGTAGTTTATGCCACGCGCCAGATAGCGTCATAATACCGTTGATCATACCACCCCAAGACGGTACGAATAGGATAATAGACATAACCATACCTAAACTTTGCGTCCAATCAGGAAGCGCTGTGTAGTGAAGGTGATGAGGACCAGCCCAGATATATAATGAAATTAGAGCCCAAAAGTGAACTACCGATAAACGGTATGAGTACACTGGACGACCTGCTTGTTTAGGTACAAAGTAATACATCATACCCAAGAAACCAGCAGTAAGTAGGAAACCTACAGCGTTATGACCGTACCACCACTGAACCATCGCATCTACGGCACCTGCATAGATTGAATATGATTTAGTTAACGAGACAGGCACTGCCATACTGTTTACAATATGAAGTACTGCAACAGTGATAATAAAGCCAGCGTAGAACCAGTTAGCAACATAAATATGCGACACTTTACGCTTAATTAAAGTACCAAAAAATACAACTGCGTAAACAATCCAAACCACAGCGATTAAAATATCGATTGGCCATTCAAGTTCTGCATATTCTTTTGAGCTAGTAATACCTAACGGTAGCGTTATTACTGCTAATACTATAACTAGCTGCCAGCCCCAAAAAGAAAAGGCGGCGAGTTTGTCTGAGAAAAGACGCGTTTGACAAGTACGTTGTACGACGTAATAAGACGTCGCAAAAAGTGCACTGGTACCAAATGCGAAAATTACTGCGTTCGTGTGTAACGGACGTAGTCGAGAGTAAGTTAACCATGGTGTATCAAAGTTAAGTGCTGGCCAAGCTAATTGGGCAGCAATCAGAACCCCAATACTCATGCCAACGATGCCCCAAATCACTGTCATAATAGCGAATTGGCGTACAACCTTATAGTTATACTCAGTTTGTGATGCTACTGTTTGGCTCATTTTCTGGCTTCCGCTGCAATAAATGCGTTTAGAAATGAATTACCCACCTTTAAAAGTGGGGCCTACTATTTTCTCAAGCGTGTTATCTAAAACTTTCAATACATGAAAGCTTCAGAAAAAAAACTTGAGAAACCCTTATTTTTTGCGGGTGAAATGATAAATTTTTTGGCCTAAAAAAGATAGGTCAATTACATAAAATTATGACATCAATCAATGTTTGTGAGCTTGTTGTTTATTTTTTGATACAGTTTGTGCCTAATTTGGCTTAATAGTAACACTCGCACTTGTTATTTGCAGTCGCGATTATTAGTATTTGTTTTTCTTTAGTGCGAAATTGTTATGCTTATATATAGATTAAGTTTATTCACGGCGGTATTTTTTTTATTAACAGCATGTGATTTTTCCAAAAATACAGATGAAAAGTTTCTAGAAAATGCCACATGCTCAGCCAATTTGCCTTGTACTTTTTCAAATGATGTTAAAGTATGGTTAAGCGAGAAAACCCTTTCTCCCGAAACTCCATTTACTATTCTTAGTGATTTACCAACAAACCTTACAATTGAAGATGCCAAGCTTAAAGGCATTACTATGTATATGGGTTACATTCCTCAGCAATTTAAAAAACATAATGGCCTTTGGCAAAGTGATACCATGGTTGGCATTTGTTCTGAGCAAAATATGCTCTGGAATTTAGAGCTAACAGTCAAAGATAATACAACCTCTTTAATACAAACACTCAATTACTCTTTTTATGTAACGTATTAAAGTTGCGACTGCAAACTCTTGCATACAGCTTACATTTTTGATGTGAGTTCGTTTTCTTATACATACGATTATTTGAGTGACAAGATCAATAAAATTGCCTTTTTCGGTTTTGATACTGATAAAACCTCAACAGTGAATAAGTGCTCTCAAAAAGTTCAACTTTAATTGCGACTGAATAAAAAATCTAATCAAAAACCCTTCCAAAGAGGTTAAATAAGACTATTTAAGCACCAAGTATGCATAAATATGGTTATTAATTAACATTTAGTTTTGCGGTTTTAATAATGTGCTGTGATTAAGTTGTTAATTTGTCTGTTTTTGGTACACGGCTCAATTAATTACATTTGATTACAAAGTGAATCACTTTGGTTTCAGGTGTATTTCTAATGTTTCTTTATTTTACCAGGTTACTGTTTTTTAAATGTATTTATTAATTAACACTGAAACATAATGCAACCTATGTACCCAATATGGTTATTTTATTTTATTGCTTAGCATAAATTAAACTGCCGTTAAGTTTTCGTTCAGTTAAATGCGCCTAAGTTGCCCACCTGACTCACTATTCTAATAAAAAGTGAGCATTACCAATAAAGGTAAATTTCCAACAAGTAGGGTTCTTTCATGAAAAAATCAACTCTTGGTTTAGCTGTAATCGCAGCATTTCCAATGTTCTCAAGTGTGCAAGTTCTAGCTGCTGAAGACTCAGCACAAGCAATCGAAAAAATTCAAGTAACGGGTTCTCGCATTAAGCGCGCAGATATGGAAACCGCTAGCCCAGTTACTATTATCGGTGCTGACGATATCGCTGCTTCAGGCGCTGTATCAGTAGATTCTGTACTACAAAAAATGACCGCTACAGGCGGCGCAATGACAAACCCAGGTATCAATAATGGTTCTGGAGGTAATGCATCAATTGATTTACGTGGTTTAGGTTCACAACGTACTTTAGTACTTGTAAACGGCCGCCGTATGATCAACTCAGGTACAGGCGCAGCTTCTACAGTTGATTTGAATACTATTCCGGTATCTATGATCAAGCATATTGAAGTACTTAAAGATGGCGCATCTGCTGTTTATGGTACTGATGCTGTTGCAGGTGTTGTGAATATTATCTTAAAAGATAACTTTGAAGGCCTAGACCTTAATGTTAAATCAGCAATCACTACTGAAGGTGATGCAGATGAAACGTCTTTTGATATTACGATGGGTGGTAACTTCGGTCGTGGTAACGTTGTAATTGGTTTACAGTACACTGACCGTGGCGATGCTTCTCAGGCTGATCGTAGCTTTTCTGATTGTCCATTAACTGAAGATGGCGATGGAAGTGCTCCTTACTGCTCTGGTTCTCCTTATACCCCTAATGGCCGTGTTTGGTCAGGT
The DNA here is from genome assembly GCF_015864275.1 of Pseudoalteromonas sp. NZS11_1. Taxonomy (NCBI): domain Bacteria; kingdom Pseudomonadati; phylum Pseudomonadota; class Gammaproteobacteria; order Alteromonadales; family Pseudoalteromonadaceae; genus Pseudoalteromonas; species Pseudoalteromonas sp. NZS11_1. The sequence continues at coordinate 101,432 of NZ_JADYXK010000004.1, forward strand.
GATGAATCTTTGCAAGGTCAAGCTGATAATGGCTGGCACGACTATGGTACTAGTGATGCTTACAACTATTCGCAATCTAGTTACTTATACACGCCAATGCGCCGTTTAAACCTTACAGGTATTGGTAGCTTTGATTTAACTGATGAGACGCGTTTATACTCTGAGTTTACATACTCAAAACGTTGGTCAGAGCAGCAATTAGCACCTCAACCAGTATGGTTCGACTTTGACTACGCTGAGTGGATGGGTGATTCTTTAATCGACCAAAATATTAATTACGGTGATGAAGTTTCTTACGGTCGTCGTATGGCTGACACTGGTACACGTGATTCATCTCAAGTAGTTGATACAGTTCGTTCTGTTATCGGTGCTGCAGGTTATTTAGATAACGGTTTAGAGTGGGATACATCAGTTATTTTTGGTCGTAATGACTCAGTAGATCGCTTAAGCAACCTTCACAATATGGGTTCAATTCAAAGCGAAATTGAAGCTGGTAACTTTAACCCACTTTCACAAGCTTCATGGTCAAGCAGTAGCTTTAGTGACTATGTTTATACTGAGCAAAACTCAGGCGGCAGTCAATTATTTATGATTACAGCTGCGCTTTCTGGTGAGTTAATGGAAGTACCTGCGGGCTTTGTAGGTTTTGCTGCAGGTCTTGAACGCCGTGAAGAAAAAGCATGGTACACACCAGATTCAATCACTTCACAAGGTCTTGCAAATGACCCACGTGTTGACGCAACAAGCGGTCGTTTCGATGTGAACGAAGCATACCTTGAGCTTGCTATTCCTTTAGTTGCAGATGCTTATCTTGCACAAAATGTAGAATTAAGCGCTGCTATCCGTGCTTTTGATTACAGCACATTTGGTTCTGATGAAACGTGGAAACTTGGTTTAACTTGGCGTGTAAACGATGAATTAATGCTTCGTGGTGTTCGTTCTACAGCTTTCCGTGCTCCTACAGTTGCTGAGTTATACTCAGGTGATTCTCCATCTTATGAGCAAGTTATCTTCACCGATGCACAAGATCAGGCTGAAGTAACCGTTGGTGGTAATGACCAATTAACACCTGAATTAGCTGATACAGTTACCGTTGGTGTAGTTTACGAACCAGAATGGTTTGAAGGTTTCTCAATGACGTTAGATTACTACGACATTGAAATCGAAAACGCTATTTCTACAGTAAACAACCAATACATTGTTGATTCATGTCTTGCATCAGATGGCTCTTTAGCGAATCAATCAACAGCACTTTGTAGTTCAGCAAATATCGATTTTAATCAAAGCACAGGTCGTATCTCGTTTAATAACCAACTACAAAACGTAGGTTATGAGCAAACAAAAGGTTATGACTTAAACTTAAATTACAAATTTGATTTAGCTGGTCTTGCTTGGAATACGTCATTAGATGTTACTTACCTTGACGAGTACACTGTTGATGTTATTGAATCAAACATTGATTACGCTGGTTTAATTACTTCTGGTATAGGTGGTTATGCTGACGTAAAAGCAAACTTTGAGCTAGATGTTAAAGGTGATGCTTGGTCTGCTAACTACAAAGCACGTTACATTGCAGGAATGGATAGCTACAGCTGTTTAGGTAAAGAATCTACATGTTATGCACCAACAACACCATCTGTTGTTTACCATGATGTGAGCGGTTCGTACTTTATCAGTGACATGGTTTCGTTAACTGCGGGTGTAAATAACTTATTTGATAAGCAACCACCATACTACTCAGGTAACAACGATTCTAATACTGACCCGTACACATATGATGTACTTGGCCGTCGTGTATTTGCTGGTGTAAACGTTAAATTTTAACTAGCACATTAATCGTATTAAGGCTCAGTATTTACTGAGCCTTTTTTATTGAACAAAACAAAGGAGACAAGTACACTAAAACGATATTTTAGAAGGAGAACTGATTGTTAAAACAAGATGAAAACTTATCTTTTGTCATTGAACCAGAGCTAACTCCTCGTTCTGAACAGCGCATAGATCTGTATTTTTCTATCCCTAATGAAATGGGGATTAATCCGCAAACGCTTACCGAAGAATCTTACTTTAATAACCACTTTAAATCGCATTTAGCCTACAATGCTAACAATATACACTTGCCATTAGTACGAAGCCGTTTTGTTAGTAAAAACAAAGGTGAGCAGCAAGATTACCGTCAAAACCTTAATTTATTTTGTTACCAAGTGCGTTTAGCCCTTGACGCCGACATTAAAGACGCGTTAAAAATTGATGAAGCAGAAGACTTTTATAAACGCGCTAACGAAGTATATGAACAAAGTGAAGGACTTTTAAAAAAGCTGCGTCGCTACACGCCAGATGACGAAAAACTACTTCCATTTTTTACCAATGCTGACAACTATTTAAGTTGGCATGTTGAGCAATCATTTTTAAAGCTTTTAGATGAAGGCCCACGTAGTAGCGATTATGCAAAAGAGCGTAACGATTTACTGCAGTTTTGTAAAAACGAAAATACGTACCGAGCAGAGAAAAGCTACAATTCTGAAACCACCATGCAAGACGCAAATCGAATAACAAATAAAATGCGCTTGTTACAACGTTTAATTGAGCATGGCGTTATATTACAGCGCCAAACGCGTTTTCTTAACAGCTACCTTAAACGATTAGTTAAAGGCACTGTAACAGCTGTTATCATGGCATTTGTGATGGTTGTGATACTTAATGCCCGCTCAACGTTTACTGAAGTCACCGCGACGCTTATTTTAATTTTAGGGGTTATTTACGGGCTACGTGAAATATTTAAAGAAGACATTACACGTATGATCTGGCGAGCTATTGTACAAGGGCGACCTAAGTGGCGATTTAGTTTTAAAAATAGTATTACCAAAGACAAAATAGCGAGTCAGCTAATTTGGCTTGAATACACACGCTTTAAAAAAATACCTAAAGAAGTTAGATCTATTTTTTCAAAGCGTCGTCAGCAAAATAAACAAGCCGCGCAGTGGTTACACTTTGCAAGTGAGACACGTGTTAGTGCAAAAGAATTTTTACCCGGTTACGATACACTGCAACAAACACTGCAATTTAGTCTTGCACCATTTGCGCGTTATTTAAAGCGTGGTGAAGGGAAGTTATATCATTTAGATAGTAATAAAATTTCTAAGCAGGCGGTTGAACGGCGCTATCAACTTAACATGGTGCTTGTGCTAACTGAGGAAGATAGAACACTCTACCAACGCTATAAAATAACGTTAAATCGTAGTAAAATCGTTAATATTGAGCTTATCTACTCCAAAAAATGAATTTTAGTAATTAAAAAAGGGACTGATAAAATCAGTCCCTTTTTTAAATTTATTTATTAGCTAAACCATGTTTACTATATAAAGTTACTTTGTTTGATACTAGCGTGATCTCGATATTTTTTGCTTCGTCGCCCCACACACAATTAGTATGCAGTGTTTTTTCAACACAATTATCTGCACTTCCCAAAATGGTTTCAACTTCAGTCTTGTCCATACCTACTTTGATTTTTTCGTAACTCTCAAGACTTACCTTAGAACAAGCCGCAAGGCTTAGTGTAGCTGCGATGATAAGGAGTTTTTTCATTGTTATATCCTACTTAGTATTAATGTTTGAATTTTCTGATTTGGACGATCATGCCCATTCGTGGGTGGTCAAAGTAATGTACTTCACCACTTATTACACGTCTAAACTGAGAAAAGCGGGCTGACTCTATATCGCCATTTTCTAGTTTTTGGCTAATATCAAAATTAGCTGTAATGTATAAATAATGTCGTAAGTGTATTTTAAATAAACCGTCTAGTTCCCATTCTGCTTTTGATTGGTTTGGGTCGTTAAACAGTTCAGGTTGTGAGTTTAATAAACTTACAAAATCAGGATTTGAATAGCTAGGGGTTACGTTGGGATCACTTTTAAGGTGTTTACCTGCTATTAAATGCATACTTGGAGCACGCGATTTACTTGCGCCTTCAAAGCGCCAGCCAGTATGTAGAATAGGTGTTAATCCTTTGCGATCTAGCTGTCGGTACTGCGCTTTAAATTGCAGTTGTTCTGGCGCTAATAAATAAGTTTGCTGCATATCATCTTTAGCGGGTGCTAGAGGTGTTATAGGTAGCTCATCGTAGCTTTGTAGGTAGTTTGTACTGTCACCGCATACACCCGATTGTGGGTTTGAATTAACTAATGAGTCGGTAAAAGAGCGTTTTTGAAAACGCTCATCACCATCTATACATGCTTGCATTGCTTGCTCTGTATAAAGAGGTGTCATTAAATCTAGAGAGTTTTTATCCTCAATAGCTTTGTGCTTAAGTGTAAAATCTTCTTGCAAATACGGAGCAGGGCGCTGCTTAAATACAAGCACCTCAACCTCAAACCAGCGTTCTGCAAATGCAGTGCTGCTAAACAAGCAGCATAAAATAACTAGCGATTTTTTTAGCAACATTAATGGCTAACCTTTTTTTCGAAATCTGCAATCATTGCAGTGACCATTTTTAAGCGTTCGCGAGCGTTAGCTTCACTAATTGCAAAGCGCAGTTTATTTGCGCCATCCATTTTGTACACCTTAGGCGCACTTTGTATCAAACCAATGATGAAGCTAGGGTTAACCTTAGTATCTTGGCTAAACTCAAAGTAACCACCTTTTGGATTTGCCTCAATTTTTGTTATCCCTAAATTACTTGCCTGCATTTTTAATAATTGTAGGCTAAATAGGTTTTTAGCGGCATCAGGCACTAAACCAAAGCGGTCTATAAGTTCTACCTGTAGTTCATCCATATCATCAAGGTTAGCACAACTAGCAACTCGCTTGTACATACCTAGGCGTGCATTAACATCGTGTATGTAATCATCAGGTAATAGTGCAGCCAGTTTTAAATCTACTTCGGTTTGTTTTTTAAGTAGATTTTCAAGCGTTGGCTCTTTTCCTTCACGTAGCGCATTTACGGCTTGCTCAAGCATTTCCATATATAAACTAAAGCCGATTGTTTGCATTTGACCTGATTGATCGTCGCCAAGTAACTCACCAGCGCCACGAATTTCTAAATCGTGTGTAGCAAGGGCAAAACCCGCGCCTAAATCCTCTAATGATTCAATTGCTTGTAAGCGTTTACTCGCGTCTTTAGACAGTGCTTTAGGGTCACCTGTGAGTAAATAGGCATACGCTTGATGATGGCTTCGACCAACTCGTCCACGTAATTGGTGTAATTGCGCAAGGCCAAGTTTATCGGCTCTATCCATAATAATGGTGTTGGCTGTCGGTACATCAATACCGGTCTCGATAATCGTGGTACATACCAGCACGTTGTATTTTTGATGATAAAAGTCAGTCATTATTTGCTCAAGCTCTTGCTCGCGCATTTGACCATGGGCTGAGGTGACGCTTGCTTCAGGCACCCATTCACTAATTTCTTGCGCAACACGGTCAATAGTTTCCACATTGTTATGCAAAAAGTAAACTTGGCCACCGCGTTTAATTTCTCGTAGTACCGCTTCGCGTATTAGTTCTACATCGCGTTGGCGTACAAAGGTTTTTACCGCTAAACGTTTAGCCGGTGGCGTTGCGATTATTGATAAATCGCGCATGCCGCTCATGGCCATGTTAAGTGTACGTGGTATTGGCGTTGCAGTTAGTGTGAGTATGTCTACATCGGCACGCAGGGCTTTAATTTTCTCTTTTTGACGAACACCAAAGCGATGCTCTTCATCAACAATGAGTAAGCCTAAATCGTTAAATTTAATGTCATGCTGAATAAGTTTATGTGTGCCAATAACTATATCGAGCTTACCGTTTGCCATTTTTTCAAGCGTGTCTTTTTGCTCTTTAGTGGAGTTAAAGCGCGAAAGTACACCAACTTCAATAGGAAAATCAGCAAAACGATCTTTAAAGTTTTCATAGTGCTGCTGAGCCAGCAAGGTGGTAGGCACTAAAATGGCTACCTGTTTATCATCGTTAACCGCTACAAAAGCAGCACGCATGGCCACTTCTGTTTTACCAAAGCCTACGTCACCACACACTAAGCGGTCCATGGCTTGCTTTGATTGCATATCACCTAATACCGCTTCTATGGCATTACGCTGATCGTCAGTTTCTTCAAACGGGAAGCTATCGCTAAATTGGCGATATGCAGGGGCATCTAGGGTAAATTTATTACCAGGTTTTGCTTGGCGCTGTGCATAAATATCGAGTAATTCGGCGGCTACATCGCGAACTTTTTCAGCCGCACGTTTTTTTGCTTTTTCCCATGCATCTGAGCCAAGCTTATGTAGCGGGGCGCTGGCTTCTTCACCGCCAGAGTAACGACTCAGCATATGCAATGCAGACACTGGCACGTAAAGTTTAGCTTCACTTGCGTAAGTAATCGTAACAAACTCAGTAATTACACCTGCAGCATCAATTGTTTGCAAACCTTGGTAACGGCCAACACCATGATCGAGATGCACAACAGGTTGGCCTTCCTTAAGCTCAGCTAAATTACGGATTAGCGCATCTTGGCTGGCTTCGTACTTGTGCTTGCGGCGTCTGCGTTGAGATACTTTTATACCAAGCAGTTCTTGCTCGGTAATAACAGAAAGGCTTGGTTTAGTACCCAGTACAACACTTTGTTCAAGCGGACTTACTATTAAACCTACATCACTCGCGCTTTTTGTAAATTGTTCGAGTGTTTCAAATTCTTTAAATTTTAAACCGCTTGGTTTTAGAATGCTCAGTAATGATTCGCGACGACCATCGGATTCAACACTGAGTAATATGCGGCCTTTTTTCTTTTTTTGCTCTGCTACATAACTTATAAACGCGGCATAAGGTTCATGCTGCTTATGATCAATTCGAATAGCAGGCAGCTCGCTAACGCTTAAGTTTTTATTGCCCGCTTTAGTACCAAGCTTTGCAAGGGATAATCTAATACGTGCAAAATTGCCTAAATTAGAAAACAGCTCTTCAATAGGCTGATAAAGCGCATTGGGTTCAAGTAATGGACGAAGTGGGTCAACTCTGCGATTTTCATAGCGTACATTTACATCGTGCCAAAAGTTATCTGCCGCGTGCTCTAAATCACCCAGCTGCATAACGGTAGTTGTATCTGGCAGGTAGTCAAAAATAGTCGCTAGCTTTTCAAAAAACAACGGCATGTAGTATTCAATACCTGCAGGCCAGTTACCTTTGCTTACTTGCATGTATACTGAATCTTGCTGCGAGCTTGCGCCAAACTTTTCACGGTAGCTTATTCTAAAACGTTCAATATCAGCGTCGTTAGTAGGAAATTCATGCGCTGGGAGTAGCTCAATTTTATCTACTTTTTCATCAGAGCGCTGTGTTTCTACATCAAATAAGCGAATTGTGTCGAGTTCGTCATCAAAAAAATCGAGTCTAAATGGATGCGGGCTGCCCATTGGATATAAGTCAACGATAGAGCCGCGTATAGCGTATTCGCCGTGCTCCATTACTTGTTGAACATTTAAATAACCAGCTTGCTCTAGGTTGTCACGAAAGTTATGTGTGTCTAGCTTGTCGCCTACTTTAAAGTTTATTGTTGAACCGTAAATAAACGAGGCTGGGGCTGTGCGCAACATTAAGGTAGATACAGGCACAATTAACACACTTTGTTGTTCTTTTTTTAAGGTGTTTAAAGTGGCTAAACGGGCTGAAATAATATCTTGATGGGGAGAAAAGTGATCGTATGGCAGAGTTTCCCAATCAGGAAATACCATTACCGGGTTATCGGGTAATAAATATTCTAACTCTGTTTCAAGGCGCAGTGCGCTTGGTGTATCAGGCGTAACAATTAAGACTAAGTTGTCTTGTTGTTTAACGCCCTCAGCAATGGCAATACTTAAACCACTTCCGCTTAGCTGGCCCCATTGAATTTTATCTTTTTGAGATTTTACCCAAGGCAAGGCTGCCCATTGCTCAAACGCCATTTATTACTCCATTTATAGTTGGCTCTTAGCAAGTAAGAGCCATTATATTGTTTAACCAGAGCGCAGGTTACTTAGTCTCGGTATATTTTTGTTAGGTCTTTATAATGATCAATTCTACGGTCACGTAAGAACGGCCAAATACGTCTTACGTTTTCTGAGCGTTTTTGATCAATATCTACCACTAAAACTTGCTCATCAGTGTTATTAGCCTCTGCTAATAACTCGCCTTGTGGGCCTGCAATGAACGAATTCCCCCAAAACGCAATACCATCACTTTGTCCGCTTGGGTCACTTTCATGGCCGATACGGTTACAGCTAATTACCGGTACACCATTGGCAACAGCATGGGCACGCTGACTAATAACCCACGCATCTTTTTGACGAGTTTGCTCAGCAATATCGTCGTTAGGATCCCAACCAATAGCGGTTGGGTAAATTAACACTTCAGCGCCTGCCATTGCCATTAAGCGGGCAGCTTCAGGAAACCATTGATCCCAACATACTAGCACGCCTAATTTACCTACAGATGTCTGAATCGGCTCAAAACCGATATCACCTGGGGTAAAGTAAAATTTTTCGTAAAAACCAGGGTCATCAGGAATATGCATTTTGCGGTATTTACCCGCAATACTGCCATCTTGTTCTAATACAACCGCAGTGTTGTGATAAAGGCCCGTAGCGCGTTTTTCAAATAAAGAGGCCACAATAACAATGCTTAGCTCTTTAGCAAGCTCACCTAAGGCGTTACTGCTAGGGCCTGGAATGGTTTCGGCTAAATCAAATACGTCAACATTTTCGGTTTGGCAAAAATAGAGGCTTCGGTGTAGCTCTTGAAGTACAACCAGTTTTGCACCTTTTTGAGCGGCTTCACGAATGGCACTCATTGATTTTGCCATATTGTGCTGAGCATTATCGGTATTGCTTTGTTGCACTAACGCAACGGTTAATTTTGCAGGGCTTGTCATTGTGCTGCTCCAGCTAAAAATCCACGAGGTAATTGCATTGTAATACAGTGCAGGCTGCCAAATTGTTCAATTATTGGTTGGCAATTAACGCCAATAATAGTGTGTTGTGGGTATGCTTTTTGAACTTGCGCAAGAGCACGTTCATCATTGGCATCATTATACGTTGGCACAAGCACCGCGTTATTAATAATTAAGTAGTTAGCGTAGGTAGCCGGTAAGCGTGTTTGCTCATCGTCATAAGCGGCTTTTGGCCACGGTAACTCAATTAAGTTATATGGGGTGTTATCGGCAGTTTTAAAGGTTTTTAGTTGTTTTTCCATTGCATCAAGTGCGCTAAAGTGCTCATCAGTTTTATCGTCACACTGCACATATACAAGGGTATTATTTGGAGCAAAGCGCACTAAGGTATCAATGTGGCTGTCGGTGTCATCACCGGCTAAATAGCCATGATCAACCCATAAAAAATGTGTTGCGCCCAAGTGCTCTTTTAAAAGTACTTCTATGTCAGCAGGGTTTAAATCTGAGTTACGGTTTTTGTTAAGCAAACATTCGCTGGTTGTTAGCAACACACCATGCTCGTTTATTTCAATACCGCCACCTTCAAGTACCATATCGAGCGCTTGATATTGGTTGTTTGTGCTACTTAGCTCTTTTACCAAAGTACGATTAATTTGATTGTCTAATGCGCTTTCAAATTTATTGCCCCAACCATTAAAAGTAAAATCATATACTTTTAGTTGCTCTGGTGAATCAATAGCGGCGCAAGTAAGCGGGCCATGATCGCGAGCCCAGGTATCGTTGGTAGGCGTTACTACAAAATGAACACGATTAAGAGAGATGTTAGCGCTATTTAGCAATGCTGTAATATGCATTTTTAAGGCACTGTTATGCGCCACAATAACAAGCTGTTGCTGCGTTGTTATATGCTTAGCAAGCTCAATATATACAGGTTCTACACGTGCTAAATTATCAGCCCAATCTGTGTCTTTATGAGGCCATGTAAGCATAACAGCGTCTTGCTCGGCCCATTCTGGTAAAAGTCTAAAGTTCATGAATTTTATATACTAATTAAGATGACGCTAGTTTAGCATTTTACATAAAGATGTCAGCTAATTATCACTGTTTAGGTCGGCTTGGTTTTGATCAAGTTCTTGACGTTTTTTAAGTTGGCGGGTTTGAGCATGTAAACTTGCTCTAACAATAAGTTCTTGGTCAGTGGTTCTAATTGCGGTAAAGAGTAGGGTGTATTGGTAATGTTCGCTATCTTGTTTTTCTACTGCCACAACTTCGGTGTAACAATAAACCGCAGAGGCTTCGTGGTGCAAAAACAGTTTTGTTCTAAACGCTTGGCCAATTGAGTGTACTTCGGGTGATGTAAAGCGAATACCGCCACCGCCGTAGCTATCACATTGTATTGCATTATCTTGGGCTTGTTCTGAGGCCAAAATATGGCTCATTATTAAATCTATTTTACGTGACTGCGCTTGTAAAAATGTAGCTAGCTCTTGTGCTATATCGCCCAAGTTACGCAGTGGTCGTAACGAGCTTTGCTCAAGTTCACTTACTTCATTTGCTAATCTAAATAGTGGGGGGATATCGTCTTCTAGCTCAAGCTGCGATTTAGGAACTTGTCCGTTCGATACGGCGAATAAATTCACTCTTATACTTTCATTAATTTGAAAGTACTGCTCAAACTCACCTAATCTTTCACTATTCATTATGTTCTCCACCACGTATTTATTTAATAGTAGCGTTGTGAGTACTAAATTGCTAGCAGATAAAATAACTCATAGTGGGCTAAATGCTTTGTTTACATTCAATTTTTAACATACTGATTATGAAAATAAATACACTAAGACATATTTAGGGGTAGTTATAAAAAAGCGGCCAATGTCATCCTAACATTGGCCGCTTGGGTATTGATTCATCAGCGCATACTTATTTAAGTAGAGCGGCTAATTCATGTAAATCTTTCACAACGTGATCTGGTTTTTTAGCTAATGGGTAAAGTGCTTTACCTGGGCGTGCAATGAAAGTGGTTTGTAAGCCTGCTTCTTTTGCGCCAGCAACATCCCAGCCATGGGCTGCAACCATCATAGCTTCATTTGGTGCTACATTTAGCTTTTTAAGTACCCATTCATAAGCACGTAAGTCTGGTTTGTAAATTTTAATATCTTCAATGCTGTAACGTGCATCAAAGTAAGACATTAAACCAGCGCTTTCAAACTGTGCCTTTACACCTTTGTTTGAAGAATTTGTAAGGCTTACTAACTTATAGCCCTGAGCTCTAAGTTTTGCCAGTCCTTCTTTAACATCGCTGTGTGGAGGAAGCGTTAAAAGAGGCGTAACAATAGCTGTTTTAGCTTGTTCACTAGTAATATCAATATTATTATTTTGAGCAACCATAAGGAGTGATGCCACCCCAATTTGCCCAAAGTCGTGATAACTACCGCTTACTGTATCTACTAATGAATGGTGCAGCATAGTCGAAAACCAAAGTGGTAATAAATCTTCACGCCCGCCTAGTGCTTTACCAATAGAGGTACGCATTGACGTTAAATCAAGTAGGGTTTCGTTTACATCAAAAATAAGCACTTTGGGCTTTACTTGTTCTTTTGGTTCATCAGCGACTGCATAACCAGATACAAGGCTTGTGCCTACAAGTAGTGAAAGAGTAAGTGTTTTTAACGATTTTAAAATAGACATTAGTTATTCTCCGATTCAAGTGCTGCCATAATATCAGTAGGTTCTGCGCGTAGGGTGTAGTCTTCGTTTAAAAATGCGTATGTAATAACACCTTCTTGGTTTATCACATAAGTAGCCGGTAGCGGCAATTTAAAGCTTTTATCGCCGTAGTAGTGTTCAAAATCAATACCAAATTGTGTGTATAACGCTTGAATACGCTCATCAAGTGTAAACAATAAACCAAATTGCTCAGCTACTTTATTACTAACATCTGAAAGCACGTCAAACTCAAGATCGTTTTTTTGTGCAGTTGAGAGAGTTTCATCAGGCAGTTGTGGTGATATTGCGACTAACTGAGCATTTTGAGTTTTAAATTGCGGTAAGTAGTCATTAAGTGCTTTTAGCTCTAAATTACAATATGGGCACCAGCCACCACGATAAAAGCTAATAATTACCGGGCCTTTTTTTAATAAATCCGCAAGCTCAATGTTTTCGCCGTTATGGTTGGCTAGGCTGAAGTTTTCTACCTTTTGACCAATTTGCAACGCATTGTCTTTAATATGCTGTGCAATAAGCTCTTCGTTTGTAGTGTTCATTAATGCTAAAACGTCAGCCGGTAACTTGGCATCTTTTTGTACGTTATAGGCATCTATTTGCGCTTTTAAACTCATGATTGAACCTCAATAATTAGACTATTTGCAATTATAGTGTTTTACATATTTAAATAAACATTGCAAAACTGAAAGCTTCATTCGAAAATGTTAAACATTGAAAAGTGCACAATGGCATCTTTATGTATAATTTAAGCGACCTAGAAACATTTATAGCAGTAGTTGAAAATAAAGGGGTGCTTGCTGCTGCGCGCGAGCAGCGTTTATCGCCTGCAACGGTAAGCCATCGCTTAAGTAAATTAGAACGTGAGCTTGCAACAGTACTTGTTTTTAGAGATAGCCGACGAGTACGGTTATCTCCCGCAGGTGAAATATTTTATACGCGAGTTGGCGCTATAATGGAGGCGCTGCACGACGCTGAGCATAGTATTGGTGCGCGTAGTTCATCTGTGAGTGGTTTATTACGCGTGACTATGCCCCCTTGGATTTTTTCAAAATACGTAATGCCAAGACTTAATGAGTTAGAGCAGGCCTATCCTGAACTAAAACTTGATTTTTTAATTACAGATCATTTTGTAAATGTTGTTGATGACGCACAAGATGTGGCAATTCGTGTAGGACAATTAAATGATTCCGGTTTACTGTCGCGAAAAATAGTAAACAACAAACGTATACTTTGCGCAGCTCCTAGCTACATAAAAAAATATGGCATGCCTAAAAGCTTAGCTCAATTGAGCGAACACTATTGGGTTTGCCTGCCGTGGCAGCGCCAATTAAAGCTTTTTGATGAACAAGGTAAAACACATACTTTTAATGCAAGAACACGCTTTACTATTTCTAATTCCGACAATATGACTCAAGCAGCCATTGCAGGTCATGGCATTGCAATTAAATCAATGATAGCTATTCATGAAGATATTAAAAATGGCATTTTAGTTGAAGTTATGCCCGGTGTAATGGCACAAGATGATGCACCAGTTTGGTTTTTGCGTCCGCAAAATAGCTTAACTACCCGCAAAACCGATGTATTTTATGACTTTATGAAATCACTATTTTTGAGCTGCGAATAAGCGTTTAAATGAGCGTTTTACTCCAGTTAAAAACAAATAACCAGTAAGCTCGGCAAGTAAGGCAACTATAATAGCTGCAACAATGGCGGCTATAATAGAGTCTTTTTTTAAAATGATTTGACCTTCGAAGCGTTGCCACACTTGTTGCTTTACATCACTCATGCCACTGATTATAGTAAAAATATATGGAGATTGCGCAAACCTATTTACAGCGATTTGTAAGTCTTGTTGTCGTGTGTAAAGTGTACTGATATTACTTGCACCTTTATTCACAATCCCATCATCAATATTTTTATAGTGTTTAATTAGCTTATTTAAATCATTATTAAAATACTTAGCTGCATCGCTTTTAAAAGGCGCAATGGCATTATTAGCTTCAATTAATTGGGCTGATAATGCTTGGCCAAAATCGCTTATAAATGCAGGAATTTGCACCCCAAGTAGTAAACCGAATGCAAAGAAACTAAGTCGGATGTAATCTAAAAATTTACTCATTTATCTTCCTATCCATTTAAATAACCCAGAATTAACATTTGAGCTTGTTTTTATATCAAAAACTCGTAATCTAATGGGGTGTGTTGACCTTTGTGGATTGAAATTTTTTCAATCTAGGTACGATTTAATCGCGGCGCGAGGTTTGTAACCTAGCGGGCTAAGTCAAAACCAAGCAACAAAGAGTTAATCGTCCCTAGAAAGAACCCAACGGGCAGCGCGTGTTTGGCATTTATGCTGCGTTATCACCTATTTATGGGGAATAACCACACTACATAGGCTCTGCCTTGCCTAAATACCAAACGTACTGCTGCAAATTCAACCACGAAAGGCCAACACGCCCTAATAATAAAAATAACAACAGGTGGATGTTAAGGATGACGAAAAAAGTAAAATTCACGTCAACATTTGTTGATATATCTAAACAGCTCAAACGTTTTGTATCGCGCATCGTTCAGCCCGACGATGTAGAAGATATTGTGCAAGAAACCTTTGTAAAAAGCTACGAAGCTGATTTAAAGCAAGATATACAGTTTACGCGCAGTTACATGCTTAAAACAGCAAAACACTTAGCACTTAACCATATAGCTAAGTGGGACAACAAATTTAATGATTCGTTAGAAAATGATAACGAATTACCGGTATTACTCAAATCAATGAAGCTTGAGGATGAATACACATCTAAAGAGCGCTTTTTACTTTTTTGTAGAGCTACTGAGCAACTAAGCTCATCGATTCGTAAATGCTTTATATTAAAAAAAGTTTACGGCATGAGCCAAAAAGAGATCGCAGACCAAATGCAGTTAAGCCAAAGCACTGTTGAAAAACACATTGCCAAAGGATTGTTACAAACCATGTTGTACATGCGGGAACATGAGCAAAGTCCACAAACAAACCCTAAAGCTCAAGCACACCCTATCTCAGTTAAGAGGGTCGCAGAATGAGTAATGTTCATCAATTTAATTCAAAAGATTTAATTTTAGAAAAGTCATGTGATTGGATAAGCGCGATTGATCGTGGTTTAACTGATGATGAAAAAGAGCAATTTAAATTATGGATGATGCAAAGCATCGCCCATCAAGACTCTATATACGAGCTTGCTCAGCTTTGGGATGAGCTTTCGGTGTTAAATGAATTAAGTCATTTATTTCCTCAGCGTAACAATACTAAAGCATCAAAAAATAAGTGGATGTTTTCTTACTCAATTGCAGCGAGCTTATTTGCAGCGTTAATGGTATGCAGCTACTTATTAATTAATTTAGAAAACGGCTATAACCAAGAGCTTGCAAAAGTTAACTACACTAAAATTTACAAAACAAAAGTAGGCGAGCAAGCAACGTATGTATTGCCAGACGGCACTATAGTGCAGCTTAATACTAATAGCTTGCTAGAAGTTGCTTATAGCAAAGGCCGCAGGCAGTTGTTACTTAGTCGTGGAGAAGGGCGTTTTAACGTAGCAAAAGATGCCACGCGTCCGTTTAGTGTTATGGCCGGCGACAAAAGCTTTACCGCACTCGGTACCGTGTTTAATGTACAGCGTAATACCTCATCAGATTTAGAGCTTGTTGTTACCGAAGGCAAAGTGATGATCACCGACCCTAGTGTAGCGGTTGACGCAAATGACTTTAAAGATTATCAGCTTGCAGATAACAGCACGCAAAAAATTCGTCAAATTAATGCCAATATTGTTACCTCAGGCGAAAAAGTAATTATAGAGCAGAGTGTTACCAAGCCAATTACCCAGCTTTCAATGAACGACGTACAACGCGATTTGGCATGGCAAAATGGCATGCTTATTTTTAATGGAGAAGAGCTAAGCGATGCTTTAAATGAAGTAAGTCGCTATACCGCCACACGTTTTGAGCTTTCATCGGCCGAGCTTGCCAGTATTAAAGTAGCTGGGGTATTTAAAGCGGGTGACGTTGAAGGTTTACTTGAGAGTTTACAAACTAATTTTTCGATTGATCATGAGCGTTTAGGTGAGCATGTAGTAACGCTAAAACACCATACAGAATCATAAGTAGACGTTATGCAAATCAAACTAATGTTAGATAAAGTTGCATCAATAAAGATTGAACGTAAAAAAAACATTAAAAAAAAGAAACAAAGCCATAGAGGATTTTTGTTTGTCAGCTGTTTATATAAGTTGCGCAGTAACCAAACGCATTTATTGAGTGGATTTAGTGTGCTTGTACCGGCTATTTTTAGCTTGAGTGTACAAGCAGCAACTCAAACCACTGGGCAAATGGTGCAATTTGATATAAAAGCGCAGCGAGCAGACAAAGCCTTAATTGAATATGCTAAACAAACAGAGCAAACCGTGGTGTTTTCTTATGAGTTGGCAAAGCAGTATGACGCAAATTCAGTTTATGGATTTTACACTCAGCTAGATGCTCTAGAGGCATTATTAGGTGGGACTGAACTCGATGCGGTTGTTGATCAAAATGGTTTACTGAGTATAAAACTCAAACAAATCAATAGGAATGATAACAACATGATGAAGCTTTCAGCGGTCAGTGCAGCAGTATTACCAGCTTTACTTGCAGTAAATTCGCAAGGTGTAAACGCAGCAGAAGAAGTCGCTCAAGAAAAAATTGAAAAAATTGCTATTGTCGGTAGCCGTGTAGCAGGACGTTCAGTTGAAGATTTACCCGTTCCAGTAGATATCTTAAGTGCAGAAGCGCTTGAAAATACAGGCCAAACAGAAGTTGGTCGTATGCTACAGTCTATCGCCCCTTCATTTAACTTTTCAAGCTCTGCAATTAGTGACGGTACTGATGCTTTAAGACCTGCGACACTTCGCGGTTTGGGCCCCGATCAAACATTGGTTTTAATTAACGGCAAACGTCGTCACCAAGCAAGTATTATTCATATTAATGGCTCTGTTGGGCGTGGTACCGCAGGTACTGACATGAATGCAATTCCAGCTTCTGCAATTAAACGCATTGAAGTATTACGTGATGGCGCTGCTGCTCAGTATGGTTCTGATGCAATTGCAGGTGTTATTAATATTGTGCTTAAAGATGGTAGCGAAGGTGGCAAAGCGGCTATTAACTACGGTCAATATTCTGAAGGCGATGGCGAAACCATTAACCTTGATTTTAATAAAGGCTTTGCGCTAGGTGATGACGGTTATTTAAATACAACTATCAATTACCGTGACCGTGCACCGACTAACCGTGCTGGTTTACATGGCTCTTGTCAGTTTTATGGTTGTACAGAACTAAGTGACGGCACTTTACTTGCTGGCGATCCGCGTGAGCTGACAGCCGATCGTGATACTTTTAGAATTGGTGATGCTGATTCTCAGCAATTTGGTTTAACAATTAATACCGGTTACGAGTTAGGTGATGGCGAGCTTTACGGCTTTATTACTTACTCAACACGTGAAAATGAGTCGGCTGCATTTTTCCGTCATAATGCAAATGCAGGTGGTAACCCAGTACTACAAGATAACGATGCGACGATTCCATTAGGTTTCTTACCAAAAATTAATACAACTATCGACGATATCTCGTACAACTTTGGTTATAAAACTGAGTTTGATAACGATGCAAGCCTTGATTTATCTTACACCTATGGTGAAAACAGCATTGATTACACGACAAGTGACACTATCAATGCCTCATACGCTAACTTTTTACGTTATGACCAAGGTTTAAGTGCTGCTGATATTCGTACAACTATCCCACGTGAAGCGTACGCTTACGGCATGGAATTATCACTGCAAACAATCAATATTGATTTTACGCAAAACTTTGATGATTATTCTTTAGCAATGGGTGCAGAAATCCGTACTGACGAATATCGCATTTTAGAAGGTAATGAGTACGCATACCGCGATTACGATACAACCAACGGTGTAAGTATTTACAACGGCTTAAGTGGTGGTGTTGGCTCTGAAGATGCATCAGGTGGTTCACAAGGTTTTGGTGGTTCAGCTCCTGCGTCATCAGTTGATGAATCGCGTGATGTAATTTCATTTTACATAGATGCAGAATCTTATGTGATTGAAGATGTAATTTTATCGGGTGCACTTCGCTACGATAACTACAAAGGCTTTGGTGATACAGTAAACTTTAAGCTTGCTGGTAACTGGTCTGTAACCGACGATATTTCACTACGTGGTGCATTAAGCTCAGGTTTTAGAGCGCCTTCAATGCAGCAGCTTTACTTTAATAACGTAAGTACGCAATTTGTTGTTGGTACTAATGGTAATTTAGTTGCAGAAGAGGTTGGTACATTTAGAAATGATTCAACACTTGCGCAAAGCTTAGGTATTCCAAAGCTTAAAGAAGAAAAATCACAAAACCGTAGTTTAGGTATTGTATATAACGTTACAGATAATATTAATGTAACCGTTGATTACTACTCAATTGATATTGACGACCGTATTGTAATTAGTGACCGCTTAGGTAAAGGTTTATCTACAAGCCTTGATGCTGCACTAAATAGTGCGGGTGCTGGCGTAGGTCAGTTCTTCTTAAATGGTGCTGATACAGAAACTCGTGGTGTTGATTTTGTAGCAACGTGGAACACTGAAGGTTTAGGCGGCACGCTTGATTTTACACTTGCAGCTAACTTTACTAAAACAGATGTTGTATCGTTATTTTCGCCTGCTGGCTCAAGCCTTGAGACAGTAAACGTAGACGATATATTTTCAGCGGAAGACATCTCTATTATTGAAGAGTGGCAACCAGAGGATCGTATTAACTTAAG
This sequence comes from Pseudoalteromonas sp. NZS11_1, assembly GCF_015864275.1. Lineage (NCBI taxonomy): Bacteria > Pseudomonadati > Pseudomonadota > Gammaproteobacteria > Alteromonadales > Pseudoalteromonadaceae > Pseudoalteromonas > Pseudoalteromonas sp. NZS11_1. The sequence continues at coordinate 119,888 of NZ_JADYXK010000004.1, forward strand.
TGCGCTTTATCAACGTGACGATTGGACAGTTAACCTGTCACTTAATCGCTTTGGTGAGTACACAGTAGAAGATGGTGGTCGTCAAACGTATGGCGCAGAAATTTTAACTGACGTTAAAGTTAACTACTTCGTTACTGAAGATTTGTCGGTAAACATTGGTGCAAATAACTTGTTTGATGTTTACCCAGATAAAAACGAAATAGGTAACTCTCGCTCAGGTACTATTGTGGATGCTAGTGGCAATACAGTAATAAGTAGCTCAGGTGTGTTTGACTACTCACGTCGTTCTGCTCCATTTGGATTTAACGGTGCTTACTACTACGTAGGTGCAGAATACCGTTTTTAATTAATAACCTCCCTTTCGTTATTTAACTCAAAGGGCCGTAAGGCCCTTTTTTTGGTTTTATCTTGGGCTGTTTTATTTAGAAATCAAACTTATTGAATAATCATCGTATTGCTTAATATTATTCATTACACTCATTAAAGTATTATGTGTACTGTTTTCGTCTGCGGTTATAAGTACCGAACTTATTTCATATTTAGCCGCGAACATCGCTAAATTAGTCGCAACTTGCTCTAAATCAATTAACCTCCCCGAAAAATATATTCCGTTACTTTCATCAATTCTAAATAAAGCATTTTTAACAGGCTTATCTATTTGAGGGCTGTCGAGTGGTCGGTTTAATTCAATAGCCACAGGTTTTACAAAAGATGTAGTTACAATAAAGAAAATTAGTAATATGAACACTATGTCTAACATCGGGGTCATATCTACATCAGCATTATTTTGCAGTTTAGTTAGGGCGTGTGAATCTTTGTGGATTGAAATTTGTTCAATCTAGGGGCGATTAAATCGCGGCGCGATGTTTGTAACCTAGTGGGCTAAGTAAAAACCGAGCAACAAAGAGTTAATCGTCCCTAGAAAGAACCCAAAGGGCAGCGCATGTTTGGCCTTTATGCTGCGTTATCGCCTATTTATGGGGAATAACCACACTACATAGGCTCTGCCTTGCCTAAAAACCAAACATACTGATGCAAATTCAACCACCAGAGATCAACACGCCCTAGCTTACTTTTCATATTGGACCTTATTTTTAATTAAATGCTGCGGCGCCACAGCAAGGTTTTAGGTACCTACTAACAAAATTAGCACAGCAAAAATAAATCGTGGTTAAATAAATATTCTAATAACATTAAATATTTGTATTCATTATGTATTTAAAATGTGGCGAAATAAGGTGGTGTTTATAGCAATCTGCTTATATGGGGTCTATTTAGCATCGTTATAGTGTAATTTAATTCGTTAAATTGCTTAAATATCTATGCAGGTTGGTATTAGAGGCAATAAAAAACCCAGCGCTAGGCTGGGTTCTATTTATGCATTATGTAAGCTTAATGCTTTTGCATACGGCTCATTTCTGCATGGCAGCTTTGCATTGTTAATAATGTTTTAGCCAGTGCAGCTTCGCAATCAGCCGGTTGTGGTTTATCCATAGCGGCTTTAATTTCTACAAGCGTTTTATCTTCTACTTCTTCAAGCTCTTTTACATACGTGCTGTCGTTATGTGAGGTGAATGTAGTAAGTAAGGCTGTGTATGCACGTCGTGCTTCAACTGCGAAAGATGAACCATCTTCGCGTTCACCTTTTTCATTAATTGCATATGGCTGCAAGCGCTCAACACTCACTTTTCGGGCATCTATCATACGCTGAAAAAGTGCGCCAATAGCAGGGTCTTCAACTTTTTCCTGTGCTTTTTGATAAAAGTCGATGCCGCTGTTCATAACTTGAATGATGTCAGTAATATGATTTACTTCTGATCCTTGATGGGTGTTCATAATGACCTCTTTTATTAAATGAATGTATAGTTCAATTTAATAAAAGCAATGTATGTTCCATGTTTTTATTTTCATGTAGTCATTTGATTTTATTGGTTTAATTTCATTTCAGAAAGGGGCTAAGTTAATGAGGAAAGTATTAACCTAGCAATTTTTACATTATATTGTGTAATAAAGTTATTTTAGCTCTTCAGCTACTTCAGCTACTTTTTGGCGTAACCAGATATGGCTCGCATCGCGATGTAACAGTGGGCTCCAAATCATATCAAGCTCAAAAGGAGGAATTGGAAACGGTGGCTCTAAAATTTTAAGCCCCGGATCATCTAAGTATATATTTGCGGCTTTTGAAGGAAGGGTCGCAATCAAATTTTTCTCTTTAGCTAAATGAATCGCTACATGGTAGTTACGCGTAAAAGTGGCAATGTTACGATGTTTACCAAAGTGGGCAAGTGCTTCGTCAACCCAACCAAGTTTTTGCACATCTTTAGGGTCCATGCCCACGCCTACACCAAAACCTGTTTTACTCACCCATATATGGCGCGCTTTTAAGTAGCTGTCGAGGCTAAAGTTTTCAATAATAGGGTTGTCGGCCTTAACTAAGCAGCAAAAACTGTCTTTCCAAATACGTTTATGATGAAAAGACTGAGGTAAGTTTTCAAAACGGTTGATTGCCATATCTACTTTACCGTTTTCTACGTCATGAAAGGTTACATCACTTGGTGTGAGTATATCTAAAGTAGTATCGGGGGCTTCTTCGTGTAGTTTACTTAAGAGCTTTGGCGCTAACGTACTTGCAGCGTAATCACTGGCCATTATTCTAAATACACGTTTACTCTGGCTTGCCTCAAATTCTCTATTAGGTGCTAGGGTTTCTTCAAGCGTCATTAATATGCCACGAATAACGGGTTGTAACTCTAAAGCGCGCTCTGTCGGGACCATACCATCGCTGGTACGAACTAAAATAGGGTCGTTAAATAAGTTACGAAGACGTTTAAGGCCATTACTCATTGCGGGCTGCGTAATACTCAATTGATTAGCAGCGCGTGTTACGTTGCATTCTCGAAGCAATGTATCGAGATAAACGAGTAAATTTAAATCTATTTTACTTATATTCATTGTGTGTCCTTTGCGTCTACCAGTGATGGATAAATCGCTGTGCTGTCGGGTAAGGGTAAATATGACTTACCTGCCCATTTTTTATATTTTGTTGCGCCTGCTTCCAAAAGCTAACATCTATAAGCTCTGGATGAGTGCTGAGAAAAAACTTTTTATACATAGGATTAGGCATTACAAATGTACATAACTGCTCTGGGAATACATCTTGTGGTGCAACAGAGTAACTTTGTTCATCCATTAAATAATCGTCGTAGCTCTTTGCTTTTGGTAATGCTCTAAAGTTCATATCTGTTAGGTATTGAACTTCATCGTAATCGTAAAAAATAATACGTTTGTGCTTACTTACACCAAAGTTTTTTAAGAGCATATCGCCAGGAAATATATTAACGGCAATCATTTCTTTTAGAGCTTGCCCGTATTCTTCAATCGCGTCTGCGGCACTTTCTTCATCAGCATTTTCTAAAAATAAATTGAGTGGTGTCATGCGCCGTTCAATATATAAATGCTTGATGATCAACCATTCGCCTTCAATTACCATTGATGAGCCAATTGTTTTATGTAATTGCGCAAGTAAATTACTATCAAAACGCGCCAAAGGAAATACGACGTTAGAATACTCTATGGTATCGGCCATTCTGCCAACGCGATCATGGTTTTTTACTAGTTGATAACGCTTTAATACGGTATCACGGCCGAAGGGCTTACTTTCACCAAATTTGTCTTTTATTACTTTAAAAACATAACCAAATGAGGGAAGGGTAAATACCATCATCACCATACCGGGAGTACCCGGTGCAATTGTAAACTCATCACTAGAGTGAGATAAGTGATTTAAAAACTCTCGATAAAACTCAGTTTTACCCTGCTTATGAAAACCCACTGCGTTATAGAGCTCAGCAAGTGTTTTGTTTGGCATAAGCTGATTCAAAAACCGGACAAGTGCTGAAGGTGCATGAGTCTCTACCATAAAGTAGGCACGGGCAAAGCCAAAAATGACACGCATTTGAGATGATTTAGTTAAAAGTGCATCTAAATATAATCCGTTATCTTCATCGTGTAACACGGCGATTATAAAAGGCTGAACCCCACTTTTTGAAACAACACGACCAACAATATAAGCTGCTTTATTACGATAAAAAGGTGTGTGTAAAATATCAAAGCGCATTTGCCAAGGTTGATGATGTGTATCGGGGGCTTGTTTATAAAATGCTTTAACAAGAAGGCGAATATCACGCTCTAAATTTACAAATGGGGCTTTAAAATCAAAATGATTAATAATGCGCTTTATTGTTGGCTTTAGGCCATCAACTACTGGAAAGTATGTCCTATATTCGGCCTCAACAGGTACTGAAGGAGCATCTTTCAAAGTTGCTTCTACAAATATAAAGTCATTATGAAAATAGCGCCTATGGTACAGCCGGCAAAATACAGAGTTATAAAAGGTTTCGGCGAGTTCTGCTTGAGGGTGGAAACATAAAAAATGCTGATATATCTTTTTAACTTCGAGCCATAGGCTTTCATCTAATTGCTCTGTTGGGGTTTCTTTTTTTAGCGCTTGTGTGGTTTCGTTAACACGATCATCATAATAGCTGATACGCAAACGGCTGATATCATTAATTGCTTGCCAATCTTTTTTTGCAAAGGCGAGAGGGGCTTTGGCCGTTGTTTTTTGAAATAGCTGATAGTGCCTTTTAAAACCCGTTAAAATTAATTCAGCAATATGGCGAGGCTGCATTTGCACTCCTTAATAGTCCCTAGAGCTTATACTCTATTGTGTTAAGGGTATGTTATTTTAAGTTTAAAACCAAGATAAATATTACTTGCTAATTAAGAGTGATTTATTTGTATTGAGCTATCTTTTTTTCGAGAATTTTAATTTGTTTAGTAATAATCAATACATCTTTTTTGTACTCTTTATTAATTATTTTTAATTTTTTAGTAATGTCTTTGGTAATACGCTTTTTATCATCAATGGCTAGAATATGATTTAACCGTTCTTGTTGTTTATATTCAGCACGCTGCTTGTTACGATCAAGTATTGTTAGTTTGTTGTTATTACTGCGAAGCTCTGCCTGTAAACCTGACAGGAGTCTTTCACGTTCAAGCTCATTTAGTTGTTTAGTGTAATCAACTTGAGGACCTGAATACTGATTACCCGTTGTGTTAACTTTATAAGTCGTTGCTTCGTCGTCACAGGGAAGTTGAGAAAAAACTGTGCCTTTTTCTGTTACGCATTTGTAGTAAGTGGTATCGCTAAAGCTAAAAAAACTGGCAAGTAAAAAGCTAGAGTGGAGGATGATATAACGAAGAATTTTAAACATGTATGCCGTCCTTGATTTTTATATTTTTTAGTAAAACAATATAAAACTATAACCTAGCTTGGTGGTATAGCAAGCTAGGTTAGGATAACGGCTATTGAGTGAAGGTTTTAAGCTTTTTAATACTCTGTACTAAAAATGGTATATCTAAACCTTGTTCAATAGAAAACCCCTCAGCGGCAGAGATGTTTTTAAAGTTACCATCTGAATCTATTAAGGTAATCCTATCTTTTTTATAGGCTATAACAACACCCTGAGAGTAGTTAACGCCCATATCATCTTTTTTCTTGTATAAATTAACGCCCAGCATTGTTTGCTTAGCAATGGCTTTACAATTTAAATATTGGCCAACACTTGTTGCAATTAAATCGCTAGGTTGAATAAGTCCATCTACTTTAGAAATACGTTTGTCGGAGCTATATAAAGTTGATGTTGTTACTACTTCTTGCTTGTTATTGGCAAGACTAAAAGCAAAAACCTGTGTTTTATCATCTCGTACAACGGCGTTATCGCTACTTTTAATAACTCTAATTGCGCTAGAACTATGTGCTTGATCATTTATAAAACTAAGTTCTTCCACGCCGGTTACTTCAATGCTGCGGCGCTGACTTTGCCATGCGGGAAGAGTTTGATCTCTTAAAATTGCTGCTTTATAAAAAGCTGGCAAACCATACACTAAGCTAAATAGCATATCGTCGTGATTAGTTGGCTGTAAAAACTGCTCTGTTTTGTGTAAGTTTTTATTATCGGCAACAAATTTAGCGAGTTGTTGCTGGGTTTCAAATACAAAAATATCTACATTGGCTTGTGTGTAATCTTCACACTTATCAAGCGGGCTCGGCATTTGATAACTAATATTTTGGTTATTAATTTTTACGTTATGTGCTTGCTTATAGCTTTCTATATCAAGCAGGTCATTTTTAGCCAATAAACTTTTAGCGGTAGTAGGGTATGAAAGTGGTAGTACATTATCTTGCTTCGTTACGTCAAAGTTTAAATTTGCGTCAGCCCAAATATGAATACTGTGACTAAGTGAAAAACACACTATTAAAAATGAAATTGCGTAACGTGCAAATTTATATTGTTTTAAGCGCTCAAGGTGTTGCCATGTGTAATTACTCACAAGTAGCTGAAAGCCTAAAATAAGTAATACAATCCCACTGGCTAAAATGGTTGTTAAAGCAGGTGAACTGGTTAAACGATGCCACAGTAGAGAAATAATCTCAGGTAAGGCAGATATACTTAGATGATAACCCAAATTAACATACACATAAGCATCAAGGGTAAGCAGTGAAGCGCCTAGTGTGGCTATAACAGCCGCCATGCCTCGTATATGTCGTGGGTAGGGGAATATTAAACTAAGCGGAAATACCGTCAGCACAAACGCTAAAAAGGCGATAAAACTAGTGTGGCTTAACCACGTTACTAGCATATAAGTAATGCCCATAAAGCTTGTTGGTGGCGAGTCGGCAAATAAGTAGCTTAAGCTAATAAATAGCGCCAAGCCAATATTGGCAAAAGTAAACCAATGGCCCCAGCTTAATAGCTGACTCGCTTTTGATGAAAACTGATTGTGCTGCGATAAATTCATAGAGTTTATTTAACCGACTGTGATAGAGCTTTTGCAAAGTTCTCAGTTACGGCTTGTCTTTTCCCTGTTGGTACATGCTCTTTTAAGATATGCGTGATAGAATTTCCTAAACACATAAGGCTTAAATCTACCGGCGCATTGTGTTTAGTTAGCACATCAATAAGCTGATCGACGATTTGTTCTACTTCTTCATTAGAGTATTTTGATAAGATTGGCATCAGTTGGTTCAATAAAATAGTTATATTCTCGTATTTTAACACTAGAGGCGTGAAAAACAAAGATGACAACAGACGTTAAAAAATTAGTCGTTCATTATGTAGACAAAAAAGACGACGATACGCAAATTCACCTTCGAAATGATGAGATGGTAATTAACGATAAAGTAGCCGTTTTTATCGAACAATTACATCATGCATATAATGGTAAGCCAGGTAAAGGTTACTGTGCTTTCAGTGGTGATAAAAACAGCGTTGTAGCATCTGCAATGCAAAGCTACCGTAACGATGAGCTAGGCTTTTGGCATATGACCGAGCAAGCCTCAACGGTTTTAAAAGAAGAGCTTGATAAGTATGCATTTAGTGAAACAGGCTATTTAGTATTTTGTCATTATCAGTATGTTGCTACCGATTACATGTTAATTGCGATGATTAACATTAAAGAGCATTATTCTATGACGTCTGAGCTTGATTTAGCGGCTTCTCGCCATTTAGACATATCTCGCATGCAACTCGCTGCTCGTATCGATTTAACAGCGTGGGATACGCAAGCAGAAGATAATCGTTATATTTCGTTTATCAAAGGACGTGCGGGTCGTAAAGTTGCTGACTTTTTCTTAGACTTTTTAGGCTGTGAAGAGGGTATTGATTCAAAACAGCAAAGCCAAGTAATGCTTAGCGCAGTAGAGGATTATTTATCAGAGCAACAGTTTGATAAATCAGAAAAAGACGATTTACGTAAACAAGTATTTGATTACTGTAATGATTGCGTAACCACAGGCGAAGATGCAAGTGTGAGCGATCTATCTGCAACACTTACAAAAGGCGATGACAGCCCGTTTGATAGTTTTTGCAAAGAGCAAAGCTATGACTTGGAAGAAACTTTCCCCGTTGATAAGAAAACCGTAACCAGTATGGTTAAGTTTTCAGGCCTTGGTGGGGGTGTAAGTGTAAGTTTTGAACGTAAACACTTAGGTGAGCGCGTAACGTACAACGAAGCAACCGATACACTAGTGATTAAAGGCATTCCGCCAAACTTAAAAGATCAGTTGCAACGTTTTATGGAAAATGAAAAAGAGTAGTGTTTAAGTACCTAAATTAAAAGAAAAAGCCGTGTTATAACGCGGCTTTATTAATTAGATAACGATAATAACTATTTGTTCGTCTTACAAGTGATTTTCAAACCAATAATTGAACTTTTCGGGTTAAAGTCAGATCGAGCATGACAGGCGAAATTACGATGAGTCCATCTCCAATTACCTCTTCCATAGCGAAGAGTGTTCTCAGTCTGGTCTTCTAATCCCATCTCTATCATTCGTTTATTGATATCAGAAAAAGTAGCATTGAAAAAGCCATTGTTATCAGTTCTAGAAGAAAAATCTTTTGTGTATATTTTCCCTTGGTAAATAATTTCACCCAAACCATTAATAAATCTTGCTGTCACACTATGAATAGGAACAGTTGAGTATTGATAACGACTCGGTGCTAAAAAGGAATGTTCAAAGTTGAAGCTTTTTTTAGGAGTTATATATTGCTGTTCAATTAAGTCTAAATTTAATAACACTATTTGGTTCCAACCCACATAGTTTAGGGCTTCTTTAATAGAATTAACCTCTTTTGGAGTCTTGTTAATTATTGGACTTTGCGAAGTGCTGTTGTTCTGTTGAGGATTGCCTGATTCATCACCTTGCTCACAAGGGATATCGGTAAACGATACTTTGCCCAGTTCGTCTTCACACTTGTATACTTTTGCTTGTAAAACGAAACTTGAAAATAAAAGTATCGTGAACATAATTTTGATCATATCAATCCTTGGTTATTATAGTGAATTTATTTTTTTTTGAATGAGTTCCATATAGCGTAAATGGACTTGGATCTCACATTTATTTTCAGCTATCTGGTCCAGCGAGTTATCAATGGCATATTTAATTGATTCATTTTTTTTATAGTACTCTTGTTGTTTTTCAAGGTGAGTTTGTAACCTCTGGTTTTCTTTTTTTAATTTTTCTTTAGTATTTTCGTGCATTCTTAACCCTACTAGGGCTTTTCTTTTTGGAGTGTCAGAATCATGGTATTTTGAACGAGTAATGCCTTGAAATATATTCCCTTTATATGCAATAAGCTTATTACAGCTGAGCCTAGCTCCTGTTCCTTTAATTATTACTTCAGAGCCCGGAATATGTTCTTCAGGCTCATCTTCAAAGCCATGAATACGGTTATTAGTTTTAACTACAACTTTTTGTACAGTAGGTGTAGATTCAATTCCTTCAACTACTTCAACTACTTCTGCTCTTTGATCTGTTGGGACATCTGAGAAATGACGTACACCATTTTTATCGACCCAACTGTAAACTTGTTGTGAACTGGCTGTCGCTGAAAATAATATAAGACCAAAAAATAACTTCCGTTTCATTTGGTTATTGGGCATGTTGCCTTCTTATGGATTGACTCAAATATGTATTTAATTATAGTGTTATATTAGGCTAAAAACCCATTACTATGTCAAGGAGGAATTATCAATATGAGAGGAGTTATTTATTGTTTATTGGCTACTTTTTTACTATTTGTTTGCTACAGCAAATTAACAGAGAAGAAAATAGTGAGTGACTATTACAAAATGAGCGAACAAATTCAAATTGACGCAAAGCTCAAGAGCTTAACGGCAGATCAAGAGTTCCACCAGCAAATGTTAGACGCTGGCAAGAAAAGTGAAAAGCATTTTTTACTCTATAGTATTGATCCAACCATGCCTAAAGTTGAGGAGTTAGAGCAACGCTGCACAGATCTAACTTTAAAGTCATATAGATCAGAATCTATTTATGATAAAAATATTGCAGAACTTGAATGTGATAAATATGAAGCGTACAAATTGGCGAATGAAAGCTAACTATTAATAGTTTAAGTAGGTATTAAACAAAAAAGCCCCGCTATTTATTAATAGCGGGGCTTTTTAATAAGTGTTAGTTATTAATCAACACTCAATGTTTTAGTCATTGCAGAACTTGCACGACCAGCAGGTTTGATAGAACCCGCACGTAAACCACTATCTGGCACTAGTTCACGTTTATCGTGAGCCATTGCAACAGATGTATGCTTTACTTCGCTATCAGCTACAGGAGTAGGCTGTGCCATTGGCGCACTTGCAGACCCTTGAGTAACCGCTGTTTTAACATGCGGTGCTGATTTTTCAGTTTTCACTTTTGCTTCAACTTTAGCTGGCTCTTCAGTTACTACTGGCGCTTCAACTTTAGCTGGCTCTTCAGTCACTACTGGAGTTTCAACTTTAGCAGGCTCTTCAGTGGCTACTGATGTTTCAACTTTAGCTGGCTCTTCAGTTACTACTGGCGTTTCAACTTTAGCTGGTTCTTCAGTTGCTACTGGCGTTTCAACTTTAGCTGGCTCTTCAGTTGCTACTGGCGTTTCAACTTTAGCTGGCTCTTCAGTTACTACAGGAGTTTCAACTTTAGCTGGCTCTTCAGTTACTACTGGAGTTTCAACTTTAGCTGGCTCTTCTACAGCTTCAACTTTTGCTAAGTCTTCAACTGCAACGGCTTGTTCAATTTGCTGCGCTGCATCTACAGGTGTTTCTTCAGATTTAGCTTTAAGCTCTGCTTCATATTCTGCAGCAGCTTGATCAGCAACTGGAACAAATGCAGGGGCTTCGTCAGATTTAACTTCTGCTTCACCTTCAGGACGTCGACGACGTTGACCTGATGCACGAAGATGACGAGGAGAACGGCGTGAACGTGTACGTGTTTGCTCTTGCTCGTCTTCAGTAGTTGCTTCTTCATCGTTAGAATCAACAACGTCAACTTTCTCTTCTTTAATGTGAGCTGTTTTTTCTGCCGGAGCTTGTGTTTGCTTTTCTACAACAGGTGCTTGCTCTTGAACTTGTGGAGTGTCAGTAACTACCGCTTGTTCAGGTGTTTGCTCTGTTGAGTTAGCTTGCTCAGCGTTTTCATCTTGCAGACGTACTTTTTTACGTATGTTACGACGTTGACGGCGAACCTTAGGCTTTTGCTCTTTAGGCTCTACAGCTTGAGCTGGCTTAGAATCAGTTTCTACTTCTACTTCTGCTTTCACAGGGGCTTCAGTTTTAACTTGATCTTTTTCTTCGCTTTTATGCTCTGGGCGCTTACGAGAGTTAGGGTTACGACGACGCTTATTGCGGTTCTCGTTTCTCTCTTGCGTCTCGTTACTTGTTGCTGCTGGTGAGTCTGTTTTAACTTCCTCTTCAGCTGCAGGGCGCTCATTGCGTGGTTTATTAGTGCGCGGGTTATTATTACGACGACGTTGGTTGTTATTACGACGACGATTATCGTTACCACGGCGAGCGTTATTACGCGCTTCTTGCTGCTCTTTTTCTACAGCTTCTTTTTTCTCTTCTACTGTTTCGCTTGCAAATAACGATTTAAACCATTTAGTGATTGCTTCAAACAAGCCACCTTCAGTTTTAGTCTCTGTTACTACAGGCTGAGCTACTGGTGTAGGCTCTGCTTGTGGAGCCGGTGTAGAAGGCATTACAACACCTTTTAGCATTGGCTCTTCACGTACTGGTGCACTTGGTGATTTTGACATCTCAAATGCTTCAGGTTCTGGCGCAACAACTTGTCCGTAACTTACCGTTTCAAGTGTTTCGTCTTTACGTAGACGCATAACTTCGTAATGTGGTGTTTCCATATGTTGATTAGGAATAATCACTACGTCACATTTATGATGTTTTTCAATGCGATGAACACTACGACGTTGCTCATTTAATAAATAAGCGGCAACGGCAACAGGCACTTGTGCATTTACTTGTGCTGTGTTGTCTTTAATTGCTTCTTCTTCAATTAAACGAAGAATAGAAAGCGCAATTGATTCGTTTGAACGAATAGTACCTTGGCCACTACAACGTGGGCATGGGCCTTGGCTTGCTTCACCTAATGAAGGACGCAAACGCTGACGCGACATTTCAAGTAAACCAAAGCGTGAAATTTTACCAATTTGAACACGAGCACGATCTGGACGAGCAGCATCTTTTAAACGATTTTCTACTTCACGTTGATGACGCGGAGGTGTCATATCGATAAAGTCGATAACAATTAAACCACCTAAGTCACGAAGACGTAATTGACGTGCAATCTCATCGGCCGCTTCTAAGTTAGTATTAAGTGCTGTTTCTTCAATATCGCCGCCTTTAGTTGCTTTAGACGAGTTGATATCGATAGACGTTAGTGCTTCAGTTGGGTCAATTACAATTGAACCACCAGAAGGCAAGCGTACTTCACGCTGGAACGCAGACTCAATTTGGCTTTCAATTTGGTAATGCGTAAATAAAGGAGTGTCGCCTTGATAAAGCTTAACACGGCTCATAAAGTCAGGACGAAAACGCTCAATGTGCGCTTTAGCTTCTTCAAAAACACGTGGTTTATCAATTAAAATTTCGCCAATATCACGACGTAAATAATCGCGTATCGCACGGAATATTACATTGCTTTCTTGGTGTATTAAAAATGGCGCTTTAGCACTATCGGCTGCTTGTCTAATTGCTTCCCAATGTACTAATAATGCTTTTAAATCGTAGTTTAATTCTTCAAACGATTTACCAACACCCGCTGTACGAACAATTAAGCCCATACCTTTAGGAAGTTCTAAACGACCCAATGCTTCTTTAAGTTCAGTACGTTCATCACCTTCAATGCGACGAGAAATACCGCCAGCACGTGGGTTGTTAGGCATAAGTACTAAGTAGCTACCAGCAACACTGATAAAAGTAGTTAACGCAGCGCCTTTTTGGCCACGCTCTTCTTTATCAACTTGTACTATAACTTCTTGACCTTCTTTGATCACGTCGCGAATGTTAGGGCGACCATGAAAAGTGTAACCTGCAGGGAAGTAAGTACGGGCAATTTCTTTTAAAGGAAGGAAACCATGGCGGTCAGCACCGTAATCAACAAATGCTGCTTCAAGAGATGGTTCAATGCGAGTGATTTTGCCTTTATAAATATTGGCTTTTTTCTGTTCGTGACCTGGGCTTTCGATATCTAAATCATATAGGCGCTGGCCATCAACCAGTGCTACGCGCATTTCTTCTTGCTGCGTTGCATTGATTAGCATACGTTTCATATTGTTACTCTACTTATTTATGTCGCTGACATGACGATGTTTTTCTCGCCTGTTCAGTTGTCCCTATTTTTAGAATGTGCAGCCTCACGACTGGGTCTTTAACGGAACGGCTCTGTTTCTCGTATGCAGTATTTTAAATGCTGGCAAACAATAGCAATTATTATCGCTATTAAATTCTTAATGGTGCTAAAACTGTCGGCTTTTCAGCTACGTTTACAAGTTTTACCCAGAAGTCGGCCTGTCATATTAATCTTACTAAATATCATTCATATTAGGCGCGTAGGGCTCATTAAGTTGGTGAGCAATACATACTGATGTATCGCTAATATCCGTTTTAAGAGCAAAAATCGCTGCCGATGTTAATGAACGCTTATTTATTAGATTTTTTTAGTTCTAAATAAGCTGCTATACGGTACTACAATAATTGAGCTAGTGCTGAACGACTTTTTTTACGTCGTCACTATCAGACAAATTATCTGTTCATTGCTTTCTCTAGCACGTTAAAAATCGCTTCATGTTCAAACTTAACCAGCAATATATTACGCGCATTGCCGTTAATTGATCGCACGTGTTAACTGAGGAGGCATAAAAGCTTTGGAAAACTTAACTCGGATCTGTATGATCGGCTACCCAGAATGTGCATCACGAATGTTTTAATGTGTTAAAAAGCACCGTTGTTATTTGCAAATACTAAATATTTGCGCTGCTGATTATCCCACTATTATTACAGTGTTAGCAACTAAATTATTTTACTTAAATTAGTGATTAGGCAATGTCAGAAAAAAACGACTTACAAGTAACTTATGTCACGATCAACGAAGACCATTTAGGTCAGCGTATTGATAACTTTCTTATTACCCATTTAAAAGGGGTGCCTAAAAGCGCTATTTATAAACTTTTGCGCAAAGGTGAGGTACGCGTTAATAAAAAGCGTATTAAGCCTGTATATAAACTACAGCTTGAAGATGTACTTCGTATTGCACCTATCAGGGTTGCTGAGCGTGAAGAATTTGTTCCATCAAAATTAGACAAAGTAACTCGCCTAGAAAACGATATTTTATTTGAAGATAAATACCTTATCGTAATAAATAAACCATCAGGTATGGCTGTTCATGGCGGCAGTGGTTTAAGTTATGGCTTGATTGAAGCTTTGCGAGCACTTCGCCCAGAGGAACGTAGCCTTGAGCTAGTTCATAGGCTTGACCGTGATACATCGGGTTGTTTACTTATAGCGAAGCGTCGTTCGGTGTTAACAGCGTTGCATGAACAACTTCGTGAAAAAACAATGGAAAAAAATTACTGGGCACTTGTAGAAGGGCAGTGGGACTCTAAAACTAAAAACGTTACCGAAGGGCTGCGTAAAAATACACTTAAATCGGGCGAGCGCGTAGTACGCGTAGATAACACTGAGGGAAAACCTTCACATACTCGTTTTAAAGTACTTGAACGTTTTAACGATTGCTCATTAGTACAAGCATCGCCTGTTACAGGGCGTACGCACCAAATTCGTGTGCATACGCAATGTAAAGGTCACCCAATAGCGTGCGACGATAAATATGGCGATCAGGGTTTTGATGATTCTATGCGTAAAGCTGGGTTAAACCGATTGTTTTTACACGCACACGATTTAACTTTTTATCATCCTAAAAACGAGGCGACGATGCGAGTAGAAGCACCGCTTGATAAAACGCTTAAAAATACATTACTAAAATTACGAGATGCAAAACTGTGATAAAAGTAGCCCCAATTAAAAAATATAAGCTCGTCATTTTTGATTGGGACGGCACTGTTATGGATTCAGTAACTAAAATAGTTAACTGTATTCGTAGTAGCGCCGAGTCACTTAATTTAGTGTCGCCAAGTGATTTAGCAATTAAAAATATTATTGGTATGTCGCTTGAAAAAGCAATTGACGTTTTATTTCCTGATAATGTAGTGCAGCATCAAGCGCTAATTAAAGGGTATAAACACCAATATAGTGTTGATACCACGCCAACTCCTGTATTTGATAATGTTGTCAGCGTTTTAAATGCCTTAAAAGAGCAGGGCATTGTTTTAGCGGTTGCAACAGGTAAAGGTAGGGGTGGGTTAGAGCGTTTGCTTGAACAAAGTCAATTGCGCCATTTTTTTAGTGCAACACGTACAAGCGATGAAGCGCAATCAAAGCCCTCTCCAGATATGTTGTATCAATTACTTGAAGAACTTGGCATAAGTGCTCAAGACGCTGTAATGATTGGCGACACTCAAATAGACATGACCATGGCAAAAGCAGCTGGCATGGATAGAATTGGCGTAACAATGGGTGTACATAACGCACAGCAGCTAAATAAGCTTAGCCCTGTTGCAACAGTAGATAACTATCTGCAATTGCAACAGGTTTTACTTGGCTAATTTATTTAACTAGAACTTGTTTTGAGCAGTAAGTACATCAATACCAAACTCAGCCAGTAGCTGGCTGAGTTTAATTAATGGTAATCCAATTAAGCTGTTAGGATCGTCTCCGCTTAGTTTTTCAAATAAACAGATACCCAACCCTTCACTTTTAAAGCTGCCAGCACAGTTATAAGGCTGCTCAGCATCGCAATAAGCGCTAATTTGTGCATCACTGAGTGTTTTAAACGACACATTAAAAGGTTCTACGCAGGTTTTTTTAGTGCCAGTTACAATATCGTAAACACAAAGCCCAGTTAAAAATGTTACAGTATTACCGCTAAATAAATTTAGTTGTTTTACGGCATTTTGTTTATTATGTGGTTTACCTAAAATTTGATTATTAAACACAGCGACTTGGTCTGATCCAATAGCTAACCCTTTGTTAAAGTGTTTATTAGCCGCTGAGGCTTTTAATTCACTTAAACGCTTAACCAGTTCGGTAGGTGTTTCGCATTCAAGTGCTGATTCGTCAACGTCTGGTGAAAACGTATCAAATGGTAAATTAAATTTTTGTAATAAAGACTGCCTAAAAGGCGAGCTTGACGCTAAAATGAGTGGATGCTTCACGGACTGTTTTCCTACGATAATTCAGATTGAGTTAGGATAAATCAGATCCGAGAGTAAAACACGTTAAAAACCAAGTAAAAATGGTTTTTTACTTTGACTAACAAACTAACTATCTATATGATGCAGCCCCTATGCAAAAGGTGAAAATTCCCATCACTCTTCATCCAGGCAAAGCAGCGCAGCACCGTTTAAAGTATGACGGAATTGTACCGCTTGAAAAACTTACTCGTTTAGAGAAAGTTGTGCAGGAAGAAGTAGGTGAAATAGCGGTAAAAATACATTGCAAAAACGATGATCAAGGTTTCGCTGTGATTAGAGGCAATTTGTCCACACACGTTACTGTCATTTGTCAACGTTGTAATGGTGATTTAGGGTTGGATTTGGTTCAAGACTTTGCATATTCACCAGTAGGTGAAGATACAGAGTTAGATATTTTTCCAGAAGACTACGATGAAGTAGCGCTTGATGAAAATGGTGAAGTTAACGTTTTTAATTTAATTGAAGACGAACTAATTTTAGCAATTCCATTAGTGGCTACCCACAACGAAGCTTCATGCAGTTATTCAGCAAAGCCTGCCAGCTTTGGTGTATTAAAGGCGGAAGATGATAAACCTAATCCATTTGATATTTTGAAACAACTTAAGAAAGATTCTTAGGAGAAGACTATGGCTGTACAAAAAAGCAAAAAGTCTCGTGCAAGACGCGGCATGCGCCGTTCACACGATGCGATCAGTGGTCCAACTTTAACTGTAGATCAAACATCTGGTGAGACTCATCGTCGTCACCATGTGACTGCAGATGGTTACTACAAAGGCGTTCAAGTAATTTCTAAATAAGAGATTACTTATATGCTGAAAGATCTAACCATAGCGTTAGATATGATGGGGGGCGATTACGGCCCCCGTTCATCTATTCCTGCTGCCGTTTGTGCAGTAAATGCTCATGCCAATTTAACTCTCATTTTATGTGGCAATGAACATGTTATATCTAAAGAACTCGAATCTCTCGATTCTTTACCTCATCCTAGACTCATAATTCGTCACTGTAGTGAAATAGTCACCAATGCCTGTGAACCTGCAATTGCTGTGCGTTCAAAAAAAGATTCATCTATGCGTGTTGCCCTAGATTTAGTTAAATCGGGCGAGGCTCAAGCATGTGTTAGCTCAGGTAATACCGGCGCTCTATTTTTTATGGCTCACTATGTATTAAAAATGCTGCCAGGTGTTAAACGTGCCGCACTCATTTCATCTGTTCCTACAGAGCTTAAAAACCCAGTATATTTACTCGACTTAGGTGCTAATGTGCATTGTGATGCGCAAATGCTCTATCAGTTTGGCATTATGGGCTCTATAGTTGCAGGACAAGCACTTGGTTTGGATAATCCTCGCGTTAGTTTATTAAATATTGGTGCTGAGGACATTAAAGGTCACGACGACATTAAACAAGCTGCACAATTAATGCAGCAAAGCCCACATATAAATTATATTGGTTACAGCGAAGGAAGTGATATTTTTTCGGGTAAGGCTGATGTCATTGTATGCGAAGGGTTTGTTGGCAACGTAGCACTTAAAACATGTGAAGGCATTGCCAAGCTTATTATGAATAAGTTTACAACCGCGCTCGAAAAGCACCTTTTATATAAATGTATGGCATTTATATTGCGCCCAATAATAAAAAAACTCTATAAAAGGGTGAACCCCGACCAGTATAACGGTGCTTCTCTGGTAGGATTGCGCGGTATTGTCGTTAAAAGTCATGGAAATGCGTCAGCTAAAGCATTTCAAGCAGCAATTGATGAAGCGGTAAAAGAGGTTGAACGTCAACTTCCTGATAAAATAGCCGCTATTTTCGAAAAAACACATTCTAAAGACACGGCGGTTAATCAATAATTGATGTGCCGTGTATTTCATTATTTATTTGTTTAATTAAAAAGAGCAAAGTATGGCACAAAAAATTGCACTTCTATTCCCAGGTCAAGGCTCGCAAAGCGTTGGTATGTTACAAGAACTACTAGAGAGTTCTGACATTGTTAAAGCAACATTTGCAGAAGCGTCAAATGCACTGGGTTACGACTTAGCAGAGCTAGTTCTTAATGGCCCAGAAGAAAAATTAAATCAAACCCACCGCACACAACCTGCATTACTAACTGCAAGTGTTGCTATTTACCGTGATTGGTTAGCAGCTAACCCTGATACAGACGTTGTTATGGCGGGTCACAGCTTAGGTGAATACTCAGCGTTAGTATGTAGCGATGTATTAAGCTTGAGCGAAGCCGTAAAGCTTGTTGAAAACCGTGGTTTATACATGCAAGAAGCCGTGCCAGCAGGCGTAGGTTCAATGGCTGCTATTATTGGCTTAGGCGATGAAGAAATTAAAGCGGCGTGTGCTGCCTCAGCGCAAGGTGAGGTTGTATCTCCAGTTAACTACAACTCTCCTGGTCAAGTTGTTATCGCAGGCCATAAAGCGGCAGTAGATAGAGCATCGCAAGCATGTAAAGATGCCGGTGCTAAACGTGCATTACCACTTTCTGTTAGCGTACCTTCACATTGTGAGTTAATGAAGCCAGCAGCTGACAAGCTAGCAGCAGACTTAGCCGCTTTAACATTTAATACACCTAAGTGTGATGTAATTAATAATGTTGATGTAAAAGCTGAAACGTCAGCTGATGCAATTAAAGACGCACTAGTACGTCAGCTTTATAGCCCAGTTCGCTGGACAGAAACAGTACAAGCCTTGGTTGCGCAAGATGTAACACAAAGCTACGAATTTGGTCCTGGTAAAGTATTAACAGGACTTGCTAAACGAATTGATAAAGCAATGATCTGTGGCTCAGTAAACGACGCCGCTTCAATTGATGCAGCTAAATAAGAGTATATAAAATGTCTAATTTATTTTCATTAGAGGGCAAAATTGTCCTAATTACTGGCGCCAGCCGTGGTATTGGTAAAGCAATTGCAACAACATTAGTTGCACAAGGTGCAAAAGTTGCAGGTACTGCGACAAGTGAGTCAGGCGCTGCTAAAATCAGTGAATACTTAGGTGACAATGGTAAAGGTTATGCATTAAACGTAACCGATCCTGCATCTATTGAAGCAACACTTGCTGCAATAAAAGCTGATTTAGGCGATATTGACGTACTTGTAAATAACGCAGGTATTACACGCGATAACTTATTAATGCGTATGAAAGAAACTGAGTGGGACGATATTATCGACACTAATTTAAGCTCAGTTTTCCGTTTATCTAAAGCAGTACTTCGTCCAATGATGAAGAAAAAGAAAGGCCGTATTATTAACATTGGTTCAGTAGTGGGTACTATGGGTAATGCAGGTCAAGCTAATTATGCAGCGGCTAAAGCGGGTGTAATTGGTTTTTCTAAATCACTTGCGCGCGAAGTTGCATCACGTGGTATTACCGTTAACGTAATCGCACCTGGTTTTATTCAAACAGACATGACTGATAATTTAACTGATGAGCAAAAAGCAGCTACGCTTGCAAATGTTCCAGCAGGGCGTTTAGGTCAACCAGACGAAATTGCTGCTGCAGTATGTTATTTAGCGTCTGACGCGGCTGCGTATGTATCAGGTGAAACTTTGCATGTAAATGGCGCGATGTACATGGTTTAATCGCCGTTGTACCTAGATTACTACTTAATAAAGTTAAGTAAGTTACCTCAAAAACATTGAATTATTTGTGAACTTGCTTTAAACATACTTGAAATCGCTGCGAAAATAAGCGATAAAAGACAAAACACACACTCAGAGGTTTGACCAGACAATTATTTATGGTCAAATCATTGAATCAGAGAATTATGCGGCGTAAACTACGCCGCAATCTGAAAATAACGCATTGGCGTTTTTAATAAAGGAAAGAAGAATGAGCGATATCCAAGAACGCGTAAAGAAAATTATCATTGAACAACTAGGTGTTAAAGAAGAAGAAGTTAAAAATGAATCTTCTTTCGTAGATGACCTAGGTGCAGATTCTCTTGATACTGTTGAACTAGTAATGGCTCTTGAAGAAGAGTTTGATACTGAGATCCCAGATGAAGAAGCTGAGAAGATCACTACAGTACAAACTGCTATCGATTACGTTACAGCACACGCTGAGTAATTAATCGCACGTTAAAGGCAGCATCCGCTGCCTTTAATTTTTTATATCCAAACCACCTCAAAGTTCGTGATTCAAAACTTAAATCTCTATGCTCAATTTTAGCTAAAAATTAATTTTGATTGTGTTATGCGTTTTTAATCTATTTTGGGACTAGCACTTTGAGGTAGCTTGGGTATGATCATCCCCTTGTAAAATATCCCTTATTGGAGGCAAACCGTGGCTAAACGTCGAGTCGTCGTAACTGGCTTAGGAATGTTGACGCCGCTAGGTAATGATGTTCAATCAACCTGGCAAGGCTTATTAGATGGTAAAAGTGGCATTCAAACAATAACGCACTTTGATACATCAAAATTTGGTACTAAATTCGCTGGTTTAATAAATGATTTTGATGCAACTGCATACATGTCAGCGAAAGATACTAAAAAAATGGACTTGTTTATTCAGTACGGCATTGCAGCGGGTGTTCAAGCCTTTAAAGATTCAGGCCTTGAAATCACTGAGCAAAACGCAGCACGCATTGGTGTAGCTGTAGGTTCAGGTATTGGTGGGCTTACGTTAATTGAAGAAAACCACATTAAGCTATTAAATAGTGGTCCGCGCAAGTTATCGCCATTTTATGTGCCGTCTACCATTATTAATATGATCTCAGGTCATTTATCAATGATGCATGGACTTCGTGGTCCAAATATTTCAATTGTAACTGCCTGTACTACTGGCTTGCATAATATTGGCCATGCAGCCCGCATGATTGCCTACGGTGATGCAGATGCAATGGTTGCTGGCGGTGCAGAAAAAGCGTGTACCCCAATTGGTATGGGTGGCTTTAATGCTGCGCGTGCACTTTCAACCCGCAATGACGATCCACAAGCGGCTTCTCGCCCTTGGGATAAAGACCGCGATGGCTTTGTGCTTTCTGACGGCGCTGGTGTTGTTGTAGTTGAAGAGTACGAACATGCTAAAGCACGTGGCGCTAAAATTTATGCTGAGCTAGTAGGCTTTGGTATGAGTGGCGATGCGTACCACATGACTTCACCACCAGAAGATGGTGCGGGCGCTGCACTTGCAATGCAAAACGCACTAAACGATGCGCAAGTAAACGCTGAGCAAATTGGTTACATTAACGCACACGGAACATCTACAAATGCAGGCGATAAAGCAGAAACTGCCGCTGTTAAGTCTATTTTTGGTAATGCAGCTAAAGATGTAATGGTAGGCTCGTCTAAATCGATGATGGGTCACTTGTTAGGTGCTGCAGGTTCAGTTGAATCGATTATTTCGATTTTATCACTGACAGATCAAAAAGTGTCGCCAACTATCAACCTTGATAACCCAGACGAAGGGTGTGACTTAGATTATATTGCTCACACTGCACGTGATGCAAAGTTAGACTTTGCACTGTGTAACTCGTTCGGTTTTGGTGGTACTAATGGCTCGTTGTTATTTAAAAAGGTATAATCTTTTTTAACAACGAATCAAATTATAAGAGCTCAGTTGTTTAACTGGGCTTTTTTTATATGCCAAACAAAATGCAAACAATAATAGCAGTAGATCAAAACAGCACTTTAAGCACGCGTGACAGGGGCTTAAATTACGGTGATGGCTTTTTTACAACCGCTAAGGTTGTTGATGGGCAAGTACAGTATTGGGCTCATCATAAAGCGCGTTTGATTGAATGCGCACAGCGCTTGGGTTTTCCTGAGTTAGACTTTAATAGCCTTGAAAATCAAATTGTTTTGCATATAAACGCTGCACCACTAAACGTGCTTAAAATACTTGTAACGCGAGGCGAAGGCGGGCGTGGTTATGGGCTGCCAAGTGAGTGTAATGTCACTATTTTATTGAGCGTGTTGGACTACCCTAGTAATTACGAAGCGCTTACTAAAAAGGGTGTAAATCTCGAAATAAGCCCGATTAAATTAGCGGCACAGCCTTATTTAGCGGGCCTTAAAACATTAAATCGACTTGAACAAGTGCTAATTAAAAAAGCGATGCAAACGCAAAACTGCGATGATGTGTTAGTGCTTGATTACAATAACAATGTAATTGAAGCTTCAGCAGCTAATATTTTTGCGATTAAAAATAAGTGTGTGTTTACGCCATTGCTTGATGAGTGCGGAATAAAGGGCGTTTATCTACAATCGTTATGTGATAAATTGCCTGTTGAATTTAAACGCGTGAAAGTAGAAGATTTAACCCAAGCAGACGCCGTATTTGTGTGTAATAGCTTAATGGGAGCAGTACCTGTTAAACGTATTGAGCAACAGGTATTTAATACAGACGACAGCCACGCATTACTAACTAGATTATTAGCCAAGGAGGCTGAGTGTTAAAAGTTATTTTATCGGTACTTTTTTTAGCTGTTATAACCACTGCTATTGGTTACCAGCAATTACAAGCAACAATAAATAGCCCGCTAAAAGTAGCGCAAAACACACAATTTGAAGTTAAGCATGGCACTGGCTTTAATAAGTTATGTCAGCAGTGGCAAGCTAATAACTGGGTGGAAGGCTGCTGGCGTTATCAAGTAATTGCCAAATTAGATCCCACACTTACCGACTTAAAAGCGGGCCTTTACGAGCTAACAGCCGATAGCGTTATCAACAACGTAAAAAAAATTAATCAAGGCCAGCAAATCAACTTTAGTTTTACCATAATCGAAGGGCAAAACTTACGTGAAGTACTAAGTGCTATTAAAAAAGCTGATAATTTACAAAACGATTTAAAAACTGACGAACTAAGTACTCAAATACTGGGTAATGACACGCACTTAGAAGGCTGGTTATTCCCCGACACTTACCATTATCATAATAACGATACTGCAAGCAGTGTATTAAAACGTGCAGCACAAAAAATGCAGCAAACGTTAGACGACGCTTGGCAGCAGCGCGCTGTTAATCTGCCCTACAAAACAGCATACGAAGCACTTATAATGGCTTCAATTATTGAAAAAGAAACAGGCCTTGCCAGCGAGCGTCCGTTAATTGCATCAGCGTTTGTTAATCGATTAAACACCAATATGCGCCTACAGACCGATCCAACCGTAATATACGGATTAGGCGCTGATTTTGATGGCGATATTAAACGCAAAGATTTACGCGATTATACGCCTTACAATACGTATCGTATTAATGGTTTACCGCCAACACCGATTGCAATGCCATCAAAAGCCGCTATTTTAGCTGCAGTTAATCCGCCACAAAGTGAATACGTTTACTTTGTATCAAAAGGCGATGGTAGCCACCAGTTTTCAACCACGTTAAAGCAGCATAACGCGGCAGTTAAAACGTATATATTAAATAAAAAGAATTAATTTTTATGAAATCAAAATTTATAGTAATAGAAGGGCTAGAAGGCGCAGGTAAATCAACCGCTATTTCGTTATGCCAAGACTTTTTAAACAAACAAAAAATAGACTTCATTAACGTCCGCGAACCTGGCGGTACACCATTGGCTGAATCGCTTCGTACGCTTGTAAAAGCAGAGCACGAAGAAGAAATTGCCTTTGAAACCGAGTTGCTTATTATGTACGCAGCACGCTCGCAATTAATGCACAATGTTATTACCCCTGCTCTTGATAAAGGCCAGTGGGTACTTGCCGATCGTCATGACTTATCGTCTCAGGCGTATCAAGGTGGGGGCCGTGGTATTAGCTCAAATACATTAGCTTCACTTTCGTCAATGGTATTAAAGGGCTTAAAGCCTGATTTAACTATTTACCTTGATATTGACCCAGTGATAGGCCTTGAGCGTGCAAAAGGGCGTGGTGAGCTTGACCGTATTGAACAAGAAGCTATTGAGTTTTTTCAGCGTACACGTATGCGTTATGTTGAACTTGCTAATGACGACAACACAATTAAAACGGTTGATGCAAACCAAAGTATTGATAAAGTACATCGCGATATAACCAATGTACTGCATTCATTTTTTGAAGGCCTAAAATAATATGCCATTGCCGTGGCTACATGATACTCAAGCACGTTTAGCGCAAAGTTATCGCGCAGAGCGTTTTCATCATGCGCAATTATTTTGTGGGCCTGTTGGCGTAGGTAAATTTGAGTTAAGTGATGAGCTTGGTAATGCTTTGTTATGCCAAAATATAGCTAAGCAGGTAGCTGCGCAAAACAGTATGCTAAAACCTTGCGGACAGTGTAAAAGCTGTTTACTTACTCTTGCGGGTACTCATCCCGACAAGCGTTTAACGCAAGTCGACGGGCAAAGCATAGGCGTAGATGATATACGCGGCATTAGTGATTTTATGAACCACTCAGCAGCGCAAAATGGTAATAAAGTAGCGATAATCGAAAATTGCGAAAAAATGACTACAGCCGCAGCAAATGCACTTTTAAAAACACTTGAAGAGCCAACTAATAGCCGTTTTTTAATATTAACTACAAGCCAACCAGCACAGCTCCCTGCAACTATTTTAAGTCGATGTGCTAAAAGTGACGTAAAAATAACAAATACAGCACTTGCTCAGCAATGGCTAGAAACATTAGATATCCCTAACTATAGTTGGCTAGCACTTTTTTATAACCAACCGCTGCAAGTAAAGCATTGGCAACAGCAAGACCAGCTAAAAAATATTGATACACTTTATAAGTTTGCAACTGAGTTTAAACAAAGCCATAATTTCAAAGCGTTAGTCGATATAATAAATAAACAGCCTGAGCTTGTTCGCATATTTACTTTATTTTTAAGCGTGCAACTAAAGCAGCAATTGCTGCAAGGTATGAGTTTTGACGCTTATCAAAGTGCGCAAAATGCATTAGGCGAGTTTTTACAAAATAACACACAAGTACTTGGCCTTAATTTACCGCTTGCTGTATCACGATTAGCATACACATTGCGAAATTCTTAAAAGGATTAATCATGCAAGAACTACTAGTAGACATAGACGATTTAGACGAGTTATACCGTTGTTATATGCCTTACTTAAAAAAAGGTGGCTTATTTGTACGTACGAATATGCGTTACGAAGCAGGGCATTCATTAGCGCTTAGAGTTACCTTGCCCGATGCCTTAGAAGATGACGTAGTAACCGGTAAAGTGTCGTGGATCACGCCACAAGGGGCACAAAGCTCTAACCCTCCAGGTATTGGTATTAGCTTTTTAGACGATAAAACAAACCTAAACGCTAAAATCGAAAAGCTCCTTGGGACTATGTTAAACTCAGGCGATCAAACATATACCATGTAGTTATAGGGTCGGTTTTTCATTGAGATTAACGCCGCTCTATATTGGGTTCTTTTAATTGCTAACATAATAAATTAAACGAACAAATTTAAACCCTGAACATAATACAGGCCTTATAGTGATTGTAGATTCTCATTGCCATTTAGATCGTCTTGATTTTGATAAATTAGACTTAAACCTTGACCAAGTTCTTGATAAAGCGCGTGCAAAGCAAATAGAGCACTTTTTATGTGTAAGCGTAACGCTTGATCAGTTTCCAAGCATGCTTGATAAAATTAAGCACTACGACGATGTATCAGCCTCATGTGGTGTACATCCACTTGATCAAAAAGACGCCCTTAATAAACAGCAACTAATCGACTTAGCCTCACACGAAAAAGTCGTCGCTATTGGCGAAACGGGTCTTGATTACTACTATTCAAAAGATACTCACGCAGTGCAGCAAGCAAGTTTTGTTGGGCATATTGAAGTAGCTAACGAATTACAAAAACCGTTAATTATTCATACTCGTGATGCCCGCGCCGACACCATTAATTTAATGCGTGAGCACAAGGCCGAAAACTGCGGTGGTGTACTACATTGCTTTACTGAAGACTGGGATATGGCTAAAAAAGCCATAGACATGGGCTTTTATATTTCTATTTCGGGCATTGTTACCTTTAAAAATGCAATTGAGCTAAAAGAAGTAGTAAAACAAATACCGCTCGATAGATTACTAATAGAAACCGACTCGCCTTATTTAGCGCCGGTACCGTATCGTGGGCAAACAAATCAGCCAGCGTACGTAGAAGACGTTGCTTATTACATTAGCGAACTTAAAGGCATTAGCTTTAATGAACTGGCTAAAGCGACTACCGAGAACTTTTATTCTTTATTTAAATTAGCAGCTAAAGGCTAAATACATGATTACTCACACGGCAAACCTTCCTATTTTACTAATGGGGCCAATGGTGCGCCGTGCAGAGCAAACTGGAGTCTGTATTCAGTTTGCTACCTCCAAGCCTGCAAACTGCCAAATAAACTTATTAAATGTTGAGTGTTATAGCGATCAACACACTGTTTCTTTAGGGGAGCATTTGTATCTGCATTTCGTTATTATAAAGCCAATAAATAACAAACTCCCTGTCGATAGCTTATTAAGCTATGAACTTGTAATTGATGATATAGCAGTCGATTTATCGCCTTGGTGCTATAACAATCAAACAGCGCCTGCATTTGTAATTCCTAATAAACTGAGTGATATTTTGCATGGCTCGTGCCGTAATGCACATCATCCAGCAAAAGACAGCTTAGTGTCTGCAAGTCACTGGCAAAACACTCAGCGCAGTAATAATAACCAAGGCGCACAATTGTTATTACTGAGCGGTGATCAGGTTTATGCCGATGACGTAGCAGGGCCCATGTTATTAGCTGTTCATCAGTTAATTAAAGCCTTAGGTATTTATAAAGAGCAACCACTTGCCATTGAGCTACCTGCCGACATAAATGAGCAACTTTATAATCGCCATTTGTTCTTACCAAAAACGCCTTGGCAAAAACGCTCAAAGTTAGGTGTTGGTTACTGGCTAAAAAATGACGAACCTCACTTTTCAAGTGTAAAAGCCTACAATCACCTTATCCATTTTGAAGAATACATAGCACTTTATTTATTAAATTTTAGTGCTGCTGCTTGGCAATGCGTTGATATACAAAACACAACGTATTTAGGTCAAAGCGAGCAAAACAAAACTATTTTTAACGCTGAAAAAACAGCACTGATTGATTATGCAAAAGGCTTAAGTGAAGTAGAGCGGTTGTTTGCCAATGTATCTACATTAATGATGTTTGACGATCATGATGTAACTGATGATTGGAATCTCACCGCTGGGTGGGAGCAAGCTATAAATGAAAATCCAAGTAGTAAACAAATCGTTAATAACGGCTTAATTAGTTATTGGCTTTTTCAGGGAATGGGGAACGATGCACTAAATAAAACAGGCGAGCTACTAACACCTTTTAAGCAAAGCCGTACTGCTAATAATTTATGGCAGTTTAAAGCATTTGATAAGCCACTAAACGATTTTAGTTTTTGGCATTATGAGTTAACTACAACCCCAAAAGTAGTAGTGCTAGATACGCGTACGCACCGATGGCGAAATGAGCAAAACTTTAATGAGCCTTCAGGTTTACTTGATTGGGAACGCCTCACAGAGCTTGAAGAAAGCCTATTAAGCCACGACCAAGTTATTATTGTATCGCCAGCCCCTGTGTTTGGTGTTAAATCAATAGAAGCTATTCAAGCCATGTTTAACATATGTGGCCAACCACTCATGGTTGACGTAGAAAACTGGATGGCGCACGAAGGCTCAGCCAAAAAGCTACTCGATACTTTTAGACGAACCGACACCCCAAACGAAACCCTTATTTTATCGGGAGACGTGCATTACTCATTTTGCTTTTCGGTGCAAAAGCGTTTTGGCGATCACCACAACCGAATTTGGCAACTTACCGCCAGCGGTATTAAAAACGAGTTCCCACGTAAATTAATAAACGTACTCGATAAACTAGATTCAATTTTATACGGCCCAAAAAGTCCCTTAAACTTTTTTACTAAACGCTGGCATATGGAAGTAGATAAACACCAAACTAAAGGTGAAGGGCAAAAATACTTAGTAAGCGACTCAGCTATTAGTTTAATAACACTAGAGCAAGGAAATTTAGCCCGCTATCAACTCATACATGGTGAAGGGCATTTAACTGAGTTTGATTTAGAAGAACAGTAAGTTGCTCATCTACAAGTCAATTGTAGATGAGCACTCTTGGTAAGGCGTTTGAAAAAGTAAGAAGTAGTACTGTTTACAGAAAATACTGCAAATAAAAATGCCCAAAGGCTTATATAAACCTCTGGGCTATAAAGTGACTCTAAATTGAGTCTAGCGTTAACTAAAAACTTTCTGGTTCGTTAGGGAGAAGAAGAAAGTACTTAAAACTATAGTAAAGCTGTTCAATAAAGCATAACTAATTTTGCCATCTGGTTACATTTGATAACAAAGGATTAGATTAATTATGCGTAATTTGTACTTTAGTTTAACCCCAGCTTATTAACTGCGTATTTTGTACTAGATCGCGTGGTAGAGAGTTTTTGATCTTGTTTTTTTGCCATTTCCCGAGCCCAATAGGGCAACCACACAGTGTTAATACTACTTCACCTATTGTTTGAGTTTCTTCAGTTAAGCGTATATCTTTACCTTGAAAATAATCATTTGCTTGCTCATTATTTAAAGCAAATACATTGGTTTTACACTCATTGCCAAACACGGTTGCATACTCATGGGTTAGCCTTACGCCATTTTTATGAATAATGCCAATTTGAATACCCAAACGTGCGTACTTAATTTTATTTTGTACGGCTTCAAACCCTTCAGGGAACAACCACAGTTCTTTATCGCGCTGCATTAAACTACCTGGCAAGGTAGTTAACCCAAAGTGCTTTTTAAGCGATTGCATAAACGCGGTACTTTGTTTTTTATCAAACTCGTTAAACGGGAATGCACCTTTTTTAACTGTTTGATTTGGGTTGTTGCAACTTGTGTGCTTTTTAAATTTAGCGATAAAAAAGCCTTCGCTATCGAATGTTTGCGGCCATACATGCAAATAGCCCTCATTAGTTGTGGCTTTGCTTGCACCTTCAAATAAATCACTGAGTGACTCAGGCGCTATATAGTCGCCAAATTCACTGAGTAAATAATCGCATACTTGTTGGTTTTCGAGTGGCGTAAGTGTGCAGGTTGAATACACTAAGGTGCCACCTGGTTTTAATGCATAAAATGCGCTTCTAATTAAATCTTTTTGTACTTGGGCTATTTGAATGTTTGATTCTATTGACCAATTTTTTAGTGCGTCGGCGTCTTTTCGTACAGTGCCTTCGCCAGAGCAGGGCGCGTCTAGCAATATACTGTCAAAGCATTCAAACATGTAGTTGCCAAATATAACGCCATCAAAGTGTGAAAGCGCACAGTTACCAACCCCCATACGTTTGAGTGTTGCGCTAAGTACTTTTAGGCGCGATGACGAAAGCTCGTTTGCAACAAGCACACCTTGGTTATCCATAAGCGCAGCTAGTTGTGATGTTTTAGAGCCCGGTGCTGATGCCATATCAAGCACGAAATTATTTTGAGAGTCTGCGAGTTCAATACTTTGCTTTAATGCGATAGGGGGCAGCATTGAACTTGCTTCTTGTACGTACATAGCACCGCTTAGGTGTAAGTCGGTATTACCTAGGGCTAGGTTTTGTTCTTCATCGTTTGGGCGCTCTAACCAAAAGCCTTCACTGCACCAAGGGATAGGTGTTAGTAGCCATTTTTTTTCAGCTGCACGTTTTACAAATTCTTCAATGCTAATTTTTAATGTATTAACGCGGATAGATTTTCTGAGTGGCCTACGACACGCATTTAAAAAGTCATCTAAGTTTAGATGCGCTGGTAAATAGGTTTTTACGTCATCAATAAAGTGCTCAGGAATAAAAGTGTTGGCGTTCACGCGTTAGCTCATACTATAAAAATAAAGCGCGATAATAGCATTTATGCGAGGTGTTTTCAGCGCTAAAAAGCGTAACACCTGATTTATTACGCTGTCGACACTTCACTGTTTTAGTCCATTTTAAAGCCATTTTTATGCGACTTTAGGTTAATAGTGTCGACAATGGGTGTGTTTCTTAGCCATTTTGATAGGTTTAAGGGTTGACATGATTTTTTAATAAGCCCATAGTAACCACATTAATTGTCGACAATCTAAAAAATAACTTATGACACACACATTTTTAAACGAAGCGCCTATAACTACCGCATCAGATCAAGTATTTGTAGATATGCGCCGTGAGATTGTTGAAGGCAGTATAGTTCAAGGCAGTAAAATATCAGAGCCTGAGCTTGCCAAACGTTATGGTGTAAGCCGTGCAACGCTAAGAGAGGCGTTAAATCGCCTAGAAAGTTGCTACCTTGTTGAGCGTAAAGCTAACGTAGGTTGCCGAGTAGTTGCCCTTACTGCTGAGCGTTTGATTGAAGTTTACCAAGTTCGTAGTTCGCTTGAAGGCTTGGCATGTAGGCTTGCTGCCGACAATATGGAACCCGAGGAAGTAAAAAGCTTAAAGCAATTACTTAATCAGCACCTACAAACACAACGTGTTAAAGAGGGCGAGTCTTATTATCAAGAAGCCGGCGATTTAGATTTTCATTACCGTATTATTCAAGGCAGTAAAAACGCGCATTTAATTCATTTACTGTGTAATGAGCTTTATCAACTAATACGCATGTACCGTGTACAAATGGGCATGGTGGGGCCGCGTGTATCAAAAGCGTTTGATGAGCATTTAGCGATTATTAACGCCATTGAAAACCACGACGGCGAACTGGCTGAAATGCTTATGAAGCGCCATATAAGCGCATCGCAAGCAAATATCCAAACCAAATTTGATTTATTAGCTAAGCAAAAAGCATAAGCTGTTAAAAGTTAAAAGTTAAAAGTTAAAAGTTAAAAGCTAAAAGCTAGCAAAAGCAGTTAAACAGTCATAATTACAGATTAAAACTATAAGTTACTCCACGTAGCAACCGTTCAAAGTGAGGAGAAAGTAATGTCAGCAGGATTAAAATTTAAACACGCTATTGCCAATAACCGCCCGTTACAAGTAGTAGGTACTATTAATGCCTACACAGCGATGATGGCTGAAAAAATGGGTCACCAAGCTATTTACCTCTCAGGTGCCGGTGTTGCAAACGCCTCGTTTGGTATGCCTGATTTGGGTATGACAAGCCTTGATAACGTGCTTGAAGATATTCGTCGTATTACGGGTGCGAGCGATTTACCACTACTTGTTGATGCCGATACCGGTTGGGGTGGGGCATTTAATATTGCACGCACAGTAAAAGAAATGACTAAAGCGGGTGCGGCGGGTTTTCATATAGAAGACCAAGTAGCGCAAAAGCGCTGTGGTCATCGCCCTAATAAAGAAATTGTAAGCCAAGGTGAAATGGTTGACCGCATTAAAGCGGCGGTTGATGCAAAAACCGATAGCGATTTTTATATTATGGCCCGTACCGATGCATTTCAAAAAGAAGGTTTAAACGCCGCGATAGACCGTGCAGCTGCCTGTGTTGAAGCTGGTGCAGACGCTATTTTTGCAGAAGCCGTACACGACCTTGCTGATTACCAAGCATTTGCAAAGGCGATTAACGTTCCAATTTTGGCAAACATTACTGAGTTTGGCCAAACACCTATTTACACAAAAGAGCAGCTAAGTGATGTAGGTGTTGAAATGGTGCTTTACCCACTAAGTGCATTTAGAGCCATGAACAAAGCAGCACTAAACGTGTATTCAGCAATTTTAAATGAAGGCTCACAACAAAGCCAAATTGAAAATATGCAAACGCGTTCTGAGCTTTACGACTTTTTAGATTACCACACGTACGAGAACACACTCGACACCCTTTTTTCATCAAAATCTGACAAATAATAATTATTAAAAAATAAAATCACACACAAATTTAAGATAGGAGAAGATCATGGTAGATAAAGCATTAGGCGGCGCGGGTTTACGCGGACAAGTGGCTGGTCAAACAGCATTGTGTACTGTTGGACAAAGTGGTTCTGGTTTAACGTATTGTGGTTACGATATTAGCGAACTTGCCGAAAAAGCGCAGTTTGAAGAAGTGTCTTTTTTACTTTCACGCGGTGAGTTACCTACAACCAGTGAACTGGCTGAGTATAAAGCTAAACTTAAAAGCTTACGCGGCTTACCAGATGCACTTAGAACCGTGCTTGAAAATATTCCTAAAGACGCGCATCCAATGGATGTAATGCGCACGGGCTGCTCAATGTTGGGTAACCTTGAAATGGAGCTTGATTTTAACCAAGCCAATGATGCAATCGACCGTATGGTTGCTGTGTTCCCAAGTATTATTTGTTACTGGTACCGCTTTACACACGATGGCGTACGCATTGAAACACAAACTGATGACGACTCTGTTGGCGCACATTTTTTAACACTGTTACATGACAAAGCACCTAGTGATTTATTTGCACAAGTGATGAATGTATCACTAATTTTATACGCAGAGCATGAGTTTAATGCTTCTACATTTGCGGGTCGTGTGTGTGCATCAACGCTTTCTGATATTCACTCTTGTGTAACAGGTGCGATTGGTACGCTGCGTGGCCCACTTCATGGTGGTGCTAACGAAGCAGCTATGGATATGATTCAAGGTTTTACAAGTGCTGAGCATGCTGAGAAAGAAATTATGGGCATGCTTGAACGTAAAGACAAAATAATGGGCTTTGGTCACGCGATTTATCGCGAGTCTGATCCACGCAATGTAATTATTAAAAAATGGTCTGAAAAACTAGCGGCAGAGGTAGGCGATACCGTGCTTTACCCTGTGTCTGTTCGTTGTGAAGAGATTATGTGGCGCGAGAAAAAACTGTTTTGTAATGCCGATTTTTTCCATGCATCTGCTTATCACTTTATGGATATTCCGACTAAATTATTTACGCCTATATTTGTAATGAGCCGTGTTACTGGTTGGACTGCGCATGTAAAAGAGCAACGCGCTAACAACCGTATTATCCGCCCAAGTGCCGATTACACAGGCCCTGATGCACGTAGTTACACACCAATAGAGTCACGTTAAAAATGAGTGAGCACGCATGTGCTCACTTTTTTATTGCACATAGCCACTAGCGAGCAGTTTTTCTCAAACTTTTCATTAAATACGCTAGCTGTGAGCAAACACCGTCACCAAATTAGCGAACCCTTACCATGACCATAATTAATAACACCCAATACCGTAAACCCTTACCAGGCTCAAATGTCGACTACTACGATACGCAAGAAGCCGTAGATGCAATTAAGCCAGGTGCATACGCCACGCTACCTTATTCATCACGTGTATTTGCCGAAAACCTAGTACGCCGATGCGACCCTGCCATGTTAACCGATGCACTTAATCAGCTAATTGAGCGCAAACAAGACTTGGATTTCCCGTGGTATCCGGCGCGCGTAGTATGCCACGATATTTTAGGGCAAACAGCGCTTGTTGATTTAGCAGGTTTGCGTGATGCAATTGCAGCTAAAGGCGGCGACCCCGCAAAAGTGAATCCGGTAGTACCTACGCAGCTAATTGTTGATCATTCGTTAGCGGTAGAGCATGCCGGTTTTGATCCTGACGCATTTGAAAAAAATCGCGCCATTGAAG
The DNA here is from genome assembly GCF_015864275.1 of Pseudoalteromonas sp. NZS11_1. Lineage (NCBI taxonomy): Bacteria > Pseudomonadati > Pseudomonadota > Gammaproteobacteria > Alteromonadales > Pseudoalteromonadaceae > Pseudoalteromonas > Pseudoalteromonas sp. NZS11_1. The sequence goes on from NZ_JADYXK010000004.1 coordinate 153,603, forward strand.
ACAGACGAAATGACGACCGTTTTCACTTTATAAACTGGACAAAAACTGCGTTTAAAAATATTGACGTTATTCCACCGGGTAACGGAATTATGCATCAAATTAATCTTGAAAAAATGTCGCCGGTTATTCAAAATCGAGATGGCATTGCATTTCCCGATACCTTAGTTGGTACCGACAGCCACACGCCACATGTCGATGCGCTGGGCGTTATTGCTGTGGGTGTAGGTGGGCTTGAAGCTGAAAGCGTAATGCTTGGCCGTGCTTCTTATATTCGCTTACCTGATATTGTTGGTGTTGAGCTAACAGGTAAGCGCCAACCCGGTATTACCGCTACCGATATTGTGTTGGCTATTACTGAATTCTTACGTGAGCAACGTGTTGTTTCTACTTATTTAGAGTTTTACGGTGAAGGTGCCGACGCGCTTACTCTTGGCGACAGAGCAACCATTTCGAACATGACGCCTGAATTTGGCGCAACTGCAGCCATGTTTTATATTGATGATAAAACAATAGATTACTTACGTTTAACAGGCCGTGAAGAAGAACAAATTGCCCTTGTAGAAAACTACGCAAAAACAGCAGGCCTTTGGAGCGATAGCTTAAAAACCGCAAAATATGAGCGTGTGCTTAAGTTTGATTTATCAAGCGTGGGGCGCAATATTGCGGGTCCATCTAATCCACACCGCCGCGTATCGACAAGCGATTTAGCTAAAGAAGGTATTTCGGGTGTTGTTGAAAATGAAGAAGGCTTAATGCCAGACGGCGCATGTATTATTGCCGCGATTACTAGCTGTACTAATACTAGTAATCCACGCAATGTAATTGCCGCTGCACTCCTTGCCCGTAACGCAAATGCTAAGGGTTTAATGCGCAAACCTTGGGTTAAAACCTCATTAGCACCAGGCTCAAAAGCAGTGCAATCATACCTTGAAGATGCAAACCTACTAACAGAGCTTGAGCAACTTGGCTTTGGCATTGTTGGTTTTGCGTGTACTACCTGTAATGGTATGAGCGGGGCGCTTGACCCTGTTATTCAAAAAGAAGTAATTGATCGCGATTTATACACTACAGCGGTGCTTTCGGGCAATCGTAACTTTGATGGACGAATTCACCCTTATGCTAAGCAAGCATTTTTAGCGTCACCTCCTTTAGTTGTTGCGTACGCCATTGCAGGTACTATTCGCTTTGATATTGAAAAAGGGATACTAGGGCAAGATCAACAAGGCAACGATATTACGCTTAAAGATTTATGGCCGTCTGACGAAGAGATTGATGCAGTAATTAAGCAAAGCGTTAAGCCAGAGCAATTTAGAAAAGTGTACGAGCCAATGTTTAATTTAACCGTAGATTACGGTGAAGATAACGACCCACTTTACTACTGGCGCCCAGAAAGTACGTACATTCGTCGCCCTCCTTATTGGGAAGGTGCACTTGCGGGTGAGCGCACAATGACCGGTATGCGTGCGCTTGCTGTACTTGGCGATAACATTACAACGGATCATTTATCGCCATCAAACGCAATTATGGCAAGCAGCGCTGCTGGCGAATACCTGACCAAAATGAACGTCCCAGAGGAAGACTACAACTCGTACGCAACGCACCGGGGCGATCATTTAACAGCGCAGCGCGCAACCTTTGCCAATCCAAAACTACTTAATGAAATGGTACTGGATGAAAACGGCAACGTTAAACAAGGTTCTTACGCACGCTTAGAACCACAAGGCACTAATACCCGTATGTGGGAAGCAATCGAAGCCTACATGGAGCGTAAACAACCGCTTATTATTGTAGCCGGTGCCGATTACGGCCAAGGTTCGTCGCGCGATTGGGCTGCAAAAGGCGTAAGACTTGCAGGCGTTGAAGTAATAGCAGCTGAGGGCTTTGAGCGTATTCACCGCACTAACCTAATTGGTATGGGTGTTTTACCGCTTGAGTTTAAAGCAGGCACAACGCGTAAAACTCTACAGCTGGATGGCAGCGAAACGTACGATGTAGCAGGCGATTTAAAACCAGGTGCCACCGTTAATTTAAGTATTACTCGTAAAGACGGTGAAGTACTCACTGTGCCTATGAAGTGCCGTATCGATACCCAAGAAGAGCTTTCTATTTACGCGGCTGGTGGTGTGTTACAACGCTTTGCACAAGACTTTTTAGAAGCAGCACAATCTGCATAAGGGCAAGCATTATGTTTAAACCGCAAATTAAAGTGCCTGCAACCTATATGCGTGGCGGCACCAGTAAAGGTGTGTTTTTTAATTTAACTGATTTGCCAAAGCCTGCTCAAGTAGCAGGCGAGGCGCGGGATAATTTATTACTGCGTGTTATTGGCAGCCCCGATCCGTATGCTAAGCAAACGGATGGCATGGGTGGTGCTACATCAAGTACCAGTAAAACTGTAATTTTAAGTAAAAGTGAGCAAACTGACCACGATGTAGATTATTTATTTGGTCAAGTGGCGATAGATAAACCTTTTGTAGATTGGAGCGGTAACTGCGGTAACTTAACCTCAGCAGTGGGTGCTTTTGCCATTAGTAATGGTTTGGTCGATAAAAGCAGAGTACCCGATAACGGTGTTGCTATCGTGCGTGTGTGGCAGGCTAATATTAAAAAAAGCATATTAGTGCATGTCCCCATGACAAATGGCGAAGTACAAGAAACCGGCGACTTTGAGCTCGATGGCGTTACATTTGCAGCAGCTGAAGTAAAACTTGAATTTATTGACCCCGCTGATGGCGATGGCGCGTTATTTCCAACTGGTAATGTAGTTGATGATTTAGAAGTACCGGGTGTTGGTACTTTAAAAGCAACAATGATAAATGCAGGTATTCCTACCATATTTATTAACGCCACTGATATTGGTTATACCGGCACAGAGCTGCAAGACGATATAAATAACGATGTTGCAGCGCTTGAAAAGCTTGAAACCATTCGTGCTTATGGCGCTGTTAAAATGGGTTTAATCACTAACATTAGTGAAGCGCAAGCTCGCCAACATACGCCTAAGGTTGCGTTTGTTGCAGCGCCTTTAGATTATACAGCGTCTAGCGGTAAGCTTATTGAGGCTGCAAATATTAACTTACTCGTGCGCGCTATGTCGATGGGTAAGCTGCATCATGCCATGATGGGCACAGCTGCGGTTGCTATTGGCACTGCTGCCGCGATTGAAGGCACACTCGTTAATATAGCCGCAGGTGGCGGTGTATTGAGTGAAGTTAACTTTGGTCACCCGTCAGGTACGCTAAAAGTAGGTGCTGAAGCTAAAAATAATGCAGGCAACTGGCTAGTTACCAAAGCAAGTATGAGCCGAAGTGCACGGGTATTAATGGAAGGGGTTGTAAGAGTCCCTCAGTAGTTCCTCATTAATAACTATCGTACAGCCATCGCATAAGTATTGTGATTAATTTACAGCATCAAAATACTTATGCGCTTTGTGCTTTCATTATTGTCATAATTAATAACAAAACAGCACTAACTCATAGTGCCTGAATCAAGGTAGCTGCCGATCCCGAGTGTAAACATCCATATCCCCCATAAACTATGCTCAATAACACACACGACGGTTGAGCGGCTTTGTGCATAGGTATAGGCAAACAGTAAGCCACCTAAAAATGCTAAACCTACTGCAAACCAATTTGCATACACAATATGCGCTAACGCAAATACACTCGCACTAACTACAATACGCACTGCTTTTTGGGGCATGATGCGTTTATAACGATGAAAAAAATACGTTCTGAATATTAACTCTTGAGGAATAACCGACAGTATTGGGTAGAGTAGCAACAGTAAAAGCCAATCATTAAACGAGTTGCGGGGAAGGGTAAACCAGTTGCCCTGATGAATAATCCCGTAAAACATACCTGAGAACAGTGCACCTAAAAAAAAGAAGCTAAACACACGTTTTTTAACAGCAGAAAATTGCCCAAGGCTTGTAAGCCTAAAACGTTTAAAGTGGGGATCGCCCAGTAGCAACATACAACACACGCTCATTAAAATAATAAGCGCAGGAATAAGCCAGTTAGCTAAATACTCGCGTAATACAAAACCCAATAAGGGTAGTAACACAAAAATGAGGGTAAATTCAAACCAGCGATATTGATTGGCGTTCAAGGTCGTCTCAACTTGTTTTTTTAATAAACTATCAAGCTAAGACGACATTTTTATGACGAGGGGGCTTACTTTGCTGGTTCTTCTTCACTAGGGAGGTATTTGTACAAGGCAATAATAGTGGCAAAAATACTTACAAAGGTAATACCCATTAAACCAAACACTTTAAAATTAACCCAAAAGTCGAGCGAAAAATTATATGCAATATAAATGTTTAGTGCTGCGATGCCAGCAGTTATAGCAACCCACATTAGGTTAAGCTTATCCCATAATGGTTCTGGGACAACAATGGCTTGTTTTGTATCATTAGCATTTTCGAGGATTGAGCTAAGCGCTTTTTTAACGAGATTTTTCTTAAGTACATAACGGCTAACAAGTAACGTTAAGCTTAAACCTGCGTATATGAGTGTTGCTTTCCATTTTATGTATTGCTCATCATGAAGTACCAGCGTTAACGTACCAAACACAGCAGCAATGCCAAAAAATATCCACTGACGAGTAGGCACAGCTCCATGTTTAAAGTAGCTATAAGCAACTTGAATGAGCGTAGTGGCCATTAATAAACCGGTAGCCCAGTAAATATCGACTAGCTTAAAAACTGCAAAAAACAGTATGAGTGGGATGTATTCAATTAATGCGTGCATAGCTTACCTAAATTATACAAAAAAGAGTCAAAGGCTTTTTACCACATAAAGCTTAGCAACTACAAGGTTGACTTGTTGCCCTGTAACCCTTAGCCTGCGTGGCTTTATTGCCAATTTGGTTTGGTATTTTTTATATCATCATATTCCCACGCTTAACCAACACTGATTTGGCGTGTATTTAGGAGCCTAAAATGAATAAAGCAGAACTCGTTGCTGCCATTGCACACAAAAGTGAATTAACAAAAAAAGATTCTCAAGCGGCGCTTTCAAGCTTGCAAAAAGTAATTACTAAATCGCTTTCTGAGGGCGATCAGGTTCAAATTAATGGCTTTGGTACGTTCGCACTAAGTTACTACCCAGCGCGTACTGGGCGTAACCCGCAAACAGGTGCAGCAATTGAAATAGAAGGCGCTAATAAAGCGGTTTTTAAACCGGCTAAGGCGTTAAAAGATCTGCTTTAAATTTATTTAAGGTTTTAAACCCCGTATTGATAGATAAGTTACATGAGCGCGAAGTAAATTCGCACCTACGGGTATATGTTGTAGGTGAGGTTTTACACCTCGCGTTTGGTGACTTTAAATTATATGAGATGGAAATAAATTCGCACCTATGTAGATTATTCATAATCTCTAAATGATTTACATGGCATTATAAATCCCACAGACATTAAATCCTTAATTTTCAAGTGCTTGTTATCGGCACGCATTATGCTGTTTAACTGTGTGTTTCGAACATATTTTTAAACAATACCAGTCTGCTGATATATGGGGTCTATTGAACGTTAAGAAAATCACGCTAGAACAAGGCAAAAATTTTTCGTATTTAGTTGTTCTAAATGAAAGGTTTTTAACGACGTTATAGTGCGATTTAATTCGTTAAATTGCTCAAAGATTTATGCAGGTTGGTATAATATAAGGAGATCTCAATGAGTACATTACAAACAAGCACGCGTTTACAAGGCAAAAAAATTGCAATTTTAGCCACTGATGGGTTTGAGCAAAGTGAGCTTTTATCTCCACGCAGCGCATTACTTGATGCCGGTGCAAACATCGAAATAGTATCAATTAAAGAAGGCCAAATTACGGGTTGGGATGAAGACAAGTGGGGCGATAAAGTAACAGTAGATAAACTAGTCACAAACGCAGACCCCGCTGATTACGACGCGCTTATGCTACCTGGTGGTTTATTTAACCCAGACAGTTTACGCCAAGATAAAGATGCTAAAGCCTTTATTGATGGCTTTTTTGGCGCAGAAAAAAATAAACCCGTTGCTGCAATTTGCCATGCACCGTGGTTACTAGCTGAAATTAATAAACTGCGCGACCGTACTATTACCTCTTTTCCAAGTATTAAAAGCGACTTAATTAATGCAGGTGCCAATTGGGTTGACCAAGAAGTATGTGTAGATAAAGGCTTAGTAACGAGCCGAAGCCCCGCCGATTTAGAAGCATTTAATGCTAAATTTATTGAAGAGATTTTAGAGGGTAAACACCAAGCTCACTAATTTTCTTTTTTAAAACGTTTGGTTATTGATACAGCGTTTGATTTTAAAAAACAAAAAAGGGCATTTAAAATGCCCTTTTTTTAATGCGTATAAAACACGCCCTAGTTAGATTATAGCGATGTAGCTGCTTTCATATCGGCTACAAAAGCTTTTAGATGCGCGGTCATTACAGGTAAATCATTAAGGTTAGCTTCAATAATTTTAACTACAGCAGAGCCTGAAATAGCACCGGCTGCTCCTGCATTAAGAGCCGCTTTTACATCATCTGGCGTTGAAATACCAAACCCTAAAAGAGCAGGGGCTGCATGGTATTCTTTTAATTTAGTAACAATATTACCAGCAGGCATTTGTGCTTTAGTATCGGTACCGGTAACACCTGCGCGCGATAGTAAATACGTATAACCACGACCGTAAGAGGCACACTGGCGAAGTGTGTCGTCATCTGCATTTGGTGTTGCAATAAAAATTGGGTCTACACCGTTATCCATTGCTGACTTTCTAAACATTTTAGATTCATGCAGAGGCACATCAGCCACTAAAATTGAGTCTACGCCTACTGCTTTTGCATCTTTATAAAATGCTTCAATACCACGTTTAAACACAAGGTTTGAATACAATAATAAGCCAATTGGAATATCGGCATTATACTCACGTATTTCTTTAATAATATCAAAGCAATCTTGTGTATTAATGTGCACATCGAGGGCGCGAATATTAGCTTTTTGAATTACTGGACCATCTGCAATTGGGTCTGAAAACGGAATACCAAGTTCAAGCGCATCAGCGCCGCCGTCAATTAGACTTTTAATAATCGCAATACTTTGCTCTTTACCTGGGTCGCCAATCGTTACAAATGGTACAAACGCACCTTGTTTTTGCTCGTTAAGCGCTGCAAACATTTTGCCGTAACGATCCGTTTTTACTTGGCTCATAGCTGACCTCTTTCAGTTAGTACATTGTGAACGTGTGCTAAATCTTTATCGCCACGACCACTTAAATTAATCACTATAACACTTTCCTCGGTTAGCTCCTCTGCGTACTTAAGCGCATAAGCTAACGCATGGCTTGATTCAAGCGCCGGAATAATCCCTTCATTTTTAGCAAGCGACTGAAACGCATCAAGCGCTTCTGTATCGGTAATACCCACGTATTGAGCGCGACCAGTTTCGTGTAAAAATGCATGTTGAGGACCAACAGCTGGGTAATCAAGACCCGCTGATACAGAGTAAGACTCTTCAATTTGGCCATCATCATTTTGCATAATGTACGTATAAGTACCGTGCAATATGCCTTTTGTGCCTTTACAAATTGTTGCACCGTGCTCATTTGTATCAAGCCCTTTACCAGCAGGCTCAACACCAATTAATTTAACGCCTGGCTCGTCAATAAAGTCAGTAAACATACCAATTGCGTTTGAACCACCACCAACACAGGCAATAACAGCGTCAGGTAAACGACCTTCTGCTTTAAGTACTTGTTGCTTAGCTTCTTCACCAATAATTTTTTGATACTCGCGTACAATTGTTGGGAATGGGTGAGGACCCGCAGCTGTACCTAGTAGGTAATGTGCGTCTTGGTAATTTGCTGACCAGTCACGCAGCGCTTCATTTACTGCATCTTTTAATGTGCCAGAACCCGCTGTTACCGGAATAACTTCTGCGCCCATTAACTTCATTCTAAATACGTTAGGTTGCTGACGTTCAACGTCTTTTGCGCCCATATAAATACGACATTTTAAACCCAGTAAGGCACATGCAAGCGCTGTTGCAACACCGTGTTGACCGGCACCTGTTTCAGCAATAACTTGTTTTTTACCCATACGCTTAGTAAGTAACGCCTGACCAAGTACTTGGTTTGTTTTATGTGCGCCGCCGTGTAGTAAGTCTTCACGCTTTAGGTACAGTTTTACTTTTGGATTTTTAACTAAATTGCGCGTTAAAGTAAGTGGGGTAGGACGACCCGCATACTCGTTTAATAATTTACTTAGCTCTGCCTGAAACTCAGGATCTTTTTGTGCTTTGTTAAATTCATTTTCTAACTGCTTAAGCGCAGGGACAAGTAACTCGGGTACAAACATACCGCCAAACTCGCCAAAATAAGCTGGATTTTGCATTTTAACCTCAATAATTTCTGATGCTTGTGAAAGCATTATGTAACTTGTTAGGGCACTTTTTATCCGCAGATTCTTCAACGCCTGAGTTTAAGTCAAGGCCTAAGGCACCTTTAAAAAGCGCATCTTTAATATTGTCTGGATTTAAGCCTCCAGCGAGCATAAATGGTGTAGTTGCGCCGCTAAGCACCGACCAATCAAATGCTTTACCAGTACCGCCAGCTTGTGTATCACTGTGCGTATCGTAAAGGTGTCGATCAACCCCATTTACAGGCGTTGGCAATGCATCTTTTATTGCTTGGGCTTTCCAAATTTCGCAATTAGTTGGAAGTTGTGTACGCAGCGCAGCAATGTAATCGTCACTTTCTTGGCCATGTAATTGAACTGCCGCTAATTTTAGCACACTTGCGTATTGAGCAACTTGCTCAATGGGAGCATCTACAAATACACCAACAAAGTTAAGTGGTGCGCTTTGGCTCAGCTCTCTTGCACAATCTAAATCGACATAGCGAGGCGATTTAGGATGAAAAATTAAACCACCATAAACAGCACCGTTTTGATATGCCGCTTGTGCATCTTGGCTACGTGTTAAACCACATACTTTATTGTCGCCTAAAATAACACGGCGACATGCTTGCTCTAAATCACGCTCGCCCATAAGTGAGCTGCCAATTAAAAAGCCATCGCATAATGGAGCTAAACGTTTTACGTCTTGATGGGTGTAAATACCCGATTCCGAAATAACCACTTTATCAGCCGGAATAAGCTTTCGTAGTTTTTCAGTAGTGGCTAAATCGGTGCTTAAATCGCGTAAATCGCGGTTATTAATACCAATAATTTGTGCATCAAGCGCAAGTGCGCGGTGTACTTCTTCTTCATTACTTACTTCGGTTAAAACCGACATATTAAGTGAATCGGCAACAGCATGCAGTGCTTTATAGCTTTCGTCATCGAGTACCGAAAGCATCAGTAATATAGCGTCACCACCATAAATACGTGCCATATACACTTGGTACTCGTCTATAAAAAAGTCTTTACAGATAAGAGGTTGTTCTACTTGGCTGCGCACAAATTCGAGGTAGTCAAAGCTGCCTTGAAAATATTTAGCATCAGTTAACACACTCATGCATGTAGCATATTTTTTATAAACTGAAGTAATTTCAGTTAAATCAAAAGGCTCTCTAATTAACCCTTTTGAAGGCGATGCTTTTTTACACTCTAAAATAAACTGTGTGCCAGGTGCTGCAAGTTCTTTATAAAAGCTACGGCTTGTAGGCACTGCAAGATGCCTAAAGCTTTCAAGCGGGCGCGCAGCTTTTCTCTCAATTAGTTCTAATTTTTTATCAGCAACAATTTTGTCTAATACATTAGCCATTACTTACCTCAATAATTGCACTTAGTGTGTTCATGGCTTGCCCTGAACTTAATAATGTTTGTACTTGCTTTGCCCCTTCTTTTAACGTTTCTGCTTTACCTGTTAGGTATAAAAGGGCAGCTACGTTAACCACAATGGCAGCATTATGTGCATCTGTGCCTTTGCCTTGTAAGATGGCAAGGCTAGCATTTGCGTTGTATTGTGGGCCTTCACCAGCGAGTTGTTCAAGTGAATAGTTTGCAAGGTCAAAGTCGCTTGGGTTTAGTGTGTACTGTGTAAGCTCGCCATTATTTAGCTCAACTACCGTTGTTGGGCCGTGTAGGGCTATTTCGTCAGTGCCCGAGCCGTGAACAATCATAGCGCGCTTTGTGCCAAGGGTTTTAAGTGTTTGTGCCATTGGCATACACAACGCTTCGTTATAGACGCCGAGTAATTGCACTTCAGGTGCTGCAGGGTTAGCAAGCGGACCTAAAATATTAAAAATAGTGCGTGTTTTAAGCGATGTTCGTACGCCCATCGCATGGCGTACGCCACTGTGATAGTGCGGTGCAAACAAAAAGGTAAAATTGGTTTGCTCAAGACATTTTGCTGCTTGCTCTGGGCTCATATCTATATTAATGCCCAGGGCTTTGAGTAAATCGGCAGAGCCTGAATTACTCGATACACTGCGATTACCATGTTTTACCATGTTAATACCGGCAGCAGCGGCAACAATTGCAGCCGTTGTACTTATATTAATTGTGTTTGAACCATCGCCACCAGTGCCACAGCTATCGGCAAGTTGCGTACTGCTGGTAGTAAAAGCAACGGCGTTTTCGCGCATTGAGGCTGCAGCGCCTGCAATTTCGTCGCTTACTTCGCCTTTAATTTTAAGGCTTATAAGTAGGGCGGTTAGCTCAATTTCACTCATATTACCTTGCATTATTTCATCAAAAAGCGCTTTGGCGTCTGCGTAGCTTAATGATTGCCCCGTAATTAGTTGCTCAATCGCGTGTTGAACATTTATGGGTTGTTCTGGTTGTGTACTCATAATGTCCTCTTTTATTTAGCGCGTGTTAAGTAAGCGACACTTTGCTGAAGTAGCATCGCGCCGTTTGGCGTTAGTATTGATTCTGGATGAAACTGGTAACCCAATGCGTTGTCATCATGATGATAAATAGCCATAGGGATATCTTCGTACTGGGCAATAACCTCAATATTATCAGGCACTTTTGTTGCCATTAATGAATGGTAACGTGCCACAGGCATTGTATTGCCCATTCCATCAAATACAGGGTGCTCGCCTAAATTAATAATTGAAGACTTACCATGTACGGTTTCACCCGCGTGACCGATTACTCCACCGTAACTTTGTGTTAATGCTTGTTGGCCTAAACAAATGCCTAGCATTGGGAAGTGGCCTTTAGAGAGCTCAATAAGCTCCATTAAACAGCCCGCATCGCTTGGTGTGCCAGGACCAGGCGAAAGTACTAATAGCACTTGGCCTTGCTCTTGGCGCATTTTGTTAAAAATAACCTCAGCGCTAATGTTGTTTCTGTAAACAACCAGTTCGCAGCCAAGCATCGTAAGCTCATCAACAAGGTTATATGTAAATGAGTCAAAGTTATCTAAAAAATAGATTTTGATAGGATTCGCTTTACTCATTCTATACCGCCTTATACGTAGATTTTATGGCGGTGATAACCGCTTGTGCTTTAGCGCGAGTTTCGTTTGCTTCTGAAATAGGATCTGAGTCAAACACCACACCGGCACCTGCTTGCACATACGCTTTGTTATTTTTAACAAAAGCTGAGCGAATAACAATACAGCTATCCATTGCGCCATCACCGGTTAAGTAACCTACTGCGCCGCCATAGCTGCCACGGCGCTTACCTTCTGTTTGACGAACAAGCTCAGCAGCACGAACCTTTGGTGCACCAACAAGCGTGCCCATGTTCATACACGCTTGGTAAGCATGCAGTGCATCAAGCTCGGGTTTTAGTGTGCCAACAACGCGTGACACTAAATGCATTACTTGTGAATAGCGGTCTACTTTTAATAGCTCTTTGGCAAAACGAGTACCTGCAACACTAATGCGGGCTACGTCGTTACGGGCTAAATCGACAAGCATTAAATGCTCGGCGCGCTCTTTTTGATCGTTTCTAAGTTCAAGCTCAATGCGGCTGTCTAGGTCTGGATTTATTTGCCCATTAGCAAATTTGCCACGTGGGCGAGTGCCAGCAATTGGGTATACTTCAACTTGCTGAGATTGCACTGTGTATTTAAGTGCTGATTCAGGCGATGCGCCAAATAAAGCAAAGTCTTCATCGCGCATATAAAACATATACGGACTTGGATTTTGCTTTTTAAGCTGGCTATAAGCATGCAAAGCGTCAGGACAAGGTAGTGAAAATGTACGCGATGGCACTACCTGAAAAATATCACCGTCTACAATATTCTTTTTAAGCTTAACTACTTGCTCGCAGTAAGTGTCATCGTCTATATCAACGCTTACCTCACATTCGCCACTTTGCATATCTGCACTAAATTCTGAAGCGTTATCGCACAGTGTATTTAATCGCTCTAGCTCTTTACCTACTTCAAAGCAGTTAGCGTGTACGTCTGGGCCGTTAAATACATTACCAATGAGTTCGGTTGTTTGTTTTTGATGATCAATAACAACTAAGGTTTCGGCTAAATAAAATACGTAATCTGGGCAGGTATTTTCGCCATCAGGTACATCACTTAACTGCTCAAAGTTTGCTACCATATCGTAGGCAAATACACCGCCTAAAAATAACGAAAATGGATTGTTAGTTGTGCTTTTTATACTGTTAATACAAGTGCGCAGAGCGCTAAATGCATTATCTGCAATTAGTTTACTCGCTTCGTCAGTATCGCCGCTAGTGTCTAAATAACACAGGGTAAGTGTTGCGCCGTCTAAAGTAGCGTCACAGCTTTTAACATTTGCCTGCAAGTAGCTTAGAAGCTGTTGCCCATTATTAGATTGAGCAGTAATAGTAACTGTTTTACCTTGGCATACAATGCGCAGTGCACAGTCGACTAAAATTAAACTTTTTACACTGTCTTTAGAATCAATCTCAGCCGATTCAAGCAGTAGTGAGTTAGGCTTATCAAGTGCCGCGTATAATGCAAGAGGACTACTAATATAGTCGCGTACTTGCGTAATGCTTGTTACTTCGCCTGGTGTGGTAGTTATATGACTAAAAATCAAACCTCATTCCCTCAAAAAATTAAACCCCGCAATGCTTTAGCAATGCGGGGTTTGAATAACGATATCTAAATTACAAACAGATCATTACCGTCCCGCTATATCAGGCGCCACCACCAACGATGTGTAAGAGTAAGACCGTTATTCATGTTTTTCTGCCTCAAAATTTGTTAAATATTTTTAACGTATACGTTTCGTAAAATTTAGTTATAAAAAAACCCGCATAGTTGCGGGTTTTGAATTTTTGTTAGACACGACAATTCATCACCCGATAATTACGAGTGCCACCACCAAATAGTGTTTAAGTTTGAATTGATCATTATTGTTAATTCTTAATGTGTCTGAAAGTGGCTACAGTAAAACGTATCTTATGCTTTTGTGTCAAGTGTTTATTTAAAACAATTTAGTCAAAAAAGTTGTTATACTTACATAAACACCAGTAACCCTTAATTTTAAGCAGTTTTCTTTTGATAAAATATGATTTACATAGCCATACCACACATTCAGACGGGCGTTTAACGGTTGAAGAATTATTGCATCGCGCTGTTGATAAAAATATTGATGTGTTTGCTATTACCGATCATGACACTGTGGCGGCTATTAAGCCTGCGCAGCAATTTATTAAAACCGAAAACTTACCGCTTTCATTGATAACGGGTACCGAAGTGTCTACTAAATGGGAAAGCTTCGAAATTCATATTGTAGGTTTAAATATTGATATTAATAATATTGACCTTACCTCTTTATTATCAGCTCAGCAGCAAAAGCGAGAAGAGCGTGCACTAGAGATTGGTGTTCGCCTTGCAAAAAATGGCTTTGATGGCATTTACGAGCAAGCTAAAGAGCTGGCAAAAGACGCGCAAATAACGCGTGCACATTTTGCGCGCGCCCTTATTGAGCGCGGTGTTGCTAAAAATTTCCCGGGTGTTTTTAAAAAGTACTTAGGGCGTGGCAAAACAGGCTACGTACCAAGTTGCTGGTGCACCATGCAAACCGCTATTGAGGCCATACATGCCGCTGGTGGTGTTGCTGTACTAGCGCATCCAAGTAGCTATCAAATGTCAAACAAGTGGCTACGCAAATTATTAGTAGAATTTAAAAGTGTAGGAGGGGACGCAATGGAAGTTGCACAACCTCAACAGGCGCCAAGCGAACGTCAATTTTTAGGTGAACTCAGCCGTGAGTACGAACTACTTTGCTCGCAAGGGTCTGATTTTCATTTTCCGACAAGCTATTTAGAGCTTGGCAAAAATTTATACCTACCAAAAGACTGCCAAGGTGTTTGGCAAGCTTGGGAAGGAGAAGAAGGGGCATTAACATGAGTCAATTATTTCATATTCATCCTGATAACCCGCAACCGAGACTAATTAGTCAAGCCGTTGATATTATTAAACAAGGCGGCGTTGTTGTTTACCCAACAGATTCGGGCTACGCCATCGGTTGTAACATTGGTAATAAGCAAGCCAAAGAGCGCATAGAGCGTATTCGTGGTATTGAAAAAAACGATAATTTTACGCTAGTTTGCCGTGATTTATCGGAGCTATCTACTTACGCACGTGTAGATAATCAGCTATTTAGGTTAATAAAAAATAATACGCCAGGGCCATATACCTTTATTTTTAAAGGCACAAAAGAAGTCCCTAAACGTTTATTAAACGACAAGAAAAAAACCATTGGCATGCGTGTAATTGAGCACCCAATAGCTTGTGCGTTGCTCGCCGAACTTGGTGAGCCGTTAATGTCATGCTCTTTAATTTTACCAGGTGAGCAGTTTACAGAATCAGATCCTGATGAAATATTAGAGCGATTAGATAAACACGTTGATTTAATTATTCACGGTGGCCACTTAGCCGAGCAAGCAACCACGGTAATCGATTTGTCGGAAGATGAAGTCAAGATTTTGCGTGTTGGCTGTGGTGATACAAGCCCGTTTGAGTAATAGCGAGTGAGCGAAAGCACTGCGAATACAAAAAATAGTGAAAAGCCAGTGCAGCAAAAGCTGCCACTGGCTTTTTTGCATGGTAAAGCGGTTGTAGACAAACCAGAAGATTTATACATTCCACCTGACGCGCTCGAAATAATATTAGAAACCTTTGAAGGCCCGCTCGATTTACTGCTCTATTTAATTAAAAAGCATAAGCTTGATGTACTCGAACTTTCTATTTTTAGTATTACAGAGCAGTACGTAAGTTATGTAGAAATGATGACCGAGTTTCAACTCGAACTTGCTGGCGAATATTTAGTAATGGCTGCGTTACTTGCGCAAATTAAGTCGCGCTTATTACTCCCTGTACACGAAGAGCTTGAAGAGGAAGAAGATCCTCGCGCAGAGCTTATTAAACGCCTGCAAGAGTATGAGCTGTTTAAACAAGCCGCCGAAAATCTCGACGATATTCCTCGTGTTGGTCGTGATATTTTTATAGCGCATGCCGCTATGCCAATAAGTGAAGATACAAGTCAAAATCTCCCCGATATTGAACTTAAAGACTTAATGCTGGCGCTGAGTGATGTAATGGCGCGAGCAAAAACGTTTGAGCATCATCAAATTACTGCTGAAGTACTCTCAACCCGAGAGAGAATGAGCCAAATATTACAGCAACTATCGCAAGCAAACTCGGCATTGGTATTTAATGCGCTTTTTACCCCAAATGAAGGGCGAAGTGGTGTAGTGGTTAGTTTTATAGCTATGCTTGAGCTCATTAAAGAAGGGCTTGTTACCTGTTTGCAAGTGAGCCCTGAGAGCTTAATTTATGTCAGCTTAAGCGAACAATCCACCCTATAAAACTATCTGTTTAATCCTCAACTTCTAAAACTAACTTTAATTATCAAAGTTCTGTGCGTATACGCACGTAAAGTGTTTGTAAATGTTATTTTCATTTATGGCTGTGCACTATATTGTAACGTCATAGCATTATAGGAAGTTACACATGTTTAAAAATACACCTTCATCTTACGGACTTGTCGCTATTATTTTACATTGGCTCATGGCGCTGACTATTTTTGGCCTGTTTGGTTTAGGTTTATATATGGTTGAGCTTACTTATTACGATAGCTGGTATAAAGGTTCACTCGATTTACATAAGAGTATTGGTATTACGCTTGTGGCCGTATTTTTATTTAGAATTTTATGGCGTGCTTTATCTACACAACCTAAACCATTAGGTGAGAGTAAAGGCATGAACCAATTAGCGCATACGGCGCATATTGCTATGTATATTATTTTGGCTGTTATTGTTGTTGCAGGGTATTTAATATCAACCGCAGACGGGCGTCCAATAGAAGTATTTACTTTATTTAATGTATCAGCGCTTGATTTTGCCTTTGATGACCAAGCCGATATTGCAGGAAAAGTACATTATTACGGCGCGTGCACATTAATCGGGTTTGCAGTATTGCATGCACTAGGGGCGTTAAAGCATCACTTTATCGATAAAGATAAAACCTTAATTAGAATGATCAAACCATTAAAGGATGATTAAAATGAAAAAATTATTAGTAAGCACAGCCGTTTCGGCTGCAATGATGTTATCGGCAACAGCCGCCAATGCAGCTGATTATGTAATTGATACAAAAGGCGGGCATGCATCTGTTAACTTTAAAATTAAACACTTAGGTTACAGCTGGTTATATGGTCGTTTTAATACTTTTGACGGCACATTTAGTTACGATGCTAAAAACCCTGATGCGTCAAAAATTATGGTAAACATTGATACCACAAGTCTTGACTCTAACCATGCAGAGCGCGATAAGCATTTACATGGTAAAGATTTTTTAAATGTAGATAAATACCCAAAAGCGACATTTAAAAGCACGAGTATTAAATTTGATGAAGACGGCGAAGAGGCTGATGTAACCGGTGAGTTTACGCTGCACGGCGTAACAAACACTATTACTTTTGAAATAGATAAAGTGGGCGAAGGTAAAGATCCGTGGGGCGGCTATCGCGTAGGTTTTGAGGGCGAAACCAGCCTTAAACTTACCGATTACGGTATTGATTACAACTTAGGACCTGCATCTACCCATGTTGATATTATTTTATCAATAGAAGGCGTTCGTCAGTAATACCATTATTAAATATATAAACGCCACTTACTGTGGCGTTTTTTTTGCTTAACAGAAACTCAAATTAAGCGACTTCGAATTTGCTTATTTTGCGCTATTAATACGTGATTTTAATAGAGGCCTTAAATGCTCGGGCAACCAGCGCATGAGTAAATCATTATAAGCCTGCATTTTTTTAATAACTTTAAGCTGCTCATTAAGAATAGCAATGTCTTTTGCGCCTTGCTCGTTTTTAGTACAACCAATAAAGCCATAACTGAGCGCTGGGGATTCGGTTAATGGACGCTGCGTTAAGTTCTCTTCAAAGTGCATTGATTTAGCTAAATAGTAATGCTCGCTTGGGTAACCCAGCAAAATATCAATTCGTTTTAGGTTAAGCATATATGTGAGGCTCGCTAGGCTATCGCGAGTGGGTCTAATTACTAAATCTATATTAGGCGTACTGTTTATCAATGTATCTATCTCTTGGCCATAAGAGCGGCTCATAGAGATCCCAAGAGTTAGTTTTTTATCTTGTATTAAATCTAATAGTGATACTTCTTTTGATTCCGCTATATTTAGCGCTTTGGCGAGTCTTTTGTGCATTGCTATTGAAGGCGAGAGGCCCGTTGTTGAGCTCTCCTCTGTAAAATAAATATGCTCTTTTCTGTAATCATTTTTATAAAGCGATAACGCACAAACATTATTTGAAGTATTAGATAGCTCTTGGATTACTTTACCTGAAGGGATAAGCATGCGGTTAAAGGTAATATTAGGAAGTTGTTTTTCAAGTAATGAAATTATGCTTTCGTCACGGCCTTGGTGTTGATATTGACCATTTAAAATATAATAGGGTGCAAAGTCGTGCGCTAGCCAGTTTATGGTTCTAGCATTGCCTATTGAGCTCAGACAGAAAAAAAGTAAGAAAGTTAAAAATATACGGAGCATTACAACAGCTGCCAGTAATTATTATTGTAAAACTATTGTAACCAATAAAGAGCTAAAAAGTAAAATGCCAGCAACGAGGCTGGCATAATATCTTATCAATAATTGCAATAATAAAAGGGCAATTAAAGTTATGTGTTGCTTAGTTAGCTTTTAGCCACTTAACAAACTGGCGTGCATCACTCGCTTTTTGAAACAATGCATTTTTTAAACCTTGTGTATCACTAAAGATTACACGATGTTTGTTTACTGAAATTGATTGCACTGGATGTGCGATTTGGATCATAGACCCATTATATTTATAAGACATAATAAAACTCACTTTATTCTTGTTATTTATTCTGCGCTATATTTTTATAGCAAATTGCAGTTAATAAATTAACGATGTTGTGTTTAGCTTCATTACAGTGTTGACGATCTTTATGACACTTTTGCGATGATAGTAAAAAATCATCTCGGTATTATTCAAGGGGTTCTCGCCGTACAATAACTTAGCTTTCAAATATACGTTTTGCGGGGCTTACTGGATCAGGGTAAATGGTTAACCGCGGCGGTTTCTTTAAACCAGAGAGGGAAGGTAACTTATATATAAATTGTGCGCAAGCTATTTTTGTAAAAATATTTATAATAAATCTTATCAACTGCTTACAAAGCCCATTTTTAGTTACCAAAGGATAAGTATGAATTACCTAATAGTGAGTGATATTTATGGTTTAACCCCTGCTTTAAGGAGGTTATCACACGCAATTAGTTCAAATTTAGTGATTGTTGACCCTTACAATAACAAGTATCAAGCTATTGAAAGTGAACAAGATAGTTACAACAATTTTATACAGCAGTGTGGCCATGATAAATACACCGACAAACTTCAAAAATGCTTTGAGAGTTTAAAACTGCCAACGACGTGTATTGCTTTTAGTGCAGGGGCAAGTGCAGCATGGCGGGCACAGTTATTAACAGGCAATACACACCTTAAAAAGTTAATTGGCTTTTACCCGTCGCAAATTAGACATAATTTAAATTTAAGCGCAAAAGTACCCTGTGAGTTCATATTTCCAGCAAGTGAGAGTCACTTTAATGTTGATGAAGTTATTAAAGCTTTAAGCACCAAAGCGAATGTTAAGTGCTATAAAACCAATTTTTTGCATGGTTTTATGAACGAGTACTCAACCAATTTTAACGCGCAAGGGCTTGTTGAATATAGTAACTATATAAAACAGAGCAGCCGTTAAAGCGTGTTTAGCTGCTCTTTACTAATATCAGGAAAATCGGTGCGGGTATTATATTTTGCATACAGCGTTGTAAAAACGCTACTACCGGATAGCTTATCTAACTCTTTTATAAAGGTTTTCGCACTAGAACGAGCGGGTCTACAGCATACTTGATACTGTTTTATTATACCCGCGACAGATAAACCTTGTTTTTGTAGCTCCAAATCGGCCTGTGCAAAAAAAGCCGCACCCGTCCAATAAACACGTTGCTGGGCTCGTTGTTTCCACATATCGGCAGAGAGCTTATCAAGTGGCTGTGTTTTAGTTTTAGTTTGCAGGCGGGCACGATCAAATCCTGCATTTAAACGTTGTACAAATTGCGGCTGGGTAATTATACCGCTGTCACGCATTATTACGTTTTGCATATAACTGGCAAAACCCTCGCTAAGCCAAAAACCGGAGTAGGGAAGTAGCGGCAAATATAAATGCGAAAGTTCATGGTATAGCGTCCAATCTTTAGTGAATGCATTTAAACTGGCATAGCGATCTATATGTAGTTCAAGCCCATCGGGGTTATTGCGCTTAACTGTAGCCCAAGGTACAGGCTCAAAAGCAAAGTATTGCGGTTTTAAATAAATAGGCAATGTGGTTTGTTTTAAAGGTCCCAGTGTATTTTGTGTTTTTTCAACACTTTGATTAACCCATATAGACACCGTATTTTGAGCATTACTTGAGAGCGAGCTAAGGTTATGTATGGCTACTTCAACGGCTAATGCGTTAAAAGAGCTGATTAATAGTAGCAGTACAAAAAAAAATTTCATTAAAATGCTCCACTGTAATTTAATAACTGGTACGAAAATTCTAATATACAAGACTAACTAAATGGATAAATAATCACGCCTAATTCTTTATTTTTTAAAATGATAGTAACTATAAAAGTACAAATACAGACACTCCTAGCTAAGCATGGTTTAATCAATTAATCGTTATTTTAAGTTAGGTTTAGCCATGACGTATCAGCATATTCAAGTTCCTGAGCACGGCCAAAATATCACTATTGATGCACAAGGACACTGGCAAATACCGTTAGAACCTATCATTGCCTTCATTGATGGCGATGGCGTGGGGCTAGATGTTATGCCGGTAATGCGCCATGTCGTTGATAGTGCAATTGAGCATTGTTATAAAAGCGCACGGAAAATTCATTGGATGCAGGTTTATAATGGCGAGCAGGCCGCAAAGCTGTACGACGGTGATTGGTTTCCACAAGAAACAATTAACGCGGTACGTGCCTGTAAAATTGCCATAAAAGGGCCGTTAACCACACCACTAGGTGGTGGTTTTCGATCTCTTAATGTTGCACTCAGGCAAGAAATGGATTTGTTTGTAAATATGCGCACTATAAAAGGTTTTAGTGCACTCCCTTCTCCTTTAAAAAACCCTTTTTTAACAAACATAACAGTGCTTCGTGATAGTAGCGAAGACGTGTACTCAGGTATTGAGTGGCAAGCAGGCAGTGTAGAGAGCGAAAAAATGCTCGATTTTTTATGTGAGGAAATGGGCGTAACCCGCCTAAGGTTTTCACAAGAGTGCGGAATTGGTATTAAAAATATATCTAAAGAAGGCTCTGAGCGACTAATGCGCTTTGCAATTAACTATGCACTTAAAAACAATAGTGAATCATTAACGCTAGTGCACAAAGGTAATGTACTTAAATTTACCGATGGTGCATTTAAGCGTTGGGGGTTTGCACTTGCACAAAACGAGTTTAATGCCACTGCACATGAAAATGGGCGTTGGTTGCAAATAGAGCGAGCACACCAAGCGCCCTTAATTATTAAAGAAGTCATAGCTGACAACATGCTGCAACAATGTTTAATGCATCCAGAGCAATTTGATGTAGTGGTGACGACTAACCAAAATGGCGACTTTTTAGCAGATATGCTCAGTGCACAAGTTGGTGGTGTTGGCATAATGCCCGCTGCAAATTTAAATAACGATGTCGCATTTTTTGAGCCTACACATGGCACGTTTGAACGTATAGCAGGGCAAAATAAAGCAAACCCCAGTAGTAGTATTTTAAGTGCGGTATTAATGCTTAAATTTATGGGGTGGGACGAGGGCGCATTACTCATAGAAAATGCGTTAGAGCAAACATTTAAAAGCGGTGAAGTAACCTTTGATTTAGCGCAAGAGCAGAGCGATAACTCAAGTATTCATAACTCGACAACCTTAACTTGTACTGGCTTTGCAAAGAAGGTTATCGAGCACTTTTAAATACATCCATTATTAAGCTGCTGAGGCAGTTTTTACTCTGTGCATACAAGGGCGGTTGGTTAACTGCGCTGCACGATGGTAAATCTCATGTGCTTGGGGTTCATCGCACTGTGTACCACTAAGCGTATCCATTAACGCAACAACAATAATTGCAGGAACCTGGCAGCAATACTCGTCTAAAACGGCTTCCGTAGTTTGTGCATCAACATGGCAAAGTGGATGATTTTTAAGTTGGTATGCATTTAATAATGTATCAACTTCTAATACATCATCTGGTTGATGCTTTGTTTTACGGCATTTACAACCAAACTCGTCAACTAAAGTAGCTAACGCTTGGTAAGTTTCAGTGGTTTTAGCCTTAGTGCATAACTGCTCTTCAATGAACTGATGCAAGTTAGCATCGATGAATAATCCGTCTTGGCGTGTGAAAGAAGCTGTTGTCATAATAATTACTCTTAGTTTGTTGGCTTAACTTCACTCTAGCGCTAAGTGTATTATTAATAAAATTGTTGTTTTCAATAACTGATATTGATTTTATCAATAGTAAGATTTAATGGTTAATAGAACGCAGAAAACAATCTTAAATAATACTAATTAATTTGGTGCAATGCGGTGAAAGTGTGCACAAAACTGGAACAAAGGGAGGAGTTGAGGAATAAAGAAGGAATCTTAGTTAATTGTTTTTATTGAATTTTAATTATTTTATGAAGTTGGTACTAAGCTTGCTAATAATACGCTGTAGGTAGATTCCTATATCGACGATTTCCAAAAGCGCCACGGTATTTTCCCAAAGTTGAATACCGTGGCGCTTTTTTATTTTTCGCGTGTATTTTATTTAGCCGTCACAATAGCAATAACAATAGTAATGTTAAATTTTAATAAAGTAGGGAATAGCCACTAAAATAGCGCCTACAATCAGCAGCATACTAACACTGGTCATAAAGTACGGAAAAACCAATAACGACAAACCAATACAAAGTGGCACTACGGCTTTTTTTCTTCGCCCGTAAGTAAGGTAGCCAATACCTATGCCGCCAAACAAAACACTCCACGCAATTATTGATGCACTATCCATTTTTTCTCCATTTGAAGTTATTGTATAAAACCGAGCTTGTTCGAAACTTATAACTCAACATATCTGTATTTAATTTATCTATCTGCAATCGTTTTAGCAAACGCTAATAACTCACGTCTTAACCATTGGTGTGCAGGGGCATGGTGCAGCAGTGGGCTCCATATCATTTTTACTTCAATAGGGACTATTTGAAATGGCACCGGGCTGATTACTAAATCAGTATGAGAAGTTAATAACTTAGCTTGCCTGCGCGGTAGGGTGGCAATAAGTTGCTCTGATTGGCAAAGCAGGCTTGCAACCATGTAGTGGCGAGTAAAAACACGTATTTTACGGGTTTGCTCTAGTTGCCAAAGCGCTTCGTCTACCCAGCCTAATTTTTGCTTTCCCGATTTATTAGTAACAGCGGCCTCCGGCCCCCAACCTGCACGGTTTACCCAAATATGTTCTTTTTGTAAGTAGTCGTCTAACCCTGATTGTTGTAAAAATGTATTTTTAGGATGGGTTAAACAACAGTAATTATCGCGCCAAACACTGGCTTGATGAAACGAGCGTGGTAGGCCATTAAAGCGGTTTATTGCTAAATCAATAGTGCCTTTTTCCATGTCTTGCAGGTTTACGTCGCTTGGGCTTAATACATCAAAATTAATACCGGGATTTTTACTAAGCTGCGCAGTTATAAAAGGGGCTATTAAGGTCGACTCTATGTAGTCGTTTGCCATTATTCTAAAGGTAACTTCAGCGGTTGTAGGGTTAAATTGCTCACTAGGCTGCGTAATAGCTTCAGCCATTTTTAATAGGGCCTCAACTTCAGGCTTTAATGCAAGTGCCTTTGCCGTTGGCGTCATAGAGCCTGCGGCACGCACAAGTAGCGGGTCGTCAAATAAATCGCGCAAACGTTTTAATGCGTTACTCATAGCCGGTTGCGTAAGAGCAAGTTTATTTGCAGCTTTTGAAACACTTTTTTCATCGATGAGTACATTTAAGTAAACTAACAAGTTGAGGTCGACGTTTCTTATATTCATATGGGCGTGTTGGCCTTTCAGGGTTGAAATTTGTTCAATCTAGGGGCGATTTAATCGCGGCGCGAGGTTTGCCACCTAGTGGGCTAAGTAAAAATCGAGCAACAAAGAGTTAATTGTCCCTAGAAAGAACCCTATGGGCAGTGTGTATTTGGCCTTTATGCAGCGTTAAAGTACATTTATGGGGAGTCACCACACTACATGTACTTTGCCTTGCTTAAAAACCAAATACACGGCTGCAAAATTAACCTCGAAAGGTCAATACGCCCAATAAATTCTATTTATATGCTTTATTAATTATCTAAATTAAAGCCTGCTTGCTAAGGTGTAAACCATTAATAAAAAATAACCGCCATAACTGGCATCAATATAAGTGCTGTATTTATGCAAAATAAGCTAACAAATCAATCTAATAATGCGCTACAACACGTTGTAGCCAGTAAGCTTGCACGATCTGTTTTTGCTGGATTTGAGGCGATGTTTTCGCAATTTTTAAATATTACACTGGGTGCACAAAGCCGTTTTGAACAACGACAGTATCACAGTGTACAAAGTGCTATGCGTGAACGTTTACAGGTGTATGAGCGCGAAGTTAAAAACGTGAGTGAAGCCGTCAGAGTTATTGCTTATGCTGAACTTACTTGCCCGCAAACGTGGCAGTTAGCTAAAAATATTTACGGCGATATGGTAGAAAATCACGAAAATAAACCTATTGCGCATACCTTTTTTAACTCAACGTTTGGCGCAATTTGGGACGATAAAAAAATTCGTACTGTGCATTTGTTTGTATTAAAAGCAAAGTATCGTAGTGAGCCGCGCTCTTATGAAAGCTTAGTGAGCAGGGTATCGCTACATAATGGGTTTAATAACGCCGTTAAAACGCTTATCACTAATCAAGTATTTAGAGTGCCGTTTAGTCATTTAGAACGCGATGTAGCCACATTACAAAGTACGTTAATGCAAGGCGCTAAGCAGCAATGCAAACAGGTGTACGAACTTATAAATTTAAACGATGGGTATATTGAATACGCCAACTCATTATTTTTTAGAAACAAAGCCTGTTATTTAATTGGGCGCTGCATTGCTAAAAATGGCGACAATATGCCTTTTGCTATCGCTATTTTAAATACCGATGAGGGACTAAAGCTTGATGCTGTAATGATGGGCGCCGATCAATTAAGTTTATTATTTGGTTTTGCACGCACCTATTTTATGGTTGATACCGATAAGCCCGCTCGTTATGTAGATTACTTAAGTGTGTTAATGCCACATAAACAACGCTTTGAGTTATTTAACGCCATTGGTTTTATAAAGCACGCCAAAACTGAGTTTTATCGACACAAGGTTGATACGACTAAAAATAGTCCAGCCAACTTTAAGTATGTCACAGCACCAGGGACGCCAGGTATGGTAATGCTGGTATTTACTATTGAAGGGCTAGATTACGTTTATAAAGTAATTAAAGACAAATTTAGTGCGCCAAAAACAGCCACCAAAGCACAAGTGAAAGAAAAGTATAACTTTGTAAAACAAGCCGATAGGGTTGGTCGTTTGGTAGACACACACGAATTTAGATATTTAGCGTTTGATTTAAGCCGTTTTAGCGATGAACTGCTTGAGCAGATGAAAAGCCAAATTGGCAGCAGCATGGTTATATCTGGCAAGGCACTTATTTTAAAGCACGTTTATGTTGAGCGTAAAATGACCCCGCTTAATTTATATATTACCCAATGCGATAACAAAACCTTAGAGAGAGTTATGCATGATTACGGTAAAGCAATTAAAGAATTAGCCGGTGCTAATATATTTCCGGGCGACATGCTAATGAAAAACTTTGGCGTAACGCGATGGGGGCGAGTGGTGTTTTACGACTTTGACGAAATTTGCCCACTAACCGATTGCAACTTTAGAGAGGTGCCACAAACCCAAAATGCACTTGAAGAGCTAAGTAGTAACTCGTATTTTGATATAGCTGAAAACGATATATTTCCGAGCCAATTTAATGTGTTTTTTAGCGCCAACGAGATTGCGTTTAATTATTTTAATAATGAGCACAGTAACTTGTTTTTAGCGACGTTTTGGCAAGGTTCTCAGCAACAAGTACACAATGGTTTTCTACCCGATGTTTATCCTTACAAACAAAGTTGGCGCTTTTGAGGTTGTTTGAATCTGTGTTCATCCCCATCTATATGTTATTACAGTTTTTAAACTTGGAGCAACAATGAAATATATTTCTCATGAAGATGGTAATCTTGCATTTAGTGAAACCGAAAAACCGGTTTTAAAGAGCCATGAAGTACTTGTTAAAGTTGCAGCAATAGGTGTAAACCGTGCAGACAGTATGCAGCGCCAAGGTAAATACCCGGCCCCTGCGGGAGATAGTCCTATTTTAGGTTTAGAATGTGCCGGTGTTGTTAGCGATATTGGTGGTAAAGTTGATAGAGTTTGGCTTAATAAACGTGTTTTTGCTTTGTGTTCTGGTGGCGCTTACAGTGAATATGTAGCCGTTGATGCAAAGCAGCTTATGGAATTACCCGATGATGTAACAATGGCTGAAGGCGCAGCAATAAGCGAAGTGTACCTAACAGCATTTGGCGCGTTATTTGAGCTTGGTAAATTGCAAAAAGGGCAAACAGCGCTTATTCATGCAGGTGCTAGTGGTGTGGGCGGTGCAGCAATTCAAATGGCTAAAAGCGCAGGTGCTACCGTGGTTATTACCGCAGGTACGGATGACAAATGCCGACACGCAAAAGAACTCGGTGCCGATCATGCAATTAACTACAAAACCACCGACTTTGTAGAATATATGAAAGCAAATGAGTTAACAGCAAATGCAATTGTAGATCCTGTTTCGGGGAGTTACTTAAATAAAAATGCCGCTATTGCAGCGATGGATTGCCAAATTGTGATGCTTGCATTTTTAGATGGACGCTTTGCAGAAGTTGATTTTGCCGCGCTTTTACGCAAACGTATTTCGTTTCATGCCTCAACGCTTAGAAATCGTAGTATTGAGTTTAAACGCCAGGTGCGCGACGACTTTGTAGCGCGTTTTTACAATGATATTGCCACTAAAAAGTACGACTTTAACCTGTATAAAACATTGCCTTGGAGCGACGCAAACGAAGCTCATGCTATTTTAGAGCGTAATGAAAATGCTGGTAAAGTTGTTTTACTTGTAGAGTAACTCTTTAATTTTAGGGTTTAGCCCATATACTAAGCCCTATAAAAAACACTTAAGGTTTAATAATGAATCCAATACTAGCAATACTTAAAGAGCACAATGTAAGCGACGAAAAAGTAAAAGCATTGTTTGAAGCGTTTACTCAAAACCCAATGATGGCAATGGCGCTTGTTCAAGAGCTTGGTATTCCGCCAGAAAAACTACAGCAACTAATGGCAGTCGTAATGACTCAACCGCACCTTATTAAAGAAGCGACTGATGAACTTGGTTTAGATTTTGAAAAAGTAAAAGAAGCGAAAGAAAAACTAAATCAATAATTTTTTATGTGATGAAACAAAAATAAATAAAAGAGCATAAGTATTTACTTATGCTTTTTTATTTGGCTTATTCTTTTATGACTACTCTTTTGGAAGTAGTACGGTGTCGATAACATGAATTACGCCGTTGCTTGCTTTTACATCAGCTTTTACAACTTTAGCGTCATTTATCATTACGCCCATGCTGTCGGCTTTAACCATAACTGATTGGCCTTGTAGTGTTTTCGCACTATCTACCTTCATTACGTCGGCTGCCATCACTTTTCCAGACACTACGTGATAAGTTAATACCGCCGTTAGCTTGTCTTTGTTTTCAGGCTTGAGTAGCATTTCAACAGTGCCTTCAGGTAATTTAGAAAATGCAGCATCTGTTGGTGCAAAAATAGTAAACGGTCCTTTACCTTGCAGTGTTTCAACTAAACCTGCGGCTTTAACAGCAGCAACAAGAGTAGTGAACGAACCATTTTCAACGGCTACTTCAACAACGTCTTTTTTCATACCATGATGATCAGCATAAGCCATTGTAGTAAATCCAAGGCTTGCAGTTGTAAACAATAATGCAGTAGTAATTTTCTTAAACATTTTATTTTCCTTTAAGTTAATACCCGTTGGTTTCGTTAAATGTTACGACGCTCTAAATTTAATCGATCAATTAAAATTAGTAGTCAACATGTTTTGTTACATCATTGATTGAACTGCAGCTAATTAACAAAGTCATATAAACAGTTACTTAATTAAAGACTTGTTCAATTGAAGGGAATAGGCATGAAATTAGTTTATAAGTTTTGGAAAAATAACCGCTCTCTTATCGTATTTATTGCACTGATGAGCGTATTTAGAAGCGCTGTTGCCGATTGGTACGAAGTACCAACAGGCTCAATGAAACCGACCATTCAAGAAGGTGACAGAATACTTACCGATAAAATGGCCTACGATATTCGCGTCCCATTTACGCACATAAAATTACTTAAATTAGCGGATCCACAAGCTGGTGATATTATTGTTTTTGACTCACAAGCTGCCGATAACCGTTTAATTAAGCGTGTAATTGGTGTGCCAGGAGACACCGTTGCGCTTGAAAATAATGAGCTCATTATTAATGGTAAAAAACTTAATTATGCAGATCAGCGCAGCAACATAGACTCACTTGATAAAATTGAAGATTTAAACGGATTAGAGCATTCGATAAGAGTGGCAAATATTCCTTCACGTTTATCGGGGTTTGATGCAATTACAATTCCTGATGATTATTACTTAGCAATGGGCGATAACCGCGACAATAGCGCTGACTCGCGTGTAATAGGTTTAATTCCGCGTAACGAGTTATTAGGAAAAGCAGAGCGCGTTATAGTGTCACTTGATTACGATAATTATTACTTACCAAGAAAAGATCGCGTATTGAAAAAGCTGAATTAATTAGTAGTAATTAATTTTGTATAGCGCCCAATCAAATTTTATGAGCGCACATTTGGCTATTTTATAAATAAAATAAACTGCCTATTTAGGCAGTTTACTTATATAGTTTTTTACAAGCTTGGTAAGGTGGCTACGCTCTTGTTCGGTATTTAATACCTTACAAAAATCGCCACTTACTGCCGCGCCACAAGCACCTGCTTCAAACCATTGTGATAAATTATCTAAATTCACACCACCAACAGGTATTAATTGTGCTTCTGAAAATGGACCTGTTAATGCTTTAAAGTAACCAACGCCCATACTGCCCGCAGGAAATACCTTAATAATATCTGCCTTATATTCAATTGCATTTGCTACATCGGTAGGTGTTAGCGCGCCCATTAATACTGGTAACCCGTGCTGGTGGGCAAGTTCGACAACCGATTTGTTGGTATTTGGCGTTACGATAAACTGCGCGCCTGCATCAATTGCTTGCTGAGCAAGGGTGGTGTTAATTATTGTGCCTGCACCAATAAGTGCGTTTTTATGAGCTGCACGAGCTTTTGCTATTTCTTGCTCAAAGCCCGGTGTATTTGAGGTGATCTCGAGTGCGTTTATGCCCGCATTAACTAAACAATCAATTAATGGTGCTACATCACCTTGTTGCTTTAAGCGCAGTATGGCGACTAATTTGTGTTGTTTTATTTGGCTACTTACTTTTATTCTGTTGGCATCTAAAATTTGGGTCATAATTACAATTCACTTTATTTAATACAGAGGCATTCGTATTGAATATACGACTAAACATTGTTTTTGCCCATAAAAAAACCGCTGATGTATCAGCGGTTTTTATTGTATGAGTAATATTACATTACGCGCATACCAGGCTCTGAGCCGTCATCTGGGTTAAGAATATAAATTTCTTTTCCGCCAGGACCTGCAGCTAATACCATGCCCTCTGACATACCAAAGCGCATTTTACGAGGCTTAAGGTTAGCGACCATAACGGTTAACTTACCTTCAAGATCCTCTGGTGCGTAAGCTGATTTAATACCTGCAAACACTTGGCGAGTTTCTCCGCCTAAATCAAGTGTTAGCTTAAGTAGTTTATCAGCGCCTTCTACGTGCTCTGCTTTAGCAATTTTAGCTACGCGTAAGTCTACTTTTGCAAAGTCATCAAATTCTATCTCGTCGCTAATCGGCTCTTTTGCAAGTGGGCTGTTAGGGTCAATAGTTACTTTTGGCGCTAAGCTTTCTTTAGATTCTTCAACCATTTTATTTACTTTATCCATTTCAACACGTTGCATTAACGGTTTAAATTTATTGATAGGGTGGCTTACGAGTGCATTTTGAACGCCGTCCCATGCAAGGTCGTCATTTAAAAATGCTTGTACGTTGTCGGCCATTTCTGGTAGCACTGGTTTTAAGTAAGTAATTAAAACGCGGAATAAGTTAAGACCAAGAGAACACACTTCGTGTGCTTCTTGTTGCTTAGTGTCGTCTTTAATTAATACCCAAGGTGCTGCGCCATCAATAAATTGGTTTGCTTTGTCGGCAAGCGCCATTATTTCGCGAATTGCGCGGCTGTAATCGCGGTTTTCGTAGTGTGTTGTAATGCTAGGTGCAGCCGCTTGAAACTCTGCTAACAGCTCTGGTTGCATAATAGTGCTGCTTAGCTTGCCATCAAACTTTTTAGTAATAAAGCCAGCACAACGGCTCGCTATGTTTACTACTTTACCTACTAGGTCTGAATTTACGCGTTGTGCAAAGTCTTCTAGGTTTAAATCAAGATCAACAATACCGCTGCTTAATTTTGCTGCGTAGTAGTAACGTAAGTACTCTGGGTTTAAGTTATCTAAATAAGTACGCGCTTTAATAAACGTACCCTTTGATTTAGACATTTTTTCGCCATTTACAGTAACAAAACCATGAGCGAATACGTTAGTTGGCTTTCTAAAATTAGCGCCTTCTAACATTGCTGGCCAAAATAAGCTGTGGAAATAAATGATGTCTTTACCAATAAAGTGATAAAGCTCAGCGTCTGAACCTTCAGCCCAAAACTCATCAAAGTTGATGCCTTTTTTATCACATAGGTTTTTAAAGCTCGCCATGTAACCAATAGGTGCATCTAACCAAACGTAAAAATATTTGCCCGGTGCATTTGGAATTTCAAAACCAAAGTAAGGCGCATCACGGCTAATATCCCACTGCTGCAGGCCATCGGTAAACCATTCGTCTAGCTTGTTAGCCATTTCTTGTTGAATAGTGCCCGAGTGTAACCACTCTTTTAGCATGCCTTCAAATGCTGGCAGGTCAAAAAAGTAATGTTCAGAATCTTTAAGTACAGGCTCAGCACCTGACATTACAGAGCGCGGATTAATGAGTTCTGTTGGGCTGTATGTAGCACCACATGAATCACAGCTGTCGCCGTTTTGGTTTTCAGACTTACACGTTGGACAAGTACCTGTTACAAAGCGATCGGGTAAGAAAATACCTTTTTCTGGATCGAATAATTGCGAAATAGTGTGCTTTTTAATATGGCCGGCATCGTTTAGGCGGTTATAAATAAGCTCGCTAAATTCTTTGTTTTCTTGGCTGTGCGTGCTGTGGTAGTTATCAAATTTGATATTAAAGTCAGCAAAGTCGCGTTGGCGCTCTATGCTCACTTGTTTTACCATTTCTTCAGGCGTGATCCCTTGCTTTTGCGCATTAAGCATAATTGGCGTGCCGTGGGCATCGTCTGCGCAAACATAATAAGCTTCATGGCCCTGTAGTTTTTGAAAACGTGACCAAATATCAGTTTGAATATATTCCAATAAATGACCTAAGTGAGTAGGGCCATTTGCATAAGGTAATGCGCTGGTAATCAGGATCTTTCGCTGCGTCATAATCATTCCGAATTGAGGATAAAACGCCGTTTTTATTATACAAACGGCAATTATCATTAATTTATCTACAAGCTATCTGCTTAGAGTGTGCACAGCTTATGGATTTTTATTAATTGACTGGTGTTAATGCCCTGAATGTTACATAATTCCGTGGCACTTTTCATCAAAGAAACGCTATTTAATTGCTATGTTTGGACTGTCGAAACTATTCTCTTCTAAATCGGTGCAAAAACAACCGATTATTACTGCCTTAGCGGCATATCGTAGTGCGGCTTTTGCCGTCGGTATTGACGAAAGCTTCATTGATACTATTACTCAAAATGACGATAAATCACTACACATTAAATTAACCCTACCATTTGCTGGGCAATCAGAAATGCCTTTAGTTGAGCAACACGTAAGTGAATGCTTAAATGTGCCTGTAACAATTAGCGCCAAGGTTATCATTAAAGAGGCAGCTAAGTTTAAGGCGATTAAACATATTGTGCTTATTGCCTCAGGCAAAGGCGGAGTAGGTAAGTCGACTACTGCTGTTAACTTGGCGGGCGCCCTTAAAAACGAAGGCGCAAAGGTGGGTATTTTAGATGCTGATATTTATGGCCCATCTATTCCAATGCTTTTAGGCTTGGTGGGCGCAGAGCCCGTCACTAAAGATAACAAACAGCTACAGCCTTTTGATGCAAACGGCATTAAAGCGCAGTCAATTGGCTTTTTAGTCCCAAGCGATGACGCCACTGTATGGCGCGGACCAATGGCGTCAGGCGCACTTAGCCAATTGCTTAACGAGACTGATTGGGGTGAGCTTGATTACTTAATTGTGGATATGCCACCGGGCACCGGTGATATTCAACTAACAATGAGCCAAAAAGTACCAGCGAGCGGTACTGTTATTGTCACTACGCCGCAAGACTTAGCCCTTGCCGATGCGCAAAAAGGCATTGCTATGTTTAATAAAGTAAACGTGCCAGTGCTGGGCTTAATTGAAAACATGAGTTATTACATTTGCAGCCACTGCGGTGAAGCTAACCACGTATTTGGTAAAGACGGCGCACAAAAACTTGCGCACAAGCACGGCGTACCCGTACTTAGCCATATTCCTCTTGCAATAGATATACGCGAGTATTCTGAGCAAGGAAAACTTATTGCCAACGATAACGACGCGGCGATAAGCAAAACATACAGCGCAGCAGCGAGGCTTATAGCCAGCACGCTCTATTATCAACAGCATCACAATGCAATTGAAATTGTGATTACAGAAGATTAATAAATAATGAGACTTTCAGACACACATATTAATGAATACCTAAGCGATGGTCGCATTGTTATTGAGCCTGCGCCAACAAGTGACATGATTTCAGGCGTAACTGCCGATTTGCGATTAGGTAATAAATTTAGAACTTTTAATGCACACAACGCGGCATACGTCGATTTAAGTGGTCCAAAAGATCAGCTAAATAAAGCCATGGAATCAATCATGAGTGAAGAAATAGTGCTTGATGAAGGTGAAGCATTCTTTTTACACCCAGGTGAACTCGCACTAGCTATTACCCATGAAAAAGTAACTTTGCCAGCAGATATAGTAGGTTGGTTAGATGGACGCTCATCGCTTGCGCGTTTGGGTTTAATGGTGCATGTAACCGCGCACCGAATAGACCCAGGCTGGAGCGGTAATATTGTTTTAGAGTTTTACAACTCAGGTAAATTACCACTGGCACTACGCCCACTGATGAAAATTGGTGCTATGAGCTTTGAAATGCTATCGGGACCGTGTGAAAACCCATACAACATCCGTAAAGATGCAAAATATAAAGATCAAAACAGTGCAGTAGCAAGTCGTATTAGTGACGATAAGTAATCACCAAATATAGACATTACTCGTCTATTTTATGAAGCGCATAACCCAGTAGTTCAAAGTACTGGTTAAGCGCTTCATTTGCTTTATTAATATGCCCAATATTTGGGTATATTAAATTACTACTTTGTAAGCCCCCCACTAAAAAGCTATTTTTTATATTTGAATGCTGCTCAATACAGGCTTCAAAACAACGTGCGGCAAGCTCCTCTGGCATACTCATATAATTCATATTGTGAGCCTTATCGTGTTCTATGCATGTTTGTACAAAGCTATTTGCATCAACGCCGTGCTCATCTAAAAATACATTTTTATAAAAACTGTTCAAAGCATTATTAAGTGGGTGCGATAAATTAGGCGTGTTTGAAAGCCATAATTTGGAGGCAAAACCAAATCGTGGTTTTGCTGCAAATAAATGCTCGCTTATATGATGATCAAACGCATGAAACCATTCGTGAGCAAGTGCACCACCGCCTGCATTTTTTGCAAGGGCAAGCGTTTGAGAGGCTGCATTATAATGTGCTTGTACACCTTTTTGACCGCCATGACCAAATGCAAAATTAAGTTTGCCACGAAGACCAATAGCTTTGGGCGGTAAATGCAGTATTTGTGCAAGGTCGGCCAGTGCATCGTAAATTAAATTAGCGCTAATGTAGCGCTCTTCTTTAGTTACCCATTTACCGACGACCATTGACCTAAAGCCAAAGGTATCTCTTATATCGCTAAAGTCGACTTGGTCGTCAAAGCGATAGTCGGGGCCTTGGCGAGTAAAGCCACGTTTTAGCCTGTTAGGGTAGTTACGCATTGCAAGTTTCATATAGTAACGAATTTAATCTAAGTAACGTGCTTTTACGTGCTCGGGCATGTGTTGGGTTTGTTTTTGTATTAATTCATCAAGCACATTATAAAGTGGTGCAGGATTTAACTGCTCTATTAAAAACAAACTATGCGCTACGGCTTCAAGTGTGGATAGGCTGTCGGCCCTAGGGGCTTTACGAATAGCATAACGATTTTTAGGTAACTGTTTAAAACTGACCGTTTTGAATTGATTTAGCAATGTGGTGAGCTGCAAAATTTTGTAGGCTTTTTTCCATGTACCATCAACCACGATTAAATGGGTGATGTTTTTTATATTAGATTGCTCAGCGCTATCGTCTAAATTTACAGCATGTTCGTTAGGGTAGAGCAAAACAGTTGAGCTTACTGGCAGTGATTTAAGAATAGAAAAGTCGTCATTATTTTCGCCTTTGACTATTTGGCAATCAGTTAGGCATAAATTGAGTAGTTTAGCGGTATTTTTTGCTATTTTTTCTTCGCTTGGGTGCTGTAGAATAATAACCTTAACTTTGTTGTTTATATTTGTAATTGCGCTGCAAATACAGGTGTTAAGTGCAAAGTTACAATGATTACAAAGTGTGCGTGCCATTTAATAAACTTTTTGTTGCCAGTATGATCCTCACAATTATACATTTATAAGGTAATTAAGTTGGTTTTTTTTACGCATCAATATAAAGTAGTACTATTAAACTGTAATTTACATGGATTGTTTTAAGGGCTTAAAATATGACAGAAATAAATATTGATACATCAGCATTAGAGAGTATGGAATCGTTATTGGGTGAGCAGTTTGCTGATACACTTGATTTTTGCTGCTCGGAGTTTGAGCGTTTAGGCTCTGAAGTTTTAGCAACCATTGGAAAAGACAGAGAAGCGGCTATTCGTCATTCTCATAGCTTAAAATCTAACGCTGCGCAGTTTGGTGCTTCAAGCCTTGCTGAAGTATCTCGCGTTATTGAACAAAATTTAAACCTAGATAACTTAGCTGAAGCCATCGACGCATCTAATAGCTTAATGGCTCAAGTAACTGGCTCTCAAGCTAAGCTAAATGAATGGTTAGCATCTCGTTAATTATTGAAACTGAAACGTGAATTTATTTCAGTACTAAGTAATCAAATACACTGGCATTTTGCGCCTTTACTAGGTTAGTCTAAAGACTCACTAGTCGAGGTAAAAATGTCTGATATTAAAAAGAGTCACAAATTAGAAGGTGTATGTTATGACATTCGTGGGCCGGTTTTAGCACAAGCTAAAAAAATGGAAGACGAAGGTCAAAAAGTATTAAAATTGAATATAGGTAATCCGGCTGCTTTTGGTTTTGATATGCCAGAGGACATGCACCGCGATATTATCCGCAACTTATATTCAGCCCAAGGCTACTGTGACTCTAAAGGCCTCTATTCAGCCCGCGTGGCTATTTATCAGCATTACCAACAACGTGGATTACATAATTTAGATGTAGATAACATTTATATTGGTAATGGCGTAAGCGAACTCATTCAAATGATCACTCAAGCGCTATTAAATAATGGTGACGAAGTGCTTATTCCTGCTCCAGATTATCCACTTTGGACTGCTTCGGTCACGTTATCGGGTGGTAATCCGGTACATTATTTATGTGATGAAGAGCAAGATTGGTTTCCGGACATTGCAGATATAAAAAGTAAAATCACTTCAAAAACAAAAGCATTGGTATTAATTAACCCTAATAATCCAACCGGTGCGGTTTATAGCGACGACTTGTTAATGCAATTAATCGATATCGCACGCGAACACAAATTACTGTTATTGAGCGATGAAATTTACGAGAAGATTTTATACGATGGTATAACGCATACTTCAATCGGCTCACTTTGCGACGATGTGCCTATTATTACTTTTAATGGTTTAGCAAAAACATACCGTGCAGCGGGGCTGAGAATGGGGTGGATGGTTTTGAGCGGTCGTACCTCGGTAATGGATGATTTACGCAAAGGCCTAGAAATACTTTCATCTATGCGTTTGTGCGCAAATGTACCTGCACAATATGCAATTCAACAGGCGTTGGGTGGCGTGCAATCAATTGATAGTCTAATAAACCCGGGTGGGCGCTTATATGAGCAGCGTGATATTGCATGGCGTGGATTAAATGCTATTGAAGGCATTAGTTGTAAAAAACCTAAAGGCGCGCTCTATGCGTTTGCTAAAGTTGATACAGCACTTTTTAACGTTAAAGATGATGAAAAGATGATGTACGATTTGCTAAAAGCCGAAAAAATATTACTTGTACATGGCAGGGCGTTTAATTGGCCCGAGCCGGATCATTTTAGGTTGGTATTTTTACCAAGCAAAGATGATTTATCCGATGCGATGTTAAAAATGAAGCGCTTTTTTAAAGACTATCGCCAAGTATAGTTATTAAAAAAATAATAAAAAAACGAGCCAAATTTGGCTCGTCTTTGTTTTAAACGTCAATAGACATAACTATTTAATACGCTTTATCTACACGCACTGTGTTGTCGTTCAAGTACACTAATCTTACGTTATCGCCTTTGCTAAAACGCATTGATTGGTCCTGATCTTGAACAACCATAAACTGGTCGCCATTTTCAACTTGTATTAATAACTCTACAAAGTGATTTTGCTGATAATGACTTTGCTGCTGCCTATTATGTGCAACACTGCCGCCAATTACCGAACCTAATATTGTTGCTACTGTACGGCCGCTACCACCACCAAACTGGTTGCCTACTACGCCACCGAGTAATGCACCGCCGAAGGTTTTCCAGCCGTTGTTTTTATCTTGAATGATTTCTTGTTCGGTAATATTGCGTACCGATTTTACGTCACCAAATAAAACTTGCTGCACAGGGACTGCTTTATTGCGCTCGTATTTAGCAAACGTAGGCGCGCTTATTGTAAGTAAAGCGCACATAATTAGAGTAATTGCTTTCATAACTAGCTCCTTTTATACCAACCGGCATAAATCTTTGATCAATTTAACGAATTAAATTGCGCTATAACGTCGTTAAAAATTTTTATTTAGAACAACTAGATACAAAAATTTTTGCCTAGCTCTAGCGTAATTTTCTTATTGTTAAATAGACCCCATATATAAGCAGATTAGTATTAGCTACCAGCCAAAGGTTGATTTTTCTTTAGTTTTACGAATTTCAGTTTCGTCTGCCCACTCAACTAGGCCGCTTTCCATATCCATTAAACGCATTGTAAATTTGTAGTATACGTCTGATTTATCGGCATTTGATTTAACAATACTTGATAAGTTTCCATATAACATATATTGCGCACCAATTTGTTTACCAAATGCAACGGCTGTTGCAGGGTTAACAAGAGCATCTTCATTTTGAAACGTTAATTGCTCACGTACTGACTCAACACGGGTCATATCTACAAAACGGAACTTACCGCTGCGTAGCATTTGTGTTGAGATTGAATCGGTGATTGATTCTGTATCAATGTGCTCGCTGGTTTTATTTTTAATACGCTCAACAAATACTACAGGGCGTTTATTAGCGGTCATTGTGCCAACAACAGGTGAGCTGAGTAATGAGTCGGTCATTTGGCTCGCTACTTTTTGTAAGTCGGTAGAACCAAAATTAATATCTGTCGTTTCTACTGCTTGTGCATCGCCATAACTTACTACGGCTTTATTAGCACAGCCACTTAACACTAAAGCGCTCAAGCCAACTAAAGCGTAAGTTGATGCTGTTTTAAATTTGTTACTGATGATCATGGTTGTTTCCTTTAATCTTTAAATTCTTGTGATTCGGTAGACACTTCTCTTACTGCTAAAGAAAAGGTAACCGCATCAGAGCTAGGTGCTAAGCCCGGTAATTGTGTTTTTGCAAAACCA
Organism: Pseudoalteromonas sp. NZS11_1; assembly: GCF_015864275.1. Taxonomy (NCBI): domain Bacteria; kingdom Pseudomonadati; phylum Pseudomonadota; class Gammaproteobacteria; order Alteromonadales; family Pseudoalteromonadaceae; genus Pseudoalteromonas; species Pseudoalteromonas sp. NZS11_1. The sequence goes on from NZ_JADYXK010000004.1 coordinate 191,445, forward strand.
AATAAGGTGAGAGCTTGCCAAGGTGAATGATTGCCTTTAATAACAAAGCCGTCTTTATCAAACCAATTAAATTGATACTGCAAATACTGTGATTTTTTATACTGGCTCGAGAGTGTCACTACTACATCGGTTAACTGGTTGGTTTGACGTGTTTTTACATCAGTAATTGCCAGCTTTTTACCAAGCTCTGGGTTATCTACACGTAATTGCTCATTAAACTGGTTTTTATTTTGTTCAACAGAAATACCCGATGTAACCGGTTTGCTGGAACATGCACTGAGCATTAAGACTGCTAATAATGGCGCTATGTATTTCATGATGGCTCCTAGGCCTATTGACCTTTATGGATTAAAATTTATTTTATCTAAGGGCGATTTAATCGAGGCGCGAGGTTTGTAACCTAGTGGGCTAAGTAAAAACCGAGCAACAAAGAGTCAATCGCCCCTAGGACGAACCCAACGGGCAGCGCATGTTTGGCATTTATGCTGCGTTATCGCCTATTTATGGGGAACAACCACATTACATAGGCTCTGCCTTGCCTAAAAACCAAACATACTTCTGTAAATTCAACCTCGAAAGGTCAATAGGCCCTAAAGTTGAACTACGTGATAATTAAAGTAGTTATTAATAGAGGTTAAGTAAATTAACGTTAACCCTTGCTTACTAATGGTAAAATTTATAGGTGTTTGTGTGCCTATATGCAGAGAATGCTCACCTGCGTTTAGGCTTTGCCTTGCAACACTTATTTGATTTGGAAGTGTAAGCCAACTGCGTGTATCAGCTTGCTCAGAAGCCAAATTATAAATATTGGCAAGTATATTACCTACGTCACCAGCACTGCGTGCAAGCTCTGCACGGACTTTTTCTTTAGCTACTAACCTAAGCACTTGACGAGCTACTTTTGCAGGTATTTGATCTTCTAATGTTTTTGCTGCAAGTGCTTCAATGTGTACTAATGGGCTCAGCTCTAAGCTTTGTGCATCTAAGTTTATATTATTAAGGCGGCGCACATAGGCATTATCTTTATATACTGGCATTGCAAGGCTGTAAAAGCGTGCATCGCCGCGTGATGAATAAATTGGTAAGCGCAGTTTAAATTCATCTTGTTTTGGTACTAAGCCTTGTTCAAATAAAACAATTACTTCGCCTTGTGTTGCAGAAATAGTGGGTGCATCACTAAAACGTTTTTTAAATTCGCTTAGGTCTTGGTCAAACCCTTGTTTTTTAGCAAGGCGCATTACGTCCTGCTGTAAATAAATATTGTTAGGTTGTATAGCCAGTGCTTTTTTATAATCAATATAAGCATCGTCATACTGTTTAGCACTTTGGTAAAGCAAAGCAGATAAATAAAATGTGTAGGCATTTTGAAAGCCATTTTTCACGTCTCTGGTCACATTGCCCATGCTAGGGTAGTGCTGCTGCGCTTCCTTAACTGTTGAGTCGCCATCTGTTTTATTTTCGCTTAGTGCATCAACTTGTACTTTATTAGCGCGGCGAATTTCGACCAAAGCGCCTTCTACATCATTTTTATACACGTAGTTAAGTGCTTTATAACTATGAAGCATACTCATTTCGTAAGCCGGTGGCACATAAGTTATGGCTGAGTCGTTAGTAAATAACGCATTGCTTTGCTCAAGCCCCGCACTTACTTGTATTTTGGCGGCTTCACGTTTTTTTTGCATTTGCGTATACACGTTCTCAAATTTACTTTGTGCCTCTTGTGGCTTATTGGCAAAGTCGTTTAAGCGAGCTTGCTCAAGTTGGTTGAGTAAGTAGCTGCTGTGCATGGTGCTATTATTGGCAATAAGGGATTGCGCTTCTTCGATATTGTTTTTCTCGATCGCATTTCTTATTGGTGTCATTTGCGTGGCATAGTCATTAAATAGGTCATTAAAGCCCATTGTGCTACACCCACTTAAAATACAACAAAAGCTTAAAATTATACTTAGGCGCACTGTGCACTCCTCTCAATTCACCTGTATACATTAACATATTATTTTTAGCTAAATGTGTGAAATATTGTAAAAAATCGTAGAATAAAACTGCCTGCTAATAAAGAAATATAAAATGACATTGGTGAACAAAGTGTGAATTTTCTTGTTGGGTAACAATATTGAAATGCTTAAGGTACTTTATTGGTCTTATTGAATACAATGATCTCTAAAGCGTAACGATAAATGAATTTTTTAAATGAAGTAATTGCTATTCACTAAGTCGTATACGAAAAATACTAAAAGGATATCTTGTGTTGTAGACACCGTATTTTGCAAATGCGGCTAAGATTTGAGTATAAATGATCTAATTTATTAAAACTAAATACTCTCTTTGCACAGTTATACCAATCCTGTTTAAATGTGCTGCTCAGTAAGCGGTTTTATAGGCGCTTATGACAATATTTTGAGCTTAGTAGGTTAATTAGTTGATTAATTGAAATAACGCTGTAATTCGTTTTTATTGCTAAGGAATTTTTTTTGAAAGCTACGTTGTACACAATCATTGCTTTAATTGCGTTTGCTGCAAACTCTCTTTTTTGCAGAATGGCTTTAGCCGAAGGCTATATAGATGCTTGGAACTTTACAGTTATTCGCTTACTCAGTGGTGCTGCGTGTTTGGGCATTATAATGGCTATTTATACTCATAATTTAAAACGAAAAGGCACTTTTAACCCCGCTATTTTAAGCGATAAAGGAAGCTGGCGAAGCAGTATAAGCCTATTAGTTTATGCACTTTGTTTTTCGATTGCATACGTAGAGCTAGATACAGGCACCGGTGCACTGATTTTGTTTTCAGCCGTGCAACTCACTATGATTGGCTGGGGTATATATCAAAAAGAGCAGTTGAGTGTGCTTCAGTGGTGCGCGTTTATAGTGGCGCTAGGTGGGTTTGTATATTTAATGCTGCCATCTGCTGCTGTACCTTCATTATTAGGTGCATCACTTATGGCACTCAGTGGTGTGGCATGGGGTATTTACAGTATTCGCGGTAAAGTGTGCGTATCGCCACTGCGTACTACGGGGTTTAACTTTATAAGAAGCTTAGTGGCTATCCCTATTTTATTACTTGTTGGTATGAGTTATTTAAAAAATATGAGTATTGAAGGGGTTTTGCTTGCATGTGCCTCGGGTGCGATAGCGTCTGGAATTGGTTACAGTGTTTGGTATGTGGCAATGCCGCTGCTTAAAAGCACCCAGGCGGCTGTTGTGCAGCTTTGTGTGCCGGTACTTGCAGCCATTGCCGGGGTCTTGTTTTTATCAGAGCAGGTAACAATGGAGTTTATAGTTGCAAGCTCCTTAATATTAGGCGCTGTGCTGGTATTTATTTTAAATAAAAAGAAGGCTTAATATTATTTAAGTTAACCTTCTTTTATGGTGGACTCACGTTTGTTACAAAGCGTTTATAAATAGCAGGTAAGTTATCAAGTATTGCCTGCTTACCCTGTAGTTCACTATTTTTTATGCATTCAAAAAGTACTTGCTCGCTAAACGTATTCACTAACAATTGTGATTGCTTGATATGGCTTATATGCCAAAGCTCAGGTGCGACGCCGCCTAAATCATGTTGGTAAGGGCGATAAAAACCAAATTTAACCAAGTGAGTATCAAGCCAATTACTTAAAGGCGCAAACGGCCCACCTTGCAGGTATTCATCAGGTGTTAGCTGTAGTTTATAATCATCACTTACTGCAGCTTTATCAAACACGTCTAAATCGGTGCCTAAATGGTGCCTGCTTGCCCCAGGTAGTGCAGAGAAGAGCATTATTGCTATGCATTTATCTACATCATTTAATTTAGTTAAATCTACAACCTTTTGTTGTTTATTAAAAACAGGTCGAATACCTAAAAACTTATTATTCCAAATAATTGATTGACGATTAAAGTCGCGAAAACTTGAGGCAATAGTAAGCTCAAATCCTGCTTTTTGTGCTGCACTTTGCAGCGCTAAAAAGTCGCTGATAATAGCGCTGTGCAAGCGATGATTTTGTATATCAGTTAAATGTGTATCACTTTGCCCTGTGATACACATTATTGGTGTTGGTTTAGTTACATCCATTATGTTAAAAGTTGCTCTAGTATTTGCTCGTAAATGTCGGTAAGGGCTATTAAATCATCGGTACTTACGCATTCATCTACTTTATGAATAGTGGCGTTACGTGGGCCAAGTTCAATTACTTTAGCGCCTGTTTGTGCAATAAAGCGACCGTCAGATGTGCCGCCGGTAGTTTCTAGATTCGTGGTTAAACCGGTTACTGATTTAATAGCTGTAACAGTGGCATCAACAAGCGGCCCGTGCTCGGTAATAAAAGGTAAGCCATTTACTATCCAACTTAATTCATAATTTAAGTTATGCTTTTGTAGAATGTCATTTACACGCTGTTGTAATTGCTCATGTGTTACTTGCGTGCTAAATCTAAAGTTAAACTGTACTTCTAGATCACCCGGGATCACGTTACCAGCACCTGTACCGCCATTAATATTCGAAATTTGAAAGCTGGTAGCAGGGAAGTATTCGTTTCCGTTATCCCACACCGTTTGGCTAAGCTCAGTAAGTGCAGGCGTTGCTAGATGAATTGGGTTTTGTGCTAAATGTGGGTAGGCAACATGACCTTGTACGCCTTTAACCGTTAGGTAAGCGGTAAGTGAGCCTCTTCGGCCATTTTTAACAACATCGCCTAATACATCTCGTGATGAGGGTTCGCCTACTAGGCACATATCAATTTTTTCACCACGTGCCTCTAGCGTATCAATTACGCGAGTGGTCCCGTTTACAAAAGGTCCTTCTTCGTCAGAGGTGATTAAAAAAGAAATCGAGCCTTTATGATCTGGATGTTTAGTAACAAAACGTTCGGTTGCTACAAGCATTGCGGCTAATGAGCCTTTCATATCGGCAGCACCACGCCCGTGCAGTAGGCCGTCTTTTATTAATCCTGAAAACGGCGGGTGTTGCCAATTTTTTTCAGGGCCTGTTGGTACAACGTCGGTGTGACCAGCAAAACAAAAGTGCGGCGATTGTGTGCCTTTTCGAGCCCAAGTATTAAGTGTGTCGGTAAAAAATAATGATTCTATATTAAAACCAACCGCAGCAAGGCGATCGTTCATCATTTGTTGGCAGCCAGCATCTTCGGGCGTTACCGATTCACGTTGGATTAGCGCTTGGGCGAGTTGAATTACGTCATTAGTCATTATTTAAAAATCTCGTCGTATTGGGCTGCTTTAAAACCTAAATGGTAACTGCCATTGTTTACCAGTACTGGACGTTTGATCATGGCAGGTTGTTCAACCAACAATGGGATAGCACTTTCTTTAGTTAGGCTTTGTTTTTGCTCATCAGTTAATGCGCGATAAGTTGTTCCACGTTTATTAACGAGTTGTTCCCAATCGAGCTTGTCTGCAAATTCACTCACCATTTGCTCATTTACGCCATCTTTGCGGTAGTCATGAAACGTAAATTCGATGTTGTTATCAGTTAAATGTTTTTTAGCTTTTTTTATCGTATCGCAGTTGCTAATGCCGTATAGAGTGATCATAAATCTAGTTCTTCTTAATAATAGTTAATAGTGTGTCTTCACCCGCATTTACATGCGAATGCGAGTAATGAAATGTGCCAAGGTTATGGCCGTTTAGTAAAATTAAACTAGCAAGCATTGGAGTATCAAGTTCTCGTAAATCAAAATAAGCAAGGCGTTGACCTTTGCATATTTTGCTACCATTGAGTTGCGCAATATGGGTATGCGTAATTGATTGCGAATCAAAAATAGTTAAGTTAATCAAGGTTTTTAAACCATTGTTAGCTTGTAGAATAAACTCAGTACCTGCATTTTTTACTTGTAATAAAGTTCCATCAAACGGTGCTAAAATTTTATGACTTGTTAGTTGCACCATAATACCTGGGCCCAGAGTGCCAAAACGAAAAAAAGGTTCTGGATGCTCTTTCAGTGCAATTACTTTACCTGTAAATGGGCTGGTTATATTTATTGCATTAAGAGGCGTTTTATTTTGAGCTAAATAGTCAATTTTTTGAGCTTTCATAAGTTAGTTTCCCACCACGTTATAACCCTCTTTTTTTAAAGCGGAAATAGCATTTTCTGCAGTGTGTTTTTTTATGAGAATATAATCAGTATCGTAGGTTGAAATTGAAAAGATAGAAATTTTAGCGCGCGCTAATACCCCTGAAATATTAGCCATAATTCCGGTTAACGAAAAGCCAAGTGGACCTACAACCTCTAAAGCTTGCCAGTCGGGTTCGGTATCCAGGCTTTTTACTTCAAAATCGCTTGGGCATACAATTGAAAGTTCATCATGGGTTTTAGAAATAAAAAACAAAGATTGCTTTAAAAGTGCCGCAGGTATGTCGGCATCTACATCTAAACTGTGTATAGATAAAATGGTGCTGTGTAATTGTAATGTTTGTTTTGACATTAAAAGCCTGCGAACAGCAATATTGATAGCTTTATAGTATAGATTATTGGCTTTAAATTAAAGGTGTAACAACGACTAACTCAGCAGTAAATAAGTAGATAAAAGAAGGGAGTAAAAACTTACCCACAATTTCTGTGGATAAGTATGGGGGTTGCAGGGTATAAATAACCTAACTAGTTAATTATTAAATAAATAATAGCTAGGCTATAAAAAGCACACGTTACGTTTAATGAGTAATTAGCGCTTCTGTTTGAGCTGCCTGAATGGCAGTTAAGGCGATTGTATACACAATATCATCAACTAATGCACCACGGCTTAAATCGTTTACAGGTTTACGCATACCTTGCAGCATAGGGCCAATACTTATCAAGTCGGCACTACGTTGTACTGCTTTATACGTGGTATTACCCGTATTTAAATCTGGGAATATAAATACAGTCGCTTTACCGGCTACAGGGCTGTTAGGTGCTTTTTTAAGTGCTACGTTTTCCATTATAGCGGCATCGTATTGTAGTGGGCCGTCGATAATTAGATCAGGACGTTTTTGTTTTGCTATTTTTGTGGCTTCACGTACTTTTTCAACATCGGCACCTGTACCAGAAGTGCCCGTGCTGTAGCTGATCATGGCAACACGCGGCTCTATGCCAAATGCAGCTGCAGAGTCGGCAGATTGAATCGCTATGTCTGCAAGTTGTTCAGCATTAGGGTCTGGGTTAATCGCACAGTCACCGTAAACTAATACTTGGTCAGGCAGTAGCATAAAAAATACAGATGATACTAGTGATGACCCTGGTGCTGTTTTAATCAATTGCAGTGGTGGGCGAATTGTATTTGCCGTAGTGTTTACTGCGCCCGATACTAAACCGTCTACTTTACCTTGCTCAAGCATCATTGTACCGAGTACGACGTTATCTTGTAGTTGCTCTTGTGCTACTACGGCAGTTAGGCCTTTGCTTTTACGAATTTCGACCATAGGCGCAATATAATCATTAATAATACTTTTTGGCTCGATAATACTTACATGTTCGTTTAGCTCAATACCTTGCTGCTGTGCAATACGCATTATTTCTTCGCGATCGCCTAGTAATATAGTTTTAGCAATTCCGCGTTGACCACAAATAGCAGCCGCTTTAATTGTACGAGGTTCATTACCTTCTGGTAGAACCACAGTTTTACCTGCTTTACGCGCTTTAGTGGTAAGTAAGTAACGAAATGCGGGTGGTGATAACTTACGAGTTTTACCTACACTTTTAGCTAGAGTATCTAGCCAGCTTGAATTGATATGCTCTGCGTTGTGATCTTTTACTTTTTCAATACGTTGGTCATCATCATTTGGTACTTCCATATTAAAGTTATGCAGTAGTAATGATGTACGCCACGTGTCTGCATCGGTTGCGAGTATTGGCAAACCGGTTTGCATGGCTTGCTCACACAAGGCCATAATACGTGGCTCTGGCTCAAAACCACCGGTGAGTAATATAGCGCCAAGTTTAGTGCCGTTCATAGCAGATAAGCACGCAGCAACAAGTATGTCAGAGCGATCGCCCGGTGTTACTAATAAAGCGCCTGGCGTAAAATAATTTAAAATATTTGAAACCGTACGAGCACAAAAAGTAATACGGCGCAGACGACGATGAAGCATATCGCCTTCGTTAATAATCGTGGCTTTTAAGTATGCGCTTAAGTCTTTTACGCGCGGCGCTACTAAGTCAAAATCCCACGGGATTGCACCAAGTAACATAAACGGATTTTTTTTAAAAATAGGTAGGGATGCTAAACGATTTAACTCGTTTTCAAGCTCTTCAGGTTTATAGGCATCGACTAAATCGGCGCGTGCACGACCTTCTTCATCAAGTGGCGCATTTACTTTATTAAAAATACAGCCCAGTACGCGAGGGTGATCGATACCACCATAGTTACCTGCTGCAATTTCAAGGCGGTCTTCTATTTGAGTAATGGTGTAATTACCTGGGGTAAGTACAAATACAATTTCGGCGCCGAGTGTTTGCGCAATTTCGCGGTTTACACGCCCAGCATAAGGTTGGCGACGAGTAGGTACCATACCTTCAATAATAGCGACTTCGTCGTCGTTTATTTTACTTTCAAAGCGTTCAACAATTTCCTCTAGTAGGTCATCACCTTTACCGTCGCCAATCATTTGCTCAGCATAATCAAGTGCAAAAGGCATTGGTGGGTTAATAGGTGAGCCTTGAGTGACTATTTGCGTTGATTTTTCAGGGCCTGTTTCACCTGAACGTGGCTGAGCTATTGGTTTAAAAAAGTTAACTTTAACTGTTTTTTGTTCAAGTGCACGCACTAAACCAACTGATACCGACGTTAAACCCACACCGGTAGAAACAGGAATTAACATAATACGACGTGCCATATTAAAGCTCCTTTACAATATTTGCAGCATCAAGGGCAATAACCCATTCTTCATTAGTTGGCATTACTACTGCTTTGACGTGTGAATTTTTACAGCTAATAACGCCTTCTTGACCAAAGCGCGCATTGAGGTTGGCTTGCGGATTACAATTAATGCCTAAAAAGGCAAGTTGTGTAATTACTTTTTCACGAATAATATCTGAGTTTTCACCAATACCACCAGTAAATATAACAGCATCAAGGCGCTGTAATGGCACCATATACGCCGCGATTTGTTTTGAAAGTCGGTAGCAAAACATTTCAATTGCGAGTATCGCTTTTTTATTCCCGGCCAAAGCGGCTTCTTCAATGGTACGGCAATCGTTAGAAAGCTCGCTAATACCTAACAAGCCACTTTTTTGATTTAGTAGGTTATCAATTTGCTGGGCTGTGTAATCAAGTTGAGTGGTTAAAAAGTTAAATAAACCAGGGTCAATATCGCCGCTACGTGTGCCCATTATCAGCCCCTCTAGAGGCGTTAGTCCCATGCTGGTATCAACACTCTTACCATTTTTAATAGCGCATACAGAACAACCGTTACCTAAGTGGGCACTAATAAAATTGCTTTGCTCGATAGGTTGCTCAAGTAACTTTGCTGTTTGCCCTGCAATATAAAAATGACTTGTGCCGTGAAAACCATAACGCCTAACACCAAACTCGGTGTACAACTTATATGGAAGAGCGTAAAGAAAGGCAACTTCATTCATAGTTTGGTGAAATGCAGTATCAAACACCGCGACTTGTGGCAAACCTTCAAACGATGCCTGCGCCGACGATATACCTAGTAAATTAGCGTGCCCATGAAGCGGCGCAAGCGTTGCAGACTGTGTAATGCCTGCAATTACTTTTTCGTCAATCAATACCGATCGCGTAAAGTGCTCGCCGCCATGTACAACACGATGGCCCACTGCGATAAGTTGATCGTCTAAGTTGTGATCTTTTATTAAGCTTACAAGCGTATTTATAGCCTCAGCATGTGCTTGATTAGCCGCTAAGTCGATAACTGTTTTAGCACCATTAAATTTGTATTTAATAGAGGGCGCTTTGTCGCCTAAGCGTTCAGCAAGGCCTGAAATGATTTCGTGACCATCGCTCGCATCAATAATGGCAAACTTTAAGCTAGAGCTACCACAATTTAAAACTAAAACGTGTTGTGATTCAGGAGGGGTTGTTGGCATAGATTCAATTTCCATAAACAAATTTAGTAAGTAAACGTTAATACGTAATCGTTACACTTACGGTATTAAATAAAGCTAAAACAATTGAATGTTCAATTGCAAAGTGGTTAACGCAATGTTAATTACTTTACCTTAATTAAGATATTTAAGTTAGGATTGTTCGCCATTAAAAGGTAAATTTAAGCTGTTTTACTGAGAAAGTGTAACTCTTTCATTTTGTGTTACACTTTGCGTATAGCTCGTTTTTCCATTGTATTTAAAAGCAGTATCTGTGAGGAGTCATGATGCAAAAAAGTGTGATGTCACAACTACAAACAGGCCGTTTGTATGGTAAAAAATGGCCAATGCGCAAAGAGCTTGCGCCTTTGTTTTTAGAGTTTAGGGTAATTAGAGCGACTGAGCTTGCCATTACAGTAATGCCAATCTTAGCCATGCTAACATTGTTTTTTCAGCTAAATTACTTGGGTTCTGATTTTTTACCGCAAGCCATTGCAAGTGCATTATTTTTTATATCGTTACCATTACAAGGTTTATTTTGGTTGGGTAAGCGAGCGCAAACGCCTTTAGAGCCTGCGATGCAAAAATGGTATAACGAGCTGTACACTAAAATGGCAGCTAATGGATATCAAACGCAGTTAAGTGAAAACAAGCCCCGCTATATGGAGCTTGCCAATTTACTTAAAGATATGTTTGATAAAATGGACAGGGCGTTTACTAAAGAGCAGTTTTAGAGAGTTACATCATTATCTATTTTGGTAAACTGAGTAATATAAAACGATAAGGTGACAGTGTGTTCACCTTTTTCTTCGAGTGCTGTCCAGTGCTCGGGTCTAAATTTCCATGCAAATGGCGTCATCATTATTAAGTTTTTAATATCAGTAAAGCTAAGCGCTACATGCTCTGTTAAAAGGATCTGCTCTGATTTTTGAAACCCTTTTGGAGTGGCTATTTCAGTATGTTCGTTTACTTCTGAATATATATACGATTTTAGCTCTTTTAAATGACAAGGACCTGGGCTTGCAACTACTAATGTTGCGTTTTGATTTGCTAGGCGTTCAAGCTCTTGCTCAAACAAAGGTGCAAATACGCTAACAAGTACATCAGCAAATTGGCTTTTAAAGGGGGCTTGGCTGATTGATGCCACACTAAAATGGCAATTAGGGTAGCGCTTTGCTGCATATTTAACCGCTGATTTTGAAATATCGACACCGTATACAACAGCATTTGTTTTATTCGCGATTGCTTGGGTATAAAACCCTTCACCGCATCCTAAATCAATAATAGTATTCGCACTTATATTACTGATTATATCACTAAGGCTTTGCTGTAAAAAACGATAATACCCACGCTCTAAAAATGCACGTCTGGCTTGTACCATTTCAAGTGAATCACCGGGTTGTTTTGAATTTTTCTGTTGCACAGGCAGTAAATTAACATAGCCTTCTTTTGCAAAATCAAAGCTGTGGTTGTTAGCACAACGAAGTGTGGAATCAGTTTTCAAAAGTGCTAGGTTACACAGCGGGCATTGATATTCAAGACTCATGAGCCTAGGTAGTCCTTATCGTAAAAAGTTTTTACCCAATGCGGGCGATAGGTGATCATAATTGTTATAGCCATGCCGTTGAGCATTGCTTCAGGAAACCAAATTATGGCACTTAAATAAACGTAGTTATCTGCAAGTTCTTGCCAATTGTATTGCCCTATAGCTAAGTAAAATAAAGCACCTAGGCCTATTTTTATACAGGCTATAAATCCTGCGGTTATAAACGCACAAACAAATATATAAACAAAAAAATGACGAGGTAAATATTGGTAACTAATTATAAAGCCAAGATAGCTCAATAAAATAGGAATAAACGCACCAATAAGCAGTTGTACTGGTAACAGCTCAAGTTCAATTTGACCAAAGGCAGCGAGTAGGGCTGTGGCAAGTAGGCTACTTAAAATAGTCAACCGCCAGCCTAAAATTAATGTAGCAGCCGTAACACCTAGTATGTGTAAATCAAGGCCAGTTAAAATGCCAGCCTTTATTCGCCAAAGCACTGCAAACACTAACGCACACGCAAGTACGCCAGTTTGACGGACTGACGTATTAAGCAATGTTTTATATGTTTTTTTATCAAAGCTTAATAGAGGAATAATAATTACAAGAGCCCAAAGTAGCCCCTGCATTGTTAGGCTGAGCATAATAATTACTTAAATGTTGACCATATAGGGGCATGATCTGACGGTTTTTCAATACCGCGAAGTTCGTAATCAATACCTGTATCTATGCAGCGTGCTGCAAGCTCATTGGTTGCAAGCACGACATCTATACGAAGTCCTCGATTATCTACAAACCCTTTAGAGCGATAGTCAAACCACGAGTATTGATCGTCTGTGTCGGGGTTTTGCTCTCTAAAGGTGTCTTTAAAACCCCAATTAAGTAATGTTGCAAGCCATTCACGCTCTACTGGTTGAAAAGAACATTTACCTGTTTTTAACCAACGTTTAGCATTTACGTCGCCAATACCAATATCTAAATCGGTGGGTGATATGTTGATATCCCCCATGACAATTACATCTTGATCGGGTGTGTGATTGGTTTCAAGGTGTGTCATTAAATCTTTATAAAATTGACGTTTATAAGGGAATTTAGTTTCGTGATTAATATTATCACCTTGTGGGAAATAGCCATTCATGACAGTAAGATCGCGACCGTTTTTTTGTTCAACAGTGACGCTTATCATGCGTTTTTGCGATTCATCTGTATCGGTGACAAAACCTTTTAAGACCGATTTAGGCTCTTTTTTGCATAACATAGCTACGCCATAATGCGCTTTTTGACCATGAAAGTAGACGTGATATCCCATTTTTTGTACATCTTCTAATGGGAATGCTTCGTCGTGAACTTTAATCTCTTGCAAGCCAATAACGTCTGGTTGATGTTTGTCGATAATTGCTTGTAATTGGTGAAGACGAGCACGCAGACCATTGATATTGAAAGAAATCACTTTCATAAAATTTACCTTAAAATTGGTTCTATTTAATAGCTTAAATTGTATCAGTAAATACGCGTACATAACATGACTGAATTGAGATAATAGCTGCGTAAATGTTGATCAAATGATGGGTGAAGTTTAAACATTGTGAATACAATATTAATTATTTAAATAAATAAAAAATTCAATTGAACTTAACTTTATTGAATATATAATGCGCGAAATTCACTTGTTTAGCTCGTTCAAATAGGATCTCTCATGAAAACACAACTACTTTTAGCCACTGCTTTACTAGCATCTGCAACTGCGTCAGCACAAAGCAATACTTACTTTAGCCAAGATAACAAAATTGAGTCTAAGTTATGCGTACTAAGTGCAAACGAAGGCTTTAGCGTTGCTCGTAAAGAAGCTGCCCAGCACGGTGTTTACCTATCTCGTTTTTCTAAAAGCATTTTATGTAATGGCGAAGATATTCGTGATATTGCTAAAAAAACGACATTAAGCAACGCATCAGTTGAGAAAGTAGAAGTATTTGCAAAAGACGCTCAACAAGAAACTCAACTATGTATGACGGCTTTAAAACAAGGTTTAGCACCTGTTCGTCAAAAAATTGGTAACCTGAACTCATTAAAATGTAATGGTCAAAACGTTACTGAGTTTGTTAAGCGCTACCAAAACGCAGCAATCTAATTGTTAGCTTAACTATATAAGTAAAATTGAAATACCTGGTTTTTACCGGGTATTTTTTTGCAAAAATTACAAGGTAGTTTGCAAAGCTTGCAAGCTTAACTTATTGAAACTGCTTAATAAATATACCGAATGAGATTAAGTTATTGATTATTATAAGTTAACTATTATTGGCATTAGATTTGTATTAGTTAAAGTGACATTTAATTAATTACGAAGGATACGTCTTATGAAAAAGTTAACATTAGCAGCCACTATTTTAGCATCATTAAGCCTAGCGGCTTGTTCATCTAATCAAGGTCTTGAAAGAATAGATAGTGACTTTGCAAGTTTAGATAATGATAGCGATGGCTACATCTCAAAAGTTGAAGCTGATGACGATAGCATTTGGGGCCATTTTTCAAATATTGATACCAATATGGATAACGAAATTAGCCGCAAAGAATTTAACACTTACATGAAGTTAAACAATGGTAAAGTAGCTACTGATTCTGAAGTAAGTGAGTCGGCATTTAAAGCTGAAATTGCTAAATTCGATAAAATTGAAAGCAGCTTTGCAAGTCTAGATAACGACAGCAATGGCTATATCTCGGTAGTTGAAGGTAACGATGATGATATTTCAAATCATTTTGGTTATATGGATAAAAACCAAGATAAGCGGATCAGTAAAAGCGAGTTTATGGGTTACATTAAAAAATATGGTAACGCAGTAGCTGAAGATGATGCATTAGAAGCCATTAAACACAGCTAATAGTTGTCATTTTAATAAGCAACAAAGAAGCCAGTGCTAGTCACTGGCTTTTTTGTGTTTTAAATTTAGTTATTTGATAGATATATTTTCCTAGTTTGGTGTTGTTCTGTCATAATAGATGGCTGTGTATTTTTATTTGTTAAGAGTGTGTATGGCGGGTCGACGAATTAGTGATGAACAACTAGTTGAGATCATTGAAGCAGCTATTTTTGTTGCAGATAAGCCTGTTAGTAAACGCCACATTAAAGACATCGTATTAATAGATTTAGCTATTTCTATGGCACGAATAAATGACGCAATAGATACAATACAAGAACATTTTCAAACTCGTGGTATTCGCTTAGTTGAGGTTGGTAGTGGGTATCGGTTTCAGGCATGCAGTAGTTTAAGCCCTTGGTTAAATAACTTGTGGCAAGAACGTGCACCAAAATACTCGCGTGCTTTACTGGAAACAATATCACTTATTGCATACAGGCAGCCCATTACACGCGGCGAAATTGAGCAAGTAAGAGGTGTTACTACGGGTTCGAATATTATTAAAACCTTACTCGAAAGAGAGTGGGTTAAAGTGGTAGGGCATAAAGAGGTTCCGGGTAAGCCGGCTTTATATGCAACTACTAAGCAATTTTTAGATTATTTTTCGTTAACTGGGCTTGAAAATTTACCTGCGTTGCCAACAGAGCAGCAAAGTAAAATTAACCAGTTATTGAGCGATCCTTCTGTGAGAGAACCATCCGAATGAGTATTATACAAGGTGAAAAGTTACAAAAAGTCTTAGCCCGTGCAGGCGTAGGCTCACGCCGTGAAATGGAAAAATACATTGACGCAAACCGCGTTAGTGTAAACGGTAAAGTGGCAAAGTTAGGTGACCGTGTTGAAGAAACCGATTTGATTCGTGTTGACGGACACAGTGTAAAAATTGAAGAAAAAGCAGACCGAATCTGTCGTGTGATTATGTATAACAAACCAGAAGGTGAGTTAAGCACACGTAAAGATCCTGAAGGACGTCGTACTGTATTTGATCGACTTCCGCGTATTGATGGCGATCGCTGGATTGCGGTTGGTCGACTAGACGTTAATACATCAGGTTTAATGCTTTTTACAAACGATGGTGAACTGGCAAACCGTTTAATGCACCCAAGCTATGAAGTAGAGCGTGAATACTCTGCGCGTGTATTTGGTGAAGTAACCAATGAAACGGTTAAAAACTTACTACGTGGTGTTGAGCTTGAAGATGGTCCAGCCAAATTCACGACTGTAACCCCTATGGGTGGCGAAGGCGTTAACCGTTGGTTTAACGTAACGTTAAATGAAGGGCGTAACCGTGAAGTTCGTCGTTTATGGCAGTCTCAAGATGCGGAAGTATCTCGTCTTATTCGTATTCGTTACGGTAAATTAGAGCTTGATAAGCGCGTGCCACAAGGTGGTTGGATGGAGTATGATTTAGAAACAGTAAACTACTTGCGTAAAACCGTTAAATTAGGCCGCGAAACACAAACTAAGCTTTCTGTTATGCCTGAAAAACGCAAAGATAAACGCGCTAAAATCAATCAAATTCGTAAAGCAGTTAAAAAACACAATCAGCGTGTTAAGCCGACTAAACGTAAATAATCAATTAGTTATTTATTGAACACAAAAAAGCCGCTAATTGCGGCTTTTTTAATGTGAGTTGTTTAAACTATTTAAACTCCAAATTACTTTTTTACTTGAGCATCTAACGATTGGCCATTCACTTCACTTGAATCGTCACTCATTAGATATAAATATGTAGGCATTAAATCCTCTGGTGTAGCAAGTGCGTCTCTATCTTCACCTGGATATGCAGCAGCTCGCATTGAAGTGCGAGTAGCGCCTGGGTTAATACAGTTTACACGAATATTCGTTTTACCTACTTCACATGCCCATGTTTGCATCATACCTTCTACTGCAAATTTTGAGATGGCATAAGGCCCCCAAAATTCACGACCTTTGCGGCCTACACCTGATGACGTAAATACTATCGATGCATTATCAGACTTACGAAGAACAGGAAAAAGTGCTTTAGTGATCATTGCTTGTGCAGTCACGTTTACTTTCATTATGTTTTCGAACGTAGATGAGCAAAAATGTTCAAGCGGACCGAGTGACCCTAAAATACCTGCATTATTAAGCAACCCGTCAAGGCGTCCAAACTGATATTCGATTGTTGCAGCAAGGTCACGGTAGTTTTGCTTCGTCGCGCCTTTTAAATCCATAGGGACTATTGCAGGTTTAGGGTAGCCAGCATTAACAATTTCATCGTAAACACATTCAAGTTTATTAGTTGTTTTTCCTAATAAGATAACTGTAGCGCCGTATTTTGCATACGTAATTGCTGCAACTCGGCCAATACCATCACCGGCGCCTGTTATTAAAATAACTTTATCTTTAAGTGCGTTTTCAGCTGCTTGATATGTGTGCATAAAAGTACCAATTCATATAATTTTTTTGATTTTAACATAGCGAAACGTGAAGTAATCGAATTTATTGTAAAATTAGGTGGCGAAAATAGAAACTTTACGTTAAGTTTAACTGGTCTAATGTCTCATTAATAACCTGATTACATTGTTTTAACTTAATACACTGATTAAACACACTATAAAAATAAAATACGTGCGGAGCCAACAATATGAAAAAAATGCTACTTTCACTCTCGGTTACAGCTGCTTTAGCAGGTTGTGGCGGTGGAGAAACGTTAACAGATGTCAAAAACGACACAGCACCAGTTATCCCAACAGCAACAGTTACATTTGATCCAGCAGCAGGTATCTTATCGGTACCTAATGATTTATTAATGAGTGGAACTCAAGACGGTACACTTAATATTCCTGGTGAATTAGATGACAACAATGTGTCTATTTCGCGCGCAGCTTATGCAAACCCTCAACTTGCACTAGGTGCACTTGATGGTTGGTCTTCGCAGGTTCCTTATAAAATCGATTTAACATTCCCACCAAATGTAAGTTTAGATGAAGCGTCTGCTGGGACCCCTGGTACAGTAAGAATTTTTGAAGTTGTAATGGGTGCAAGTTTAACTGATGCAGAATGTTCAGTTGTAGCTGCCGGTACTGCTTGTAAATTGGTCGGTGAGCTTACTTTTGGTGTTGACTTTGTTACTCAAGCTTCAGGTGATGGCGTTGCAATTATTCCTTTAAAACCATTTATGGCGGGTAGCTCATACATCAATGTGTTAACTACTGGTCTTAAAGATTCATTAGGGCGTTCTATTGAGCCTTCTTCTACTTATGGGCTGGTTAAACAAGAAGCGCCATTAATTACAGAAGCCCAACTTGGTTTGCAGGGTGCTGTTAACAGTTACGAAAATGTAGTTGTAAGTTCAGGAGATATCACAAAAGAAGATATTATTTTTTCTAGTGCGATGACTATTCAATCAGCAGGTCCTGTACTTGGGACAATTAAAAAGTTACTAGCTGCAAGCTTGCAAGAACCTGCATTGCCAACGCCTGCACTTCAAGTTCCTGAACAACCTATGGTAAATGTACAACAAGTATTTGCTTCTCAGGGTGTAGAAGTATCTGCTGCATTCTCTGGTGTGCAATATCAAAAAGGTAGCATTATGTTACCGATGTATTTAGGTACACCAACGGGTACTGATATTAGTGATTTAAGTGATACATATTGGCAAGGTATGTGTGATAACGCGGTGGCAATAATTGGTTACAAGGCCGTTGCAGGCGATGCATTTCCTGCAGATCCTATTAGTGAAAATGATGGTTTATGTTCTGCATTAAGTGACGGACAATTACGTGACTTAGGACTAGACCGCACACGCCATTTAACAAAATACAACTCAATTCCAAAAGTACAAAGCATGGCAAATGTGCCAGTGCAAGTTACTAAACCTATTTTACCGATAATTAATGGTGTCCGTGCACAGTTACAATTAGATCCTATCGCAATGCCTGAAGGTGGATGGCCTGTTGTGATTATGCAGCACGGTATTACAACACAAAAAGAAAGTATGCTTGCTTTAACTGCGCAGCTTTCTATTCAAGGCTTTGCAACGGTTGCTATTGACCATCCAAGACATGGTGAGCGCGGAATAGATGTTGATGGTGATGGAACAGACGACTTTAATGCAACAACGGGTTCTGTGCTTAGTTACATGAACTTAAGTTCATTACTTGTTGCACGTGATAGCTTACGCCAATCGGCTGCTGATTTATTAGGCCTTCGTTTAGGCTTAAACTTTATTAACGATACAACTATTAATAGTAAAGACGTTACCTACATTGGGCATTCGCTAGGTTCTATTGTTGCTCCAGCATTTATTGCTCAAGCTAATACGCCAATGGCAGAAACGCTTGATCCGCTATTTAATGTAAACACGGTAGCGCTTGCAAGTGGTGGTGGCGGTATAGCAAGCTTCTTACTTGAATCTGCTGCGTTTGGTCCATTTATTCAAGGTTCAGTACTTTCACAAGCGGGTACAACAGAAGCTGATGAATTTACTGCATATTTACAAGGAGATGCAGTTTCTAACTGTGGCTCATTAATACCAGACATGGAAGCTTACTTGACGTGTGGCTACAACGAATATATTGCATCACTTACCACTGCGGGTGAAACGACTAAACTTACTAACATTCAAGGTGTATTTACACAGTTTGCTTTTGCGGCGCAAACAGCGCTAGATAGTGGTGATCCAACTAACTACGCAGCCACTGTGAAAGCATTAGGTACTCCTGTTTATACTAATGTTGTTGTGGGTGATGGTGTTGATAACAAGCCTGACCAAGTGATACCACCAATGGCAGCTAATAATCCTATTTCTGGCACAATTCCATTAGCTAACTTGATGGGTCTTGAGACAGTAAGTTCTTCGCAAGCATTGAGTGAAACACCAGCAAGCTACTTAGTTAAATTTACTAAAGGGCATCATGGTTCTATATTAACACCAGCTCAAGATGCTGCACAGGCTGCAACTGTTGAAGGCAGTGCTGCCGCTAATGCAGAAATGCAGTTGCAAGTAGCTACTTACTTAGCTGCTCGCGGACGGATGTTATTAGTTTCCAACCCTGAGGTTGTGACTGATTAATAACCAGTAAAATAATTAACCTTTAAAAGCCACTGAAAAGTTAACACCGATCAGTTAAGGTATTTTTGATCGGTTGACCGATCTTTTGGTTGCTTCACAATACCCTTATCATCTTTTGATTATGAGGGTATTTTTATGCTTAGTCATTGGTTACTTGA
>NZ_JADYXK010000038.1:0-30284 GCF_015864275.1 Pseudoalteromonas sp. NZS11_1
TATCAATGGATATTACAACAATGTTAGACCGCATCATTATAATGCTGGTTTAGCACCAAATGAATCTGAGATTAGATACCAAGATTCTAAAACTGTGGCCAAAATTAGTTGACCACTACAAAATGAGACATTAGATAATGAATGCAAAGCTGCAAAAGTAAATACGCCTAATAAAGAGCTTGAGAATCATGGCTTGGTTGATAGAAGCCTTTTGCAGCTAATCGTTAGCTTTTTAAATGGTGTATTTCAATAGTACATATACAGTAAAAATATAACTAAATAAGGTATGTATGAGGGAAGAACTAAGAGCAAAAATAATTACCGTATGCGATAAAAAAATAGCAGTTAAAGGAGAAAATGTAGGGCTTTCTTTTTATGCATTTTTTGCCAATAAAAACGACGATCCAGAGCTACTTATGGAAGCTGCTACTTGGTGGATACACACCCATAAATTAGATCATTTTGTAAAAGCACATAAAATTAAACAAATGGTTTTAGGCGAACTTTAGTCAAGTAAGTGAGCCAATACTTTTAGCTGTGTTTATTTAATCAACTACGACTTGGTTTCTTCCGTTTTCTTTTGCTTTATAAAGTAATTTATCTGCATGCTTAATAAGAATATCTAGTGTGCTTTTTAAAGGGCTACTTACAGAGGCTCCTGCACTAAAAGTGATTTTTGTATCTGTAGGAAAGTCTTCTATATTACTGCAATGCTTGGCGAAGCTAATGGCGAGTCGGTTAAATATATCGCGAATTATTCGTTCATCAGCCGTATTTAGTGCAAATAACCATTCTTCGCCGCCGTAACGGCCAAACTGATGATCATCACAGAGTGTTTCTCTTGCAGCTTTTGCAAAGGCAATAAGAACTAAATCGCCAACATCGTGACCAAAATGGTCGTTAACTTTTTTAAAGTAGTCTAAGTCAACAATTGCTATAGTCATTTTACCTTCACCAAGTTTTGCTTCTGCTGTGCGCATTATTCCTCTGCGATTAGGGCAATTTGTTAGGTAATCTGTTAATGAAATATCGTGATACTTTTGACGTTGTCGAGCTTGTCGATAAAATAAAAATAACGAAGCAATCACTAAAATAAACGCAATAGCAGCGCTAAGTCGCCAAATTATTTTTTGATGATATTCTTCTTTAGCTTGTAGCTCACTAATATCTTTTGCGTACTCTAGTTGCTGTATTTTTTCTTCTTTTTCTTTTACTTCAAACTGTATCTGTAGTGTTTTTATATTATTTTCGCTGGTTGCTTCGTAGTGTTTTTTTGTATAAAGGAGCTTTTTTTCAATTGCTTCAAAAGCCTCTTCAGTGTGGTTAAGGCGTCGTTTTAGCTCATAGCGTTTACTTAAAAAATCGGCTTTATAAATACTGCGGCTGAATTTATCTAATTTTAAAAACACCTCATCGTTTGCTTCATTTGCTTGATCAAGTAAATCTAGTTTTATATATATGTCAGCTAACAAAATGAGCGATGCGAGTTGCATATCATAAACACCTGCAGAACGAGCAAGCTCAATGTTCTCTTTAGTTAAAGTTAAAGCTTTATCGTAGTTGGCTTGTAAGTACTCAATGCTAGCAATTGAGTACTGAGCAAAGGTTAAGCCTTTTTGCATATTAACTTTTTTGAAATAGAGCAATGCTTTGTCTAGGTATATTAAGGCATCTTTAGGTTTCTTAATCTCCAGCAATACATTGCCTAAGCTCCAATATGCTTTTGAGGTAAAAAGCCCATCTTGTGTTTGCTCATATGCCGCAACCGCTTTTTTTGCATAATATACGGCTTTGTCTTTTTCGTTTAGATAATTATATGCATCGGCTATTTTTCTAAAAAAGTATCCTTGAGATGCTGAATCGTCATCTTTTAATGCTAATTCTAACCCCTCTAGTGCAACATTTAGGGTCTTTTTCAATGCATCTGTATCGGTGTAATAGTAAGCAAGTGCTCGTAAAATAATGATTTTTTCTTTAGTTGAATGCTGTTGCAAGCTCTCTTCTAATTTTGTGGCTAGCGTTTGTGCTGGAGCTGGGTTTGGCTCCCTCGCTAGAGACTTGAGTTGTGATTCGAGAAATAATAAATATACACTTTTTTGATTTGGTAACTCTTTGTTCTTTAAGTAATAGGATAAGTGTGTGTTTAACGCTTCGTATTTTTCTTGTCTAAAAAGTAACTCCGCATACAAAGCGGCCGCTTCTAAATGAAGGTTTTCCCAATTTTGCTCTTTGCTTATTTTAAACGCTTGAGTGAGTTTGTCTTCATTTTGAAGATAGTCTAGTTCATTTAGTTTTATGTTATTGATGAGGGTTTGAGTCGTGTCAAAGTCTAGCGCATGTAAAGTTGCACTTAATGAATCGCCGTTAGCTGAGGCAAGCTTACTTAGAAGTAAAAATAAAATGAGAACAATATACTTTGCCCATAAAGTATTACCTAAAATCTTTATTTGTGTATTGTTAGCCATGTTAATCCTTTGCTGACTTATTTTTATTATTGAAATAATTATTCACATTGCTTAATAAACTTGGGCTTGAACTTTTTTTATACTCATCATTGAAGAAAAAGACCACAAACGATATCAATTTAATTAATAAAAACCAACACATTGTATAATATAATGGTTGTAGCTATGTGTTTTTATTAAAAATCTGCGGCTACTTCAAACTCTAATCGTTTAAGTGTAATTGGGTGAGTAAATGCTAAGTATTCTGCATGTAAATGTAATCTATCGGCTTTTTGCCCGTAATGTGTGTCGCCTATAATTGGCATGTTTAAACCTAAACTGTGCGCGCAATGCACTCTTAATTGATGAGTACGCCCTGTTTTAGGATATAACTGTAATCGGGTAATATTGTTGTTACGCTCTAAAACGTGCCAGGTAGTAAGTGATGGCTTACCGTGTTTGTAACACACCATTTGGCGCGGTTTATCATCAAAGTCGAGCACTAAGGGTAAATCAATTACTCCGCTATCCTCAGCTACATTACCATTAACTAATGCGACATAACGTTTATCTATAGTGCGGTCAATAAATTGCTTTTGCAGTGCTTTGTGCACGCGTTTATTAAGTGCAATCATCAATAACCCAGAAGTCGACATATCTAACCTGTGCACAATTAGTGGGCCCGACGCCTCTGGAAACTGCGTTTTGATTCGCATATAAACTGAGTCTTCAATATTTACGCCAGGCACAGATAAAAACTCAGCGGGCTTATTTACCACAAGTAAGTCGTCATCTTTATAAACAATATTTAAATCTTTACCTTGAGCTGGGTTGATAAGTAGCGGGTTATCTTCAACATCTAAACCCTTTAGCATGTGCCTAAGTATTGGTTGGCATTTACTGTAACAAGAAGGGTAGTAGTTTTTATGTTGCCTAATTGCTGATTTAGGTGCAGCTCCCCACCAAAATTCAGCCATTGCAAGTGGCTTTAAGCCATGTTTATAGGCGTATTGTAATAATTTAGGCGCTGCACAATCGCCAGCACCCGAAGGAGGAGTATGCTCAGGCAGTGCTGCAAATATGGCATTTAAGTCTGTAGTTTCTCCATTTGCATTTAAAAATTGGTACTGTGCAAATAGCTTTTTTTGTAAGCTTTTAGAAAGCGTTTTACGGCGTTTTTTTAAATGAGCAATTTCATCAGAAATATTGATGTGTGTTTGCTGCAGTGACTCGATTATATTTTGCCAATAGGCTTTAAGTGCCAGCAGTTGCTTTTTTTCTACGATACTTTGCCCTGCAAGCTTATTTTTTAACTGCTCAAAATCACTTTCGCTAAGCTCTAATTCGCCTTCGGTACGTTGTATTTTACGTTGCTGGCGACCGGCTTGCATTACTGCCTGTTGGGCTAATAGTGCTTGCTGGTAACTCTGTGTTGCATCATCAAGTTTGCTATTAACTTCATGCAGTTGTTCACTATTTTCTAACTGCTCAATTTGAGCATTAATATCGTTAATTATTTTACTTTGAGTCAAATAGCTATCGTCTTGCAGCTGCATGCTAGAAACAGGCGGCACAAAGCTAATATTACCTTTATCACCTTCAATTTGCCCCGAATAAGCACTTAAAAAGCCTAATTGTTGCTTAGCATTTTGCACCACTAAAACCCCAAACATTTTACCTGCATTTTCTGCTTTTAAATGCGTTAACGTTTCAAGTTGTTGCTGTAATTGTTTTGTGGCTGCTACAGTTAAAGGTTGCGGCTCGTAATAAAAAGGGAAAGTAAACTTTTCAGGAAGCGCGAGAGAATCAATATTTTGAGAAAATAATGTAAAGCACAAAGCAGAATTTGACATAGAAGTAAGAGAAAAGCATTCAGTAAAATAATTGAGCGCATAATAACATATTCATAGTTAAGCCACTAAAAATCTCGCACCCGCATATTCATAAACACTTTAAAGCGGACATTCATGTTTTATGTATCAGTATGGGGGCACAGCAAACCTAGTAGTACCGTTTGTTAGTAAAGTCTCAGTAGCAATATATCTATTATTATCAAAATACCTAAGCTTATCGATTCTCAATAATTGAGCGCATTTCGAAACGATGACTTACTTGATAGATCAGAGGCGAAAAATCAATTTACAGAATAACTGAATATTTAGGAGTTCTATATTATGAGTCAAAATATCGCAAGTTTTATTACTAAAACCCTTGAACAAGCGGGCGTAAAGCGCATTTGGGGAGTAACTGGCGATTCACTTAACGGCATTAGTGAAAGCCTGCGAAAAATGGGAACAATTGAATGGCTAGGCACACGTCATGAAGAAGTTGCCGCATTTGCAGCTGGTGGCGAAGCACATTTATCAGGCGAGCTTGCGGTGTGTGCGGGCTCTTGCGGCCCAGGTAATCTTCATTTAATTAACGGTCTATTTGATTGTCAGCGCAATAATGTACCGGTATTAGCTATTGCCGCACATATTCCTTCATCTGAAATTGGCAGTAGCTATTTTCAAGAAACCCATCCGCAAGAATTATTTAAAGAATGCAGTGTGTATTGTGAAATGGTTTCGAGCCCTGAGCAAATGCCGTACCTGCTAGAAACCGCAATGCGACAAGCAATATTAAACAAAGGCGTGAGTGTACTAGTGCTACCTGGCGACATTGCATTAAAAGACATGCCTAAAGCTATCAAACCAAAATGGAACGTGCCAAAACCAGCAACTTATACCCCTGCATTATCTGATATTGAAGCAATGGCGACTCATCTTAATAAAAGTAAAAAAGTAACCTTGTTGTGTGGTGCAGGTTGTAAGGATGCCCACGACGAAATTGTTGCGCTAGCCGAAAAATTACAAGCACCGATAGTGCATGCTATGCGTGGTAAAGAATTTATTGAGTACGATAACCCTTATGATGTTGGTATGACTGGATTTATTGGCTTTGCGTCGGGCTATCATGCAATGCAAGAAGCCGATACGTTACTTATGATTGGTACTAGTTTTCCTTATCGTGCTTTTTATCCTGAAAATACCACCATATTGCAAATCGATAATCAGGCTGCGTCACTCGGGCGACACGTGCAAATTGACTGTGGCGTGTTAGGGGATACTAAAAATTCAGTGACCACATTGCTTGATTATATTAAAGGTGAGCGGACAAGTTCGCACTTACAAAAATGTGTTAGAAACTACAAAGAGTCTCGACAAGATCTTGATGAACTAGCCAGTGGCAAAACCTCGCAAAATTTAATTCACCCGCAATACCTAACGCGTTTACTAAACGAGCAAGCGGCTGACGATGCTGTTTTTACTTGCGATGTAGGTACGCCAACAGTGTGGGCTGCGCGTTATTTATCAATGAATGGAAAACGTAGATTAATTGGATCGTTTAATCATGGCTCTATGGCAAATGCCATGTCGCAGGCAATGGGGGTTCAATCTGTAGATAGAGACCGCCAAGTCATTGCAATGTGTGGCGATGGTGGCTTTTCGATGTTAATGGGCGATTTAATCTCACTTAAGCAGCTTAATTTACCAATAAAGATTGTTGTTTATAATAATCGCTCACTTAGTTTTGTGGCTATGGAAATGAAAGCCAGTGGGTTTTTATCAAGCGATACTGATTTAGAAAACCCAAGTTTTGCTAAAATTGCAGAGGCTTGTGGATTAAAAGGGATTCATGTGGACGACCCTGAAAAATTACCATCGGCAATGAACGAAATGATGAATCACTCAGGACCTGTTGTTTTAGAAGTCGATACAGCAAAACAAGAGCTTTCAATGCCGCCGCAAATCAAATTAGAGCAAGCAAAAGGCTTTAGTGTTTACATGATGAAAGCGCTGATAAATGGCAAAGGTAACGAGATTGTAGAGCTTGCCAAAACTAACTGGTCACGCTAGTTAAGTTACTTCCCTATTGAGTATTTTTGCTCAATAGGGAAGTGTAAATTAGAAGTAGGATATGATTAAAATGGAAGGTTTTTTAGTATAGTGTTGGAATCACTACGATGCTTTTGAGCTCACTCAAGTGCGATGTAAAGAGCTAAAACACTTAGCATTGGCATCAATTGCTACTTGGTCGTTGTTTTAGTTTAACGTTTCACTCGCTTTACTCAATCAAAGTAAAGCGAGCGCTCAGTATCACTTACAAACTCTTTTTAGGCGGTAGGGCGACGTTTGCAAATATTAGTCCTGCAACAAGCGACATAAATATTAAAAACGTTTGTTGGCCTATGTGTTCTGCGTATATAAAGTCTTGGCCTTCAATTAGTGAGTTTAAGCCAATATAGGTTTTGCTACCTGGTACTAATA
This sequence comes from Pseudoalteromonas sp. NZS11_1, assembly GCF_015864275.1. Classification (NCBI taxonomy): domain Bacteria; kingdom Pseudomonadati; phylum Pseudomonadota; class Gammaproteobacteria; order Alteromonadales; family Pseudoalteromonadaceae; genus Pseudoalteromonas; species Pseudoalteromonas sp. NZS11_1. Next base: position 6,755 of record NZ_JADYXK010000038.1, read on the forward strand.
CAATTAAGCCTTGCATGGCCACAATAGAGGCTGGCGCATTAGCAACGCGGTTAAACAAGTTACTAAATATACCCACCGATAAAGCACCTACAAACGTACCTAACGTGTAATCAAGGTACATAGCCGAGCCAATACTGGTGCCGTACGCTATAAAGCCTGATGCAATAGACCAAACCGCATGCTTAAGTTTGGTTCTAAAAATCACGATTAAGCTGCTACAAAGTAAAAATATAGCCAGCCATGCGGTCCATTTTGGTAATGGCTCAGGTTGTACAAAGTCGGCTTGCCCAAAGAGTGCAAAGCCAATACCTATACCAATAAAACCACCAAAATACAGTTTAAACAACAGCATAAACGAGTCCATTACCCTTGCTGTGCCCGACACTAAATGCCGTGCTGCAAGCTCTGCTAAACCAAGCGCAAGTGCTAAACCGGGTATAAATACAATAATGGCCGAAAGTACTACCAAGCGTATATTTATTTCAGGCGTTATATAAACGCTTACTGCACATGCAAGTACTGCTGATATTATGGCAACTAATGGCTCAAGCATGTGAGCTACGCGTTTTGAGCGACCAGACCAAAGCACAAACACATAAACGACTAAAGTAAGCAGCGATGACCAAATAACATCAGTCCAGCTAGTACCCATTAACATAGCAAACGCACCACCAGAAGTTGCAAAGGCAACGCCCGTTGTTAATTTATTATATGGGTTTGGCATCACAAAAATTGCGTCTAGCTGCGCATCAACTTCTTGTAAACTTAGCTTGTCGTCAAGCATTTGGTTTACAAGGTCGTCGGTGTCGGCAAGTGAGCCTAAATCGTGATCGCCAGGGTCTACACGTGCAACGTGGGTGTACTCATCTTCGTGGCCATCGGTCCAAATAACAAACGTTACAGAGGTTGGCGACATAACAAATGACGATTTAAGTCCTAAGTAAGTAGCCACTTCCATTAGGTGGGCTTCTAGGCGGTAGGCTGGGGTGCCATACTTGTGAAGCATTTTACCCAATTTAACGATAAATTTGCGTTTTTCTGTAAAGGTTGCAGTTTTCAAATCTTTTTGGACCAAATATTGCGATAACTAAGCTAAAAATATAGACAATACAGCTAAAACTGCCCACGTTTGATGGGCGCGATTTTAAACACTAATTGGTGTGTGTCTAGTCATTTTTAATCTAATTTTTTATTTTTTTCAGCTATCCATTGCGACATGTATTGAGTGCTGCGCATTGTATGATGTTTGAGCATTTGGCCTGTGAAGTTTTTTTCGCGATGAGCGTTTAAATCACTACTTATTGAATCAATTTTTTTAATTAACGCTGCGCTTAATTGGGCTTTATCGTACAGCGTATTAAGGAGTGTATTACCATCTTGCTGCGCTTGTTTAAAGTCACTTTGATTGTTGTGCATTTCAATGGCAGCGTTGGCAAAGTCATCGGCTGTGTTGGCTATTTTACCAGGCCAAGGTAAATCGTTATGCATGCCCTCTGCGCCAATGTTAGTGGTAACGCTGGGTGTTTGCATAATCATGGCTTCAAGCAATTTACCTTTAATGCCTGCACCAAAGCGCAGTGGAGCTAGACATACACGCGCACTTTGCATTACATCAAACGCATTATCGGCCCAGCCTTTTATTAAAAAACCGGTTTTAGGGTTATTTAATGCCGTGGCTTTTGGTGGTGGGTAAGAGCCATAAATATGTAGTTCTGCTTTTGGGAGTTGCTTGCGAATAAGTGGCCATATTTTTTGTAAGTAAAGTACAGCATCCCAATTGGGCGCGTGTCTAAAGTTACCTATTGTCATAAAGTGCTGGCGCTGCTCAAACGTTTTTGTACTTGTAGGCAGTGAGCTTAAATCAACCATAAACGGTAAATGGTGTAATAAGCTTGGCTCTATTTTAAATACGCTATTTAGCAGGCTCATTTCATAACTTGAAATAATTAAGCTCAGGTCGCAGCGTAAAATAGCGGCAATTTCGCGTTTTGCTATGTCTGAGTGTAAATCGCTGGTTGTAAAGTCACGCTCACCTTTAAACGCTTCGTGGCGAGCGTTACGCAGGCACTGTAAATCTTCGGTATCGAGAATTTTAATTGCGTGTGGGCAATGTTTATCGACGCGCCAGCCAAATTGTTCTTCCATCATAAAACGGTCAAACATTACTATATCTGGATTATAGGCTTTAACGTATTCGTCAAAGCTGTCGCAGTTTAATGCAATGCTTTGGCTGGTTATGCCGAAGTCGTCAAGGTTTTCCATGTGATCGGTGCGCTGCGCGGGCGTTGCAAATTCAACGTCCCAGTGTTGCGCTCTAAATGCATTTAATAACGACATCATGTGCGTTCCCGCAGCAGACGAATTTGGCTCTGGCCATACGTAGCCAATTACCAGCACTTTTTTCATTGGCTAGAATCTCTAATTTGTAAGTTTACATTTACCAGTGTTTTTACTGGCGGGGCTGTATTTTGTAGTAGCTCTTGCAGTATTAAAAGACACCGCTTGGCTATATCGGTTGTACTTATAGCCACAGTGGTTAAGTGATCATTTACAACCGCGCTATTAGGAATGTGGTGGCAACTCACTACTTTAATACAGTGATGTGTTAATGAGTTGGTAGCGGCAATAACACCTTGAGCAATAATATCGTTTGCACACACCACTGCGTTTAATGTTGGGTTGTGTTTATATGCTTCCATAAATGCATTTTTAGCGCTAATGGCTGTGTTTACTGCGCAGTGAATGGGTGCTAATGGTGTAATGCTGTGCTGCGCGCAAGCGGTATTAAAGCCACTTTGTAGTGCTTGTGAATCACTTAAAGTAAGTTCACTGCCTATAAATGCAATGTTTGTCACGCCTTGTGAGAGCAAATGCATACTGGCTACGTGGCTGGCTTTTTTATAGTCGGGTAATACGCAAGGAGCTGCGCTAAAGGGCACTTCACTCATTACGGTAATTACTTTGTGTTGCGCGCTGAGCGTATCAAGCCATTTGGGGCAAGTATTAGCAACGGGGCAAATAATAAATGCAGCAGCGTTGTATTCTTTTAAGTTTTTAACTGCGTTTGCTTGTAGTTCAAGACTATTATTACTGCTTACAATCATGGCTTGTAGGCCGTTGTCGTTTAACAAAAGTTGTAGGCTGGTAGCAAGGTGTGCCATAGCTGGGTTAGTTAAATCGTTTATTACTATGGCCACTAAATTTGAGCGCTTTGAGCGCATAGCAGCGGCATCACGATTATAAACGTAACCTAGCTCATCAATCGCTTTGAGTATTTTTTGTTTACTTTTATTGCCCACTTTATCGCTTTGGGTAAGTACCAAGGATACGGTTGATTTTGATACACCAGCACGCTCTGCAACATCAAAAATAGTGACTGATTTGGCTTTGTTATGCATTGTATTTTAAGTACCGCAGTGGTGAATAAATAGCGCTGTAGTTTAGCTTAATCAGCACTATTAAGTCATCTTTTAGAGGTGTTTAACTTACCTTAATACTTTATGAACAAAGCAAAACGTGTTTATATACGCTTATAAGAGTAAAAATAACAAAAGGATAAAAACATGAGCGCTTTTAGGCTGTTAGTTGCCTTTATTTGTTGTGCGGCATTGGTGCCAACAAGTTACGCCGAGCAGGGCTATCAAACCCCTTCACCCGAACTTGCAGCATTGGTTGACGCTAAGTTAGCACCCACTAGTTACTTATCGAGCGATGGCCAGTGGCTAGCGCTTTTTGAACGCAAACGTGTAGTAACCCTTGATGAACTTGCAAAAGAAGAGCTTAAGCTTGCTGGTATTAAGCTAAACCCCGCTAATTTTTCGCGCTCTCGTGTGAGTGCCAAATTTAGTGCCGTGGAGCTAAAGCATGTTCAAAGCGGGTCAGTTATCAGTATTAATAACTTACCTAATGGCATTATTCGCTCACCTAAATGGTCATCTAATAGTAAATATTTAGCCTTTGTTGTTGAGCAACCAACCCAAGCCAACTTATGGCTTTACAGCGTTGAAACTAAACAAGCAAAAGAGCTTTCAAGCGCTGCGTTAAATTCGGTACTAACTGCCTCACCATATAAATGGCTGCCAGATAGCAGCGCCATTGTTGCAAATCTTGCTGTTAATTTTGGTAAACCAAGGCTTGAAAATAACAGCCAAAATGTAGTGCCTGTTATTCAACAAAGTACTGGTGAAAAAGCGCCAGCACGTACTTATCAAAATTTATTAACAAGCCCGTTTGATGAAGCACAATTTAAGTTTTACGGCCAAGGGCAGCTGGCTTACGTAACGCTTGATGGCAATACTCAAGCAATAGGTAGCCCTTCTTTATTTAAATCGTTTTCAGTATCACCTGATTCTACCAATATTTTAGTTGCCGGTATTAATGAGCCGTTTTCGTATCAAGTGCCTTACAGCCGCTTTGCAAGCACGTGGCAAATATGGGGCATGCGCGGCTATGCATTAGCAGAGCTGGCAAAACAGCCACTTGCCGATAATATTCCACAAGGTTACGACAGTGTACGCACTGGCCGCCGTAATTTTGAATGGCGAGCCGATCAAGGCGCTGAAGTAATTTGGGCAGAAGCACAAGATGGCGGCGACATGAAAACCGACGTTGAGCATCATGATTATGTTTACAGCTTACGTGCACCCTTTAAACGCGAGCCTAAATTATTTGCCAAAGTAGAACGCCGTTATGCGGGAATGGAGTGGGGCAACGAAAACGTAGCAATGCTGACAGACTGGCGCTTTAGCGATCGCCAAGTACGCACCTTTGTTGTACAACCTCGAAATGCCGACAGAAACCGCGTTTTATTTTCAGAGCGTAGTTACAACGACGCGTATAAAGACCCTGGTAATGCAATTTACGAGCGCAACGATTTAGGCGCAAACGTAATTAAAATTGTAGGCGGGCGTTATATTTACCTGCGCGGTAATGGAGCTTCAGAGCAAGGTAATATCCCGTTTTTAGACCAATACGATGTTAAAACAAATAGCAGCAAGCGTTTATGGCAATCAGAAGCGCCATACTACGAGCGTGTACGCGCTCTGCTTGACGACGAAGGTGAGCGATTTATTACTATTCGTGAATCTAAAACTGAGCAACCTAACTTTTTTATACGCAATTTAGATAACGACACGCTAACGCAATTAACGACATTTGAGCATCCGTACCCTGCATTTAAAGGCGTAACTAAAGAGCAATTACGTTACAAACGCGACGACGGTGTTGAGCTTTCGGGCACGCTTTATTTACCACCAGGGTACGATAAAACACAAGGCCCGTTACCGGTACTTATGTGGGCTTACCCACTTGAATACAAAGATAAAGCCGTTGCATCGCAAGTACGCGAATCGCCTTATGCGTTTACCTACATTGGTTATTGGGGCCCAATGCCTTACCTTGTTAAAGGGATTGCCGTGTTTGACGACCCTAAAATGCCAATAGTGGGTATTGATGGCAGCGAGCCAAACGATAACTTTAGAAAGCAGTTAGTATCAAGTGCGCAAGCAGCTGTTGATGTATTAGTTAAAAAAGGTATTGCCGATAAAAACAAAATAGCCATAGCAGGGCACTCATATGGTGCATTTATGGTTGCTAACTTATTGGCTCATAGCGATTTATTTAAAACAGGTATTGCCCGCAGTGGCGCGTATAACCGCACATTAACGCCGTTTGGTTTTCAAGGAGAAGAGCGTGATTTTTGGCAAGCACAAAGTGTGTACGCTAATATGTCGCCGTTTTTCCATGCTAAAAAAATTAACGAACCAATGCTAATGATCCACGGTCAGGAAGATCCTAATTCAGGAACATTCCCGATGCAAAGTGAGCGCATGTACGCAGCCCTAAAAGGTTTAGGTAAAGATGCCCGCTTAGTAATGCTCCCTTATGAAGCACATGGTTACCGTGCACGTAAAAGCTTATTACATGTATTGTGGGAACAAGAGCAGTGGTTAGATAAGTATTTGTTAAACGATACAACAAATCCAGTAGAGGTCATTACTGAACCCGTGGTAAGTACTGGGCAATAGATGTTTACACATACAGTGGAGTGCAAGAAGACCCACCCTCAATCTTGCGGAGCCTTCCCAATGCAAAGTGAGCGCATGTACGCAGCGCTAAAAGGTTTAGGTAAAGATACTCGCTTAGTAATGCTCCCTTATGAAGCACATGGTTACCGTGCGCGTAAAAGCTTATTACATGTGTTGTGGGAACAAGAACAGTGGTTAGATAAGTATTTGCTAAATGATACAGCAGAGCCAGTAGAGGTCATTACTGAACCCGTGGTAAGTACTGGGCAATAGTAATAAACATGAGTAAGCAACAACGCGGCTACTTATAGCCGCGTTTTTGCTTTTAATATGAGAGTAAATTAATGATTGATGTAGCAGCACTTGCGGTTTTTATTCCTACGTTCTTTTTTGTGTCGATAACGCCTGGTATGTGTATGACCCTTGCCATGACACTCGGTATGAGCATTGGCGTGCGCCGCACATTATGGATGATGATAGGCGAGCTGTTAGGCGTAGCAACCGTTGCTATAGCTGCGGTATTAGGCGTTGCAAGCGTAATGCTAAATTACCCAGATGCGTTCGCTATTTTAAAGTGGGTAGGCGGTGCGTACTTAATTTATATTGGCGTTAACATGTGGCGAGCCAAAGGCAAAATGTCGGTCGATACCTCAAAACCAAGTGACGTAAGTCGGAAGTCGTTATTTACGCAAGGTTTTGTAACCGCAATTGCTAACCCTAAAGGGTGGGCGTTTATGATCTCGTTATTACCGCCGTTTATTAGTGTTGAGCATGCTGTAGCCCCTCAGCTTTTAGTATTGCTTGGCGTTATAATGACCACCGAGTTTTTAAGTATGTTAGCTTACGCAACAGGCGGTAAAAGCTTACGTTTATTTTTAGCTCGTGGCGATAATATAAAATGGATGAACCGTATTGCCGGTAGCTTAATGGTTGCTGTAGGTGTGTGGTTATCGTTGGACTAATTATTCAAGATTAATAATAAATGTGATTGAGCAATATTTGTACAGTTTGCAAGGTTTTTTATATAAAACTAAATAAATAGAGCTATCATACAAAAATGAGACAAAAGTATTAACTTAAGCTGAACGCCTTGTCGTGGTTACATTTGTTTGTTTTTTTGTTGCTGGTAATATAAATTTATTAATTTTCCGTGTTGCATTTTTTTACAAATTCGGTAATTCTAATCTCATATTCAAGGAAGAATGAATCAAGTCAACTGCTTAGCTTTGTGCTTTCTTGCCTTTTTAATGTATAGGGAATTACCTCATGAAAAAAGCTATTCTATCCGCACTTATTTTCGTACCTCTTTTTACTGGTTGTGTTTCAACAACCGATACTAGTACTTCTGCTAATTTAGACCGCAATACTGCAGTTGCTGAGTTGACTACTCGAATGGATACACTTGGTTATTTTCACCCGGTGGCTGTACAGGTAGGTATTGACGAATTTTTAAATATGTCAGCTATTATCCTTGAGCGTCAACGAAAAGTTATGGGTGAATACCGCACTCAAACTGATAACTACCGTGATGTACAAGCCTTTTTATATGCCCATCAAAAGTCGACACCAGAGCAACTTCAAGCTGCAATCGAAGAGTTTGACGCAGGAGCAAAGAATAAAGATGAAGAAATTGGTTATAAAATAGCAGCTTATAACTTAGCGAACGAAGGTATTTATCAGCAAAATGTTGAACTTGCGACTGATTTAACGGTAGAGATTGCTAAATCTGCTTATATTTTAAGCCAGCACAGCACTGTCATAGCCAAAGTAACAGCTTTAAAAATGGGTGGAAATCTTGTCAATTCATGGCTTTCAAGCGATGAAGAGAATGCTGAGCAAGAAGAGGATCCTAAAGATATAGGCACAGCTCTTATTAAAGCAAAAGATCAACTTGCGTTAGCGCTTGAAGCAAACGAAATTATAGAACTTGAGCAAGCCACAATTACTGCAATAAATGAGTTACAACTTGAGCAAGAAGCGAAAGGTTAATGAAAACAAGCATTTTTGCTTTTTTTATAGCATGTGCTTTTAGCTGCTCAGCTCAAAACTGGCCAGATTGGGTAACTCAACCGCAAAAAAGTGATGAATATATTACTGCGGTTGGGATTGGTGAGAGTCGCTTAGCTGCAAAGCAAGCGGCTATAGCCGATATTACTACTCAACTAAGCGTTGATGTAAGTACGCAGCAATTACAAAAGCTCATAAAGCAGGACAACCAAGCAAGCAATTATTTTGAACAAGCAACAACCTTAACTAGTTTACCGTTTACATTAACTGGACTAGAGGAGTTAAATACGCTTGAGCAAAATAACTTATTTGCTTTAAAAATGGGAGTTAAAAAATCGGCTTTAGTTAAAAACCTAAAATCTGATTTATTAAAACTTTCTCGTATCTCTGCGCCAAAAAATGACAACGAACAGCGTTTCATTTGGGCACTTAAAAATAGTGGAGGTCTTGATGTTGCGGCAAAAAAGCTAGCAGTATTAGAGCTCCTTTCTGGGCCTAAGCTATTAATTCAATCGACTTTAAATAATTTATTGAATGAGCAAGCAAAAGCATTAAATGCTGTTTCTTGTGATGTGATCGGTGCTAATAATATTAGCGAAATTAAATCAGCACTAAATAATGCACTCCCACATAGCGGCGATACACGTTTATGGATGCGTCCCCAAATACGTTGGCAGTACGCCAAATCTAATAATAATTATTCAGCCAAAGTTATTTTAACTCTAGCGCTTACGCGAAGTTCAAGTCCTTTCAAAGTATTACTACAACAGGATCTTTTTGCGCAGGAAAGTGCCACGACACAAGAAAATGCAAAACAAAAAGCGATTAACAATTTAATACAACAACTTAAAGCGCCTGCTAGTCAGTGGCTGTTCGATATTTAGGAATGGTAATGAAATTAATAAAAAACTTAACTCTATCAGCATTTACACTCGCCTTATTAGCAGGTTGTAACTCTTCACCTAAACAAGGAAGTGCTACACAATCAGGGTTGGTTAGTAACAACGCCTCGAATACCGTAATAGCCAAAAGTGCTTATATATTTAATGACGCGGATATAGCTATGCCTGCATATTTTGATACCCAAGGTTTAGAGCGTTGCACGTTTGATGCAAATACAGAAACAGATAGTTGTCCGCTTAAAAAACCAATTGTACGCATGTACTTTGATTTAGCTGGTGTAAATGGCAGTGGTATTGGTGTTGATGCTATGCGCGAGTTTGACAACCAAAACTTATTGCTAATGCTCGAAAATCAATTTGCAGGAATTAATCGCTTTAGAATAGTAACGCGTGATGATGATGCTATTTCAAAGGAACAACAATTAATTTTACAACAGCAAGGCGTAAAAACAGCGGCCAAACGTGCCGAAGTTAAAGCATTAATCCCCGATTTTGTGGTAAAAATTGATTCATTAAGAACACTAAAAACTGAAGGCGCGATTACAGATTGGGCCGATTACACATTAGAGCTAACAACCGGTGTGATAAATCCGCAAACACGTGAAAAGCTATCGCATCCTAATTTAGGAAAGATTCGCGTTAAATCTGAAGATGTACGTGATCGCTCGGAGTTAAAATTTACGACTGTAAGCGGACGCTACGTCGCAGGTTTTCACTTTGATCAAAGTGCTCATGTAAATGCAGTACTCAGCGATATGGGATCGCGTGGTATTGATATTTTGCTTACCCGTATGTTGAGTGAAATGCCTGCCACAGCGCAAGTTTTAGGTATTAAAGGGAACAAAATTAGTTTAGATAGAGGTCAAAATGCAGGCGTACTTCCTAACGAAACAATGATAGTTTTTAGCTATGAGGCAGGATTTGTTGAACCGATTGGCGTTGCGAATGTTAACCCTTCGCGTAGTAGTGCAAATGGTGAAATTATTCGTTGGAAAGACTCCGATGCAGCAGATGATGTTAAAAACAAAGCTGAAAATGGTATTTATCGACCGTCAAATGGTACAAAAATATTTGCTGTATCGGTCGGTACTCCCGCTGACTTTTTGGAGAGCCGTACATGATCAAAAAGCTTGGTTTATTAGCATTATGTTCCTTGAGTGCGCAAGCTCAAGTGGATGTATTGTCTGATGGTACGCTACAAACACAGGCATGTGCATATGGACGAGGTAGTACGGCTATTTCGGGTGCAAAAACCCAGGCTAGTGCTGAGCTTATAAGTTTTATTAAAGGTAATAAAAGCCTAACAACCCAAAGTGCGCAGCAACATTTAACAACAAGTTTAGATAATGATGCCGCCAGCTTATATGAGCAACAACGGACTATGATGATGGAAGGTTTGAGTGCTGGTGCCGTTCCTTTAAATTACTCAACGCCTACACTCAGTGGTAACGACACATGCATGACTGTAAGCCTTAACCCGCAAGAGTTAGGAGAGCCGCAAGAGCAAAGCTGGCAACAAACCACTCAAAATATTAGTGTGACAGTAATAGGCCAAGGCTGGAAAAAAGAAGGTAAAACAGCACTGACGATTGCAGAACAAGATGCTTTGCAACGTGCTGTATCGCAAGTTGTAGGTGTGTGGCTTACTCAGCAGCATACGCAATCATCAAGTACAAGTATGAATATTGTTGACGGTAACGAATCAACAAACATACAAGAGTTAATAGGGCAACAGCTTTCGAGTCATAGTGAAGGGCTTGTGAAAGAATGGCAAACCCTGCAAACCAGAGAACTGCAAAATGGTGGTGTGGAAGTCACCGTTATGGCTGTTGTAGAAAAAGCACCACTTATTCAAAAAGCATCTAAATTACTGAGCATGATTGGTTCACCTAGAGTGCAAGTTATTGCGCCTGAACCATTAAAAACAGAACTAAAAGTTTGGTTAAACGAGCAAGGAATTGAAGTTGGTAACGCGGCTAGTTTAGTTATTTATGCAAAATCTGAAGTGATTAAGCGCGCTAACAACAGACAACTTTATTTAAGTGCTGACGTTAGAGATTTAGCTGGAAACATTTATGGTCAGTGGAAAAACGATCCTTCATTTATGTCGTTGCCTAATGCTCCTTACGTAGAAAAAGATTTAATGGCAGTACATTTGGCGAGCGAGTCACAATCAAAAGCGCTTCATAAAGCCCTTAATAATGCATTTACTCAAGTAGTTGCAAGAGGGGGCTTGGTTCGTGAAGTCATGTTGCCAAGCAATAAGCTAACGCAACCAGAAAAATTGCATGATGTGTTAAGTACGTTAGGTGGCGTAAGCGATATATCTATACATAAACAGCAAAAATATACCGTAGCAAGCCTGAGATTTAAAGGTAGCACCGGGGAACTTGCTCATGCGCTTGATCAGGCGTTAATGACAATAACAGCAAAAAGCCTTTCAAAAATTACAGTCGAAGACGACTTTACACTCAGGTACAAATAAGGATAGATGATGAAATTAAAAATATTAACATTAGCAATGGTTTTAGCTATGCCTGCAATCGCAGAGGAAGAATTTAGCTTAACAGATATGATACCTGCTCGCCCAGGCGCGCAAGTAGTGGGTGCTGAACAAGTCGAAGTTTCTGGCGATGTAGTGGTTGCAAAAGATACAAGCGTTGCAGTTGCTGTTGCTCATCAGGCACTGATGGATGACAACGAAGACGGTATTAAAATGATTCAAGTTGGTAGTGGCACCGGTATTTTATCTATTGGTAGTGCTAGTTATAACACCTACGAAAATATGAATGCGACTTTGCTGTCTAAACGCGGTGCTTATAATCAAGCTTATTTAATTGCGAAAAAACAATTAATTGAAAATATGAAAGGTGTTGAACATCAATGTAGCAATGTAGTGTCTGCAAGAATGGATGTTATTGATACGGGCGTTGAAGGTACGGCAAACGAACAAACTAATATGATGGAGGCGTGTAAAGAGTCTGTATCGGGTTCGTTAGCGGGCTTTGTTACTTATGACGTTTACGACAACATTGATGATAAAGGCGTACGTGTAAGCTTAATTTCAACGCCTAAAACACGTTCACAAATTAAAGGTAATCGTGGTGCCGTAGCGGTAACTACTGAACCGAATGTAATTTTCCAACAAGTAATCAGTGATGTTAAAAGTGGTGTTTTACCACCGGTTGGCGCCAAAGTACTTACTAACGCTGATACTGGCGAAGTTATCGTTTTAGGTTATGGCTCTGCAATTGCACGTCAAAATAGAAACAGCAATGTTGCTCGTAAGCTTAAAGGCGTTGCTAAATCGCAATCGCAAACACGTGCGCGTTCTGCGTTGCTTGCCACTATTCAAGGTGAAAAAGTGTATTGGCAAGGTAGTTTTGACGAAAAGCAAATGGAAGGTACTAAACAGTTTGAGTACGATGACCCATACTTAAATGATCCGCAACAAGTAGAAATTCTTGAAGAAGATCGCAGTACGTTTTTAAATCAATTAAAAACATCTGACGAGTATTCAACCGTTGCAAAAGGTAAATTACCACCTGGTGTAAGTGTTAAAAGTTTTGCAAGTGATGATGGATTTTGGCAGTACAGCGTAGCTGTTTATGCGCCAAGCTTAGAGGCAACGGCACGCAAAGCAGCTAAAGAGATGGAAGGTAATAATGGCCAAACTGTTAACGGTGTAAGTCACTACGGCCACAAAATAAAAGCACACGGTGGGTTAAACGAAAAAGCGGCTAACCCCCAAGGTGCATCAGGTAAAGTAGCGAGCGAAAAGGAACTTTAATGCTAGCACCTATTTTAGCGCTTTCGTTGGTGGCTTCGGCCACTTTCGACTCAGAGCAAACCATTGAACAACAAACTGCTTTTTTTAAAAGTCAGGCTAATGGTCAATACGCCCGAGTAATGGCGTTAAAATCGAGTGCAAAAAATGCGCTTGAGCAGGCATGTCGAAATGCATTGACCTTGCCTGATCGTCGTATTATTAAAAATACTTTAGCTAATAAGCTCAATATTACTTTGCCAGAGTCGGTAAGCTTTATTGACGCTGAAATTACGGACTATGAGCAAGAAAAACAGCGAGAATGGTTAACTTGTACTGGTGTTGTAACACCTGCCGCGCAAGATATTAACGAAGCTGGACTTGCCATTAGAGCGGCTTGGCAAGTTGGTAGCCAAAAAGATAAAGCAAACTTACGCCCTTTATTGCAAGTTGCATTGAATCACCCTACAACGATGTCTGATGCAGTAGCATTAGCAGCGGATCAATCGCCAGAGGAGCAACGTTTAAGCTATCTCGATAAATATTTAAAAGCGAGTGAGCTAAAACTCGACGAAGCGAGAGCCTCAGTTGCACAAACCTGGTTTGTTAATAAGCGCTATAAGCAAGTAATTTCGTTAACCCGGCGATGTGAAAGCATAGACTGTAAGCATTTAAACTTAGCTGCTCAAACTGAGTTTGATAATCTATCTGCTGATGATTTAAGTAGTTATTTTTAATTTTATAGGGATATAAAAAATGCACTCAAAAGTTAAAATACTACTAAAAATTAGCGCTTTAGCTTGTTTAACTATGAGCTTAAATAGCTTAGCTCAAACAAGTGAAGAAGCCGAATTTGAGGCTTTTTTAAAAAAGCGTCAAAGTGAGTTTAGTCAGTACGAACAACAGCAAAAGCAAGAATTTGAAGCGTTTGTAAGTGCTTGGCATAATGCGCAAAATGCATATTTAGAACAAGTAACCCAAAAGTGGCAAGATCCAAATCTGCCAAGCTCAACAGTGTGGGTTAAATACAGTGATGATCTAAATAAACGCACGAGTGTAAATTTCGAAAGTGGTGAAGTCGTTGTTGAGTTATTAAACAGCCAAAACGACGAGCAAGCAGTTGAATATGCAAAGCAGCAATTAAATGAGCTTTCACAAGTAACGGTAAATAAAACACTTTCAAATGATCCCGTTTATATTGCGGCAAATAACACAATAAACAGCAAAAACTTTACCTCAACGGGTAAGCCTTTAAATAAAAAAGTTGAGCAAAGTAAGTCACCAACAACGACTCAAGCTAAAAAAATAGTCGAGCAAACGGTGCTCTCTACAGAGATTGTAAAAGAGGTGCTCACTGCAAAGGCACCTGTAATAACTAAACAAAAAGACAGAGTAACAATTAGCTATAAATTGCCCGATAATACACTTTCGAACCAAGCAAAACGTTATCTACCAGAAGTCCAACAGCAAGCCAAGCGTTATAACTTAGATCCCGCACTGTTATTGGCAATTATACATACCGAATCGAGTTTTAATCCGCTTGCACGCTCGCCAATTCCTGCTTTTGGTTTAATGCAAATAGTGCCTACTTCAGCGGGTAAAGATGTGAGCAATTTTTTGCAAGGTAAACCGCTATTACTTAGCCCTGAGTACTTATTTCAGGCTGATAATAACGTAGAAGCAGGCAGCACTTATGTGCATATTTTAAGTAATCGTTACTTTAAAAATGTACGTAATGTGCAATCAAGAATTTACATGAGTATTGCCGCTTATAATACTGGCCCAGGTAACGTAGCCAAAACGCTGAGTGGCTCTAAATCACTGAACCAAGCAAGTATTGCAGCTAATGCAATGTCAGCTGAGAAGGTTTACACCCTAATGGTTAACAATTTACCTGCGCAAGAAACCCGTAACTATTTACAAAAAGTGGTAAAACGCACCGCTTATTATCAAAAGCAATTGAAAGGAATTTAAAATGAAAAAGTTATTACCTCTAATAGCCGCTTTAGCATTAGGTGCGTGTTCAAGCACTGAAAAAACACAGTCGGAGCCGTTAGCAAAAAATGATTCAGTACCAAGTTGGGTGTTATTACCTGTGTCTGATAAAGGTTTAGCATCGTCGTCATGCGTACCTTGGTCAGGCAGTATGTCAACCGACAGAGCACAAGCAATTGCAGCTGCTCGCGCCGATTTATCTCAGCAAATACAGGTTAAAGCAAGCGTTATGGACAAGCTATACCAACGTAAAGCACAAAGTAATGATGAGCTAAACGTTGGTGGAACTTTTGAGCAAGTAAGTAAGCAAGTTGCACAGCAAAGCCTTGTGGGTGCTGTGCCACAAGAAGTTGCATTTGCTAAATTAGACGGGGTAAAGCAACTTTGTACATTCGTTGTAATGAGCAATACACAAGAAACATTTAATAACCTAGTAGCTCAATCTGGTAAGCGTCTAGATCCTAGTTCACGCGAAGCGCTTTACGAAGAGTTTAAAGCCCAAAAAGCGATGAAAGATCTTGAAAAAGAGCTAGATAGTTTAAATAAGTAATAAAAAATTCTATATTACTAGTTTAGTTTCTAACTCCGCTAAACTAGTATTCTTAAACGGAGTTATAAAGGACTAAAATGAAAGATATATTCTTTTTTGATTCAATGTTAACCCCAAAAATAATTACATTCGTTTACTGGTTAATTTTAATAGGTACTTTGATCTCAGGTGTAACAACAATGTTTGCTAAGTATGGTGGTGGTTTCATTAGTGGTTTGGCCATAATTGTTGGTGGGGCAATTGGTGCGCGCATCTGGTGTGAGCTATTGATTGTATTATTTAAAATTCATGAGAATCTTCAAAAAATAGCTAATAAATCAGAATAAATTTAAATACTCATAAAGTAGTGGTTGCATCGAGTGCTACCACTACTTTTAATCTTAGGCGGTCCAACCAATTTAAAGTAGTTGATATTATCAATTAATTTATTATAGTTGATTTTGTCATCTATTTAACGCTTAAGGCATGCCCAAAAATGAGTACACCCGTATCAGCAAACCCAGTAATGGTTGAGCCTAAAAAAACACCTGTAATTTATAAAATACTGGTTATGGTGAGTATTATTACCTTAATTGGCGGTACTCTAACTGGCATTATGACTTATGTGAATGTGGGTGTTACAGAGCATTTTTATGCCGACTGGTTTACCTCATTTATAAGTGTAGTATTGGTTATGGCGCCTGTTGGTTTTGTAATGATGACCTTAATGCATAAGCTAGTTAATAAGTTATTGCCTACTAGTAGCGAGCTAAAACGTAATTTAGTTATTAGTGTTTTTATGGCGCTGATAATGGAGTCTGTGATGGCGTTTGTTACCGCTACTAATAATATTGGCTATGCAGATATGCGTGTATTTGTAACTGGATGGGCTGAAGGATTATTAGCCGCATTACCAATAGGTTTAACTATAATGCTGATAATGTCGGTTACGGTAAAACCTAAAATAGAACGCTTTTTAAAAAGCTAACACTTTGAGCGCTAACGTATTAAAGCAAATAATTTAATACGTTTATAGTGGGCAGATGCATGAAGTAATTAGTTACTTAATTGAGTTTTCTACCGGGCAGCCTTGTTTACGGCATACACCTTCGTTACATAATTTGCATATTTTACGTGCTTCTACCTGCTCGGTTGTTAGGCTGCCAAGTGCTATTTCTATCAAACTTAAAAAGCTTTGTTTTTGTTCATCATTAAAGTTGTTTAGTATTTTAGAGGTGGCTGTTTCTCTGCTGCCTAGTACTAGTTCAACTCTTTGGCTGCCTTTATCCGTTACGCATAAAACAACAGAGCGGGCATCTTTTACTGACTTTCGCCTTTCTACAAGTTCTTCTTTTTCAAGTGTATTTATTAATCTAACTGCACCAGAATGCGTTAAGCCTAAAACCTTGCTTAGTACATCAATGGTTTCATTAGGATGATTGTAAATAGTGACCAGTGCCGCTTCGTGGCTTAGGCTTCGCCCGCCTAATTCGGCAATCTGTTTTTCAATGTCATTAGAAACAGAAGTAGCAAACGTGCCGATTAAATTTGATATATATTTTTCATTTTTCATAAATTTAATTATATGTGATTCGATCATATAAATATAGTGACAAATTAAGCGCGCTCATTTATTGTGTGACTCAGTCATGTATATTAACTCGAAATTAGTTAATCTACTTCGAATATTACACAAATTAGATGAGCGAGGATTTACCGCCAGCTCATCAGTTAAATAAAGCGATATAATTAAATGAAGAATGATTCAGAAACATTACGTTATGCAAAAAAGTTTAAAACTGTATTAGATAAAAAAATGGCTTATATAGATGAAGGCGAAGGTGATCCTATTGTATTTTTACATGGTAACCCTACATCTAGCTTCCTTTGGCGAAACGTTATGCCCTATTTGCAAGGAAAAGGGCGTTTAATTGCTATCGATATGATTGGATTAGGAGATTCGCAAAAGTTAGATAACACCCATGAGGGCAGCTACTCACTTGCTGAAAACAGCAAATACACATTTGCACTTTTAGAAGCGTTGGGTGTAAATAATAACGTTACCTTGGTGCTGCACGATTGGGGTTCAGGCGTTGGTTTTAACTGGGCTAATACACATCGTGATGCTGTAAAAGCAATTGCGTTTATGGAAGCAATTGTTACTGACTTTCCAACATGGGACGATTTTCCTAAAGATTTGCACGGCCCTATTGGCACTATGCGCTCAGCTGAGGGTGAAAAAATGGTGCTTGATGACAACTTTTTTATTGAAACAATATTACCAGCGACCATTGCACGCAAATTAACGCAGGCAGAGCATGATGAGTATCGCAGACCCTTTATTAATTCGGGGGAAGATCGCCGTGCAATTTTAGCAGGGCCTCGCCAACTGCCCATTGCTGGAGAGCCTGCCGATACCGTGGCTTTAGTTAAAAGCTATGCGAGTTTTTTAGCTAACTCTCACGATATTCCTAAGCTATTTATTAATGCTGAACCGGGTGCTTTTTTAGTTGGTTACGCAAGAGACTTTGTGCGTACATGGCCAAATTTAACTGAGGTAACCGTAAGCGGTATTCACTATATTCAAGAGGATTCACCGCACGAAATAGGTAAGGCTATTTCTGATTGGTTACCAAGATAAAAACGGGATGTATTAGTAAACCTGAACTTTGGATAATTAATCTATCTCAAGCCGTTATTTTCAGCGTTAACTACCATATATAGATGACGCTTTTATACAACTAAAAGCGTCATCCTTTAACTATTGCAGTAAAAAGGGTGCGGTTTTACTCGCCTTTACGCTTGCCACTTTTTCGGGTGAACCTTGCGCTACAATTAAGCCGCCTTCTTCACCAGCACCAGGGCCTACATCAATTACCCAGTCACTATTTCGGGCTACTTGCATATCGTGTTCAACCATAATAACGGTATTGCCAGCATCTACTAATTTATTTAACTGCGACATTAGCATTGATACATCCGATGGATGCAGGCCTGTAGTTGGCTCATCAAGAACATAAAGCGTGTTACCGCGCTGCGCACGTTGCAGCTCGGTTGCTAATTTAATACGCTGCGCTTCACCGCCAGAAAGCTCAGTTGCAGGTTGCCCTAAACGCAAATACCCAAGACCTACTTGCATAAGTGCATCGAGCGCTCGTAGTATTGCAGGTTCGTTTTCAAAAAAGGTATGCGCCGCTTCAACCGTTAAATTGAGGATATCGCTTATGTTTTTATCACGATATGTAACCTCAAGTGTTTGCTCGTTATAACGTTTGCCATGACACACTTGGCAAGGTGAATAAACGCTTGGTAAAAACAGTAGCTCTATACTCACAAAGCCAACGCCTTCACAATTTTTACAGCGACCTTTAGCAACATTAAACGAAAAGCGCCCAGCATCGTAACGGCGCTCTTTTGCTTTTTGGGTTGAAGCAAATAGTTTACGCACATGATCAAACAAACCCGTGTAGGTAGCTAAGTTTGAACGAGGGGTACGGCCAATCGCTTTTTGATTTACGGTAATCAGGCGGCTTATATTATTTATACCTTCAATGATTTTTCCGCTGGTGTGTGTTTGCAGCTCTTGTTCGAGTAAGTCGGCTTCGTCGGTTGGCGCTTCCGGTATTACTTTTTGCCCGAGCGCTTCGTAAACAAGCTCTACTAACGCTTGGCTTACTAAGCTTGATTTACCAGAGCCCGAAACCCCAGTAACGGTTGTCATAACACCTAGTGGAAATTCTGCATTGAGTTTTTTAAGGTTGTTACGCTCAATATCAGCCAATTTTAACCACGCACTAGGCTGCCTTTGCTCCTTTTTTTGCGCGCTGTTTTGAGTAGACTCTTGACTGGCGTTTTTAGCAAAAAGGTGACGACCGGTGTGCGAATTTTTTATTTTTCTTAACCCTTCAACAGGGCCGCTGTAAATAATGTCGCCACCATGTACACCTGCATCAGGGCCTACATCAACAATCCAATCGGCATGTTTAACAACGCTAACATCGTGTTCAACAACAAATACAGAATTGCCAGCCGCTATTAACTCGTCGAGCGCTTTTAAAAGTGCTTGTGTGTCGGCAGGGTGTAAACCCGCTGAAGGTTCATCTAGCACGTAAACCACCCCAAATAGTTTAGAGCGAATTTGTGTGGCAAGTCGCAATCGTTGTAGTTCTCCGGGTGAGAGCGTTGGCGTTGTACGCTCAAGCGATAAGTATCCTAAACCAAGCATGGTTAGTGCTTCAATACGGGTGAGTATATCGCTGGCAATGCGCTGCGTAACAATGGCTTGCTCTGGATTTTTTGTATTTTTATTTACTTTGGTATTGGCGGCGTTACTTAGTTTTTTAGCAAGCTCGTTTAATGTAAGTTGAGATAGCTCGCCAATATCGAGCCCTGCAAATTTAACACTTAACGATGCTTGTTTTAATTTTTTACCTTGGCAAGTAGGGCACTGCGATATTTGCATAAACTGTGATACGCGCTTTTTAGTACGCGGGCTTTGGGTAGTAGCAAAAGACTGTAAAACAAAGCGTTTAGCGCTTGAAAAAGTTCCCATGTAGCTTGGATCTTCGTTATTTTTTATCGCATTCTGTGTTTGCTCATAGGTGTAATCTGGGTATACCGGCACAGTAGGGGTTTCGTCGGTAAATAAAATCCAATCGCGTGCTTTTTTAGAAAGTTTGTTCCAAGGCGTATCTATGTCATAACCAAGCGAGGTAAGTATACGGCTTAGGTTTTTACCTTGCCATGCTGGTGGCCACGCTTCAATGGCGCGCTGGCGAATAGTTTTTGTATCGTCTGGCACAAGTAGCTTTTCGGTTACTTCAAACACTCGGCCTATTCCTGAGCATTCTGGGCACGCACCTTGTGGCGTATTCGGCGAAAACGCATCAGCATAAAGTATACCTTGGTCTTTTGGGTATTCACCTGCGCGTGAGTAAAGCATACGTAGCGCGTTAGAAATAGTTGTTATGCTGCCAACGGATGAGCGAACCGACGGTGCCCCTCGTTGCTGCTGCAAAGCAACGGCAGGCGGTAGCCCTTCAATAGAGTCAACATCGGGCTCATCAACTTGATCTATTAACCTTCGGGCGTATGGCGATACCGAATCAAGATAACGGTGCTGCGACTCAGCAAACAGCGTTCCAAACGCAAGCGACGATTTTCCTGAGCCCGATATTCCTGTAAAAACAACCAATGCGTTACGAGGTAAATCAACGTCTACATTTTTCAAGTTGTGAACGCGTGCCCCTCTTACTTGAATGCTATTACTGGGATCAGATAAATCCATTGTTGAGTCTTTATGTGTGCTTGCCATACGTTTATACTCCTGTTTAATCGCGCTTTTCACTTTAAGTTAGCTTTGCATTATTTACTCTTATTGCTTGTTATTACCTAAAGTAGCGCAAGCACACTGAATGAACGCTTAGTCTGCAGTGGCACAGCTAGAATGCGAGGTAAATTGAGCGCTGGATAAAATTACGAGGATTGTTTGTTTACATAATAGGTATGAACTGCGAATATAATTTAAACAGGTATTGTTATGTAATTTGTTACTTAATTTATTAGGTAATTTACTAGGTAATAAAAAGGAACTAACAGTGAATAAAGCCTTAGTGATCATTTTATTGGTGCTTTCGTGGGCAACCCAAGCCGACTCTATCAAAGCGCTAAATGTTGACCGTGCAGTACCAAATAGCATGCACTTATCGTTTGCAAACGATAACAACATAACCCCTAAAAAAGGGGATTTTAAAATCGTTAATTATGTATTAATGAGCAATGAAGAGGGCGAACGCTGGGCTGTTATAACGCTAACTAACTTATCGTCGGGCAATCGCGAATTAGGCGAGGAGCACTTACTTGCACTTTTTGCTGACGGCAGCCGATTCATGCCAATGGAATTTAAACTTGGTTTTAAAGGCAACGAAACACAATCGGTAACTGTATCGTTTGCCGATTATAAATTTCCTATTTTAAGTGTGTATTCGAGTAACGATTTGTAACTAATAACGATGCGATAATATTAAATTAGGGATATTTTTAAAATTAAGGATTTTTATGAAGTTTGAAGATGCGCAACAAAATATGAACCTCGCATACTTCGGTGGTGAAACCGGTGTATTAGTATCTGGCTTGGTCTGGTGTATAGCTGGCTTTGTCGCATTACTGCTTTCAAATCAATCGAGCATGCTTACTTTGTTTTTTGGTGGCATGTTTATACATCCTTTAGCCATGTTACTTTCAAAAGCGCTTAAGCGTTCAGGCAATCACGACCCTAAAAATCCATTAGGTAAATTGGCCTTAGAAAGCACTATTATTTTATTTGTTGGTTTGTTTTTAGCGTTTTACGTAGCAAAACTTCAAGCTGAATGGTTTTATTCAATAATGCTGATGATAATTGGTGTTCGCTATTTAGTTTTCAACACTTTATATGGCATGAAAGTGTACTGGATTTTAGGTGCTTCGCTTATGTTTTCTGGCATGTTGTGTATTGTATTAAATGCCAATTTTGTAATCGGCGCTTTTATTGGCGGGATAACCGAAATAGTATTTTCGCTAGTAATATTTGCCCAATCGAAAGGTATGGTTTTAAAAACAGAATAACCAGCTTCAATAATAGCAAAATAGTGTGCTGTTGGAGTTACTCTTCAGCTTGGTAATATAGCAAAGGCTTTTAAAGTATTGAGTATCTGCAAATTGCATGTATTCATTAGTCGGTTTAGAGCGAGAACCAGTCATTGATATTGGCTAAATATAGTCGTTAATTGATTGGTCAAACTACTTTTTGCGCATATATTCATGAAAATGAGCTGCACGCGCATATTGATCTATTTAACTTAACTCAAATATTTTAGAAAACTTAGTGATACTGATACCTTAGGTTATTTGTTAAAACTATATAAAGTAGACAAATGAGCGTTTAGTCGGCAGAAATATGCGCGATGAGCGCACTATTAAATTGTTGAACTAAGCCGCTACGCGGAGATCCTATTCTGACCATTTGAGCCACACTTACCTTGGGGTTATCCCATATTTGGAGGTAAGTAATGAATACACTCATTGAACAAGTCAAAACTGAAATAGCCNCTACTGCGAGCATTTGCTTAAACTCAGCCATTATTTTAATAAACCACTCGATTTAATTACTGATGATGAGCTGAATATCTTTTTTAAAGATCCCGCTATTCGCAAGCTCTCCAGAGCGAGTCAAAAAATACAAATAAACAGCATTTGGTTTCTGTTTAAGAATATTTTACATCGCCCACTGAACTTAGACATAGCCTTGCCTAAAGCAAAACCTCGGGCACCTACTTATTTATCGCGTGATGATATTCGACGACTTATAGAAAGTTGCACGGATATGCGCTTAAAAACATTGATAGTGGTGTGTTATGGATGTGGTTTGCGTATTGGCGAACTGCTGCGCATCAAAGTGCAAGACATCGATGGACAGCGTAAAACCATTTTAATTGAACATGGTAAAGGAGATAAGTCACGCTATGTTGTTGTATCAGATAGCGTGCTAAATCAATTACGTTGCTATTGGAAAATGTATCACCCAACGGGCTGGATGTTTTATTCACGATGGTTAATGGATAAACCTATGTCACCCTCAATCTTCAGAAAGGCATTGAAAAAACATGCACAAATGTGTGGTTTAAAGCACTGTAATCCACATGTATTACGCCATGCTTATGCAACACATCAACTTGAGTTAGGGGTGCCGCTTCATCAACTTCAACATCAGCTTGGTCACAGTGACATTAGAACCACGCAAAGTTACTTACACTGGTTACCTGAATTAGGGCATGGTGGTATTGATTTACTCGCAAGTTGGGGAAACCAATGAGCGGCTTGCATCTCGCTGATATTTTAAATTCTGGCCTTGGGAATTATCGGCAGCACCACATAATGAGTTATCAGCAGTTACGAGTCTGCCAACACCTTCAATCATGCAGAACGGGACAGCTCGGTTATCAAGCATGGCAATGTGATAACTGTAGTGAAGTACAACAAATTGGGTGTAGCTGTCGAGATCGGCATTGCCCACGTTGCCAAGGTATGGCAACGGCTAAATGGGTGCAAAGACAACAAGAGGATTTATTATCGTGTCGCTATTTCCACCTTGTTTTTACGCTCCCGCATGAGTTAAATATCATTGCGCACTACAACCCAAACGCGTTGTATCACTGTTTATTTAAAGCCGCATGGCAAACGCTGTGTAAATTTGCGAAACGAAAGAGGCATGGCCAGTTAGGCATGACAAGCGTACTGCATACGTGGGGGCAGAACTTAAGTCAGCATA
>NZ_JADYXK010000039.1:0-27754 GCF_015864275.1 Pseudoalteromonas sp. NZS11_1
GAATTCTGAATTTATTTTAATATCTTTCGATATTGAATTGACTGTGCCGAATAATTACCGAAATAACTATTCTGTTGGTCACTCAGTTTTCAATTGAGACTCTAATTTGTTTGCCTCGCTAATTACCCATAAAGAGTAAGTAGGTTGGCTGTTAGAACTCAATCTGTACGAGTGCCCACACAGATGATTGCTTTATATTGTTAAAGAACGTTTTGAGTCGCTTTAGCGTCTCAAGGGATGCGAATAATACACCCTTTATTTTTCGAGTCAACACTTAGTTTTAAACTTTCTTTTTAGAAGATTTAAAACCGAAGTTTTATTTAACTCTCTGAGTAGTTCGTGCCTCGCTATGCGATGGCGTTTCCCGTCTCAGTGGGGTCGCATTATAGGGAGCGGCGGATTTTACGCAAGCGTTATTTGCATAAAATAGTAATTAAAATTAAGCCCCAAGCAAGCACACATGATAAGCACAAGTTACCCACAAAACCTTGTTGATAACTCTGCTTTTGAACTTTAAAACTAAACACTTTTATCCTGATGTGATAAGTTGCGGTCACTTTTTTTAACTCATGTATTTAGGCAGTATCCATGACAGACATAATAAACAGTATAAGTGCCCTTCTATGGGGCCAAGTTCTCGTCTACTTATTAATAGCAGCAGGCCTCTTTTTTACTTTTCGACTAGGCTTTATTCAGTTTGTGCAATTTCCACATATGTTCAAAGTTATGTTTGGCTCTCGTAAATGTGCCGATAATGAAATTTCATCCTTTCAGGCTTTTTGTACTTCGTTAGCTGCACGCGTTGGTACAGGTAATATGGCTGGTGTTGCTGTTGCCTTATACCTAGGTGGGCCAGGTGCTATTTTTTGGATGTGGCTTATTGCATTAATAGGTATGGCTACAAGCTTTGCTGAAAGTACTTTGGCTCAGGCTTATAAAACAAAAGATGCTGATGGCAATTTTAGAGGTGGCCCTGCTTATTATATGCAAAACGGCTTAGGTAAACGCTGGATGGGGACTTTATTCTCGTTATGCTTAATTTTAGCCTTTGGTTTGGTATTTAACGCCGTACAGTCAAACTCTATTGCTGCAGCATTTGAAGTAGCGTTTGATGTACCTAAGTATATAGTAGGCATTTGCTTGGTTATTGGCTCTGGTATTATTATTTTTGGTGGTTTGAAAACGATTTCTCGTTTTGCTGAAATGGTTGTCCCATTTATGGCATTAGCTTACTTGTTAGTGGCTCTTTATGTATGCGCTATTAACTTTACTGCATTACCTGATGTAATTGTACTTATAATAAAAAGTGCTTTTGGTATTGAACAAGCTGGTGCAGGTGCAATTGGTTATGGTGTTACACAAGCTATGATCCAAGGTATAAAGCGTGGCTTATTCTCAAACGAAGCTGGTATGGGTAGTGCAGCTAATGCTGCAGCCACTGCGACACCTTACCCTCCTCATCCAGCATCACAAGGTTATGTGCAAATGCTAGGTGTATTTATTGATACTATTGTTATTTGTACAGCGACTGCTTCTCTTATTTTACTATCGCAGCAATTAGTACCTGAATCTGGTGTTATGGGGATTGAACTTACACAAGCAGCATTACAAGAACATGTCGGCGACTGGGGTACTTACTTTATTGCCATTGCTATATTGTTTTTTGCTTTTACTTCTATTGTGGCTAATTACTCTTACGCTGAAACAAATTTAATGTTTTTAGAGCACAACTCTAATAAAGGTATGTTTATCTTTAGACTTGTTGTTTTAGGTATGGTGATGTTTGGTGCTGTTGGTGAGCTTGGTTTAATTTGGACGCTGGCAGATATATCAATGGGTTTAATGGCCATTGTAAACGTTATAGCGCTATTTATGCTTTCAGGTGTTGTTGTATGGCTCTCTAAAGATTACAACGAACAACGCAAAAAGGGCTTAATACCCACCTTTGACAAAAGTAAGCATCCTAAACTTGCTAAAGAGGTCGATCCCGAGGCCTGGAAATAAACAATAAACAGCGAGCTACGGCTCGCTTTTTTAGTTCTAAAAATAAAAAGTCCTGACACATAGCACTCGATCATTTATAAGTAAAAGCTGTTACGGACGATAAGAACTGTATAGACATTATCTGATTATCAGCCTAGATAAGACAACCTACAAAAACAGATGTTTAATGCCCACAGCTCTGCTTTATGTATAAGCACTTTATTGTTTACCTATTTGAAGTTCTCACCATAACTCTAGACTTACTCTTACCCGCGATTTTTAACTTCCAATGAGCATGTGTTAGCAACCAATTCGACAACTATACCAACCTGCATAAATCTCTGAGCAATTTAACGAATTAAATTGCACTATAACGTCGTTAAAAATTTTTATTTAGAACACTAGATACAAAAATTTTTGCCTAAATCTAGCGTAATTTCCTTAACCTTAAATAGACCCCATATATAAGCAGATTGGTATTACTTTATGCTACCAGCACATAGGTGTTTGAACTTTGCTTTCAAGGTTATTTGCTCTCGAGGTGTAGATTGCTTTACTGTTTTGAATTTTTTAAAGCTAATGGCCTACTTTACTGGTTGGTATCATAAGTCTATGACGCTTAGTTCAGTTCAAAGTGTATTCATTAGCATTAAGTACTGTGTGTCGCTAAAGATTGCATGGCTGGTTTATTTGAGGCGCTATAGGATTGGGTTTGGAAATATTACATTATGCTTACTCATATATATCTTTAATACGATAGATATACAAACTCTTAATGAACTATCACACAACGCTATTATTGGGTAGACCATGCATAAAATAATGCATATTAAGATAATATAAATCATAAAAATGATAAATCAGAATTTTTACTGGATATTTTATAGATATTAGAAGATTCATTAGATATTTTTTAAGCAGAGCGCTTAATAAAGAGATGGTGCCCGAGGCCGGACTTGAACCGGCACGACTTGTTAGTCGAGGGATTTTAAATCCCTTGTGTCTACCAATTCCACCACTCGGGCATCGAGTTTGCTAATTAAAGCGTGTGGAGTAAATTATATGGAGGCGGAACCCGGAGTCGAACCGAGGTAAACGGATTTGCAATCCGGTGCATGGCCACTCTGCCATTCCGCCTAAATGTATCCAAATAATTTGGAGCGGTACACGAGGCTCGAACTCGTGACCTCGACCTTGGCAAGGTCGCGCTCTACCAACTGAGCTAGTACCGCAAAATACTGTTTTATCAACTTCAAATCATCTTGGTAAAATAATTTAAAGTGGTGCCCGAGGCCGGACTTGAACCGGCACGACTTGTTAGTCGAGGGATTTTAAATCCCTTGTGTCTACCAATTCCACCACTCGGGCATCGAGTTTGCTATTAAAAGCAAGTGGATAAAACTAATATGGAGCGGTACACGAGGCTCGAACTCGTGACCTCGACCTTGGCAAGGTCGCGCTCTACCAACTGAGCTAGTACCGCATCATATTAATTCTAAATTAACCATTTTATAAATTACACTTGGTAATGCAATTAAACCACAAAGTGGTGCCCGAGGCCGGACTTGAACCGGCACGACTTGTTAGTCGAGGGATTTTAAATCCCTTGTGTCTACCAATTCCACCACTCGGGCATCGAGTTTGCTAATTAAAGCGTGTGGAGTGTTGAAATGGAGGCGGAACCCGGAGTCGAACCGAGGTAAACGGATTTGCAATCCGGTGCATGGCCACTCTGCCATTCCGCCTAAATGTATCCAAATAATTTGGAGCGGTACACGAGGCTCGAACTCGTGACCTCGACCTTGGCAAGGTCGCGCTCTACCAACTGAGCTAGTACCGCAAAATACTGTTTTATCAACTTCAAATCATCTTGGTAAAATAATTTAAAGTGGTGCCCGAGGCCGGACTTGAACCGGCACGACTTGTTAGTCGAGGGATTTTAAATCCCTTGTGTCTACCAATTCCACCACTCGGGCATCGAGTTTGCTATTAAAAGCAAGTGGATAAAACTAATATGGAGCGGTACACGAGGCTCGAACTCGTGACCTCGACCTTGGCAAGGTCGCGCTCTACCAACTGAGCTAGTACCGCATCATATTAATTCTAAATTAACCATTTTATAAATTACACTTGGTAATGCAATTAAACCACAAAGTGGTGCCCGAGGCCGGACTTGAACCGGCACGACTTGTTAGTCGAGGGATTTTAAATCCCTTGTGTCTACCAATTCCACCACTCGGGCATCGAGTTTGCTAATTAAAGCGTGTGGAGTGTTGATATGGAGGCGGAACCCGGAGTCGAACCGAGGTAAACGGATTTGCAATCCGGTGCATGGCCACTCTGCCATTCCGCCTAAATGTATCCAATTAATTTGGAGCGGTACACGAGGCTCGAACTCGTGACCTCGACCTTGGCAAGGTCGCGCTCTACCAACTGAGCTAGTACCGCATCATATTAATTCTAAATTAACCATTTTATAAATTACACTTGGTAATGCAATTAAACCACAAAGTGGTGCCCGAGGCCGGACTTGAACCGGCACGACTTGTTAGTCGAGGGATTTTAAATCCCTTGTGTCTACCAATTCCACCACTCGGGCATCGAGTTTGCTAATTAAAGCGTGTGGAGTGTTGAAATGGAGGCGGAACCCGGAGTCGAACCGAGGTAAACGGATTTGCAATCCGGTGCATGGCCACTCTGCCATTCCGCCCCAATACTGGAGTAATAACCTTGAGATAAACTTGGAGCGGTACACGAGGCTCGAACTCGTGACCTCGACCTTGGCAAGGTCGCGCTCTACCAACTGAGCTAGTACCGCATTTTATTTATCAGTTATTTGAATTAGCACATGATGATTTATGTGAACATTCAGGTAACTGATTAATTACCGTTTGTTTATCTCGGGGGCTATGCCCTCTCAACACGGACGCATTCTACAGAGATTATTAAACGCGTCAATACAAAAAATGCTAGTTTTGAACTGTTTGCTTGTTTTTTATCTAAAACGGTGCGTTATTATACATTTAGAGTTAATTTTTAGTCAATTCACCCCATGCTGCACGTAAATATTGCATCATAGAACTCAAGGTTAAAAAGGTCGCAATGTACAGTAGTCCAAAACTTAAATAGTTCATCCACGTATCATATTGCCAAATCAAACCGATAATGGCTAACATTTGTGCAGCCGTCTTTATTTTACCCATATTTGATACAGCTACATTACCACGCTTACCCTGCTCTGCCATCCATTCACGAAGTGCAGATATGATAATTTCACGGCTTATTATAATAAGAGCAGGTATTGTCATATACATTGACTGGTACTGATCAGATAACGCTACAAGTGCAGCACATACCATTACTTTGTCAGCAACAGGATCTAAAAAAGCACCAAAAGGAGTTGATTGCTCAAGCTTTCTTGCCAAATAACCGTCTAATATATCGGTGATCGATGCAAGCCAAAAAATAAAGGCGGCAGCAAAAAAAGCCCAGCTATAAGGCAAATAAAATATCACCAAAAAAACGGGGATAAGAAAAAGTCTAAATGTTGTGAGTGTGTTTGGAATATTCCACATAACTACTTGGATATGTCTTTTTTGCTATATTCGCATGTAGGGCTAGCCCTTGTCATGCAAATGGTTAAATATCTTCTCAGCCATGTCAGGGCTGATCCCAGGAACTTTCTTTAACTGTTCTATATTAGCAGCTTTTACACCCTGCATGCCCCCTAAATATTTTAATAATGTTTGGCGACGCTTAGAACCTACTCCATTTATTTCTTCTAGTAGTGATTGTGTACGTTGTTTTTGTCGTTTATTACGATGCCCTGCAATAGCAAAACGGTGAGACTCATCACGTATATGCTGAATCAAATGAAGCGCAGGCGCATCTGAATCCATCGGAATGGTTTTGCGTCCACCATCAATCAATAGTGTTTCAAGACCGGGTTTACGACTCGTTCCTTTTGCAACACCGACTAATAAAGGCATTTTAGTGTGCGGCCAATTAGAAAAGTACTGCTCAGCGCGTCCTAACTGCCCCTTACCGCCATCAATAAAGATAACGTCTGGAATTTTGTCTTCGTCTACTAACTTGTTATAGCGCTTGTTAAGTGCAAATTCCATTGCAGCATAATCATCGCCACCTGTAATACCTGTTACGTTGTAGCGCCTATACTCTTTTGTATTTGGGCCTTGTGAGTCAAATACAACACAACTTGCAACGGTGTTCTCCCCCATGGTGTGGCTTATATCAAAACACTCCATTCGGGTAATATCGTCAAGTCGCAGTGTTGCTTTTAATTGTGCATAACGTTTATTAATAGAGTCTTGGGTACTTTGTTTAACCGCAATACTGTTTAATGCATTTTTATTGGCCAGTTGTAAGTATTGCGCACGCTCACCACGAGTGACCACTTTAAGGATTACTTTGCGCTCACTTATTTGTGTAAGCGCTTCGCCGAGTGCCCCGCTCTCTTCTATTTCAAACGGTAATATGATTTCTTTTGCAATACGCCCTGTTGCTCCTGGCGCTAAATAGTACTGTCCTAAAAATGAAGTCAATATTTCTTGCTCACTCGAATCTTTAGGTACTTTTGGAAAATAGGTTTTACTACCCAGTACTTTATGATCGCGGATCATTAATAAATGAATGCCGTTTAACCCGTTTAAATGCGCAAAACCGACAACATCCATTTCTGCAAAGTTACCAGAAATAGACTGTTGCTCCTGCATTTTACGAAGTAGCATTATTTGGTCGCGAACTTTTGCCGCCAATTCAAAGTTTAATTGCAGGCTGGCTGCTTCCATTTTTTTTATTAAATCAGCAATAACTTCGTGAGATTTACCCGTTAAAAATTTACGAACATAGTCAACTTGCTCACTGTAATCATCATCAGTTACTTTATTTACACATGGAGCTGAGCAACGTTTAAGTTGATATTGCAGACACGGGCGACTTCTTGCGCGGTAATAGGCATCTTCACATTGACGAACAGGAAATATTTTTTGCATTAAGCGCAAGCTTTCAGATACCGCTCCTGCGCTTGGGAAAGGCCCAAAGTACTCACCTTTAATTTTACGACTGCCACGATGAAATGCTAAACGAGGGTGTTTATGGCTAGTGAGTAAAATATAGGGGTACGACTTATCGTCGCGTAATAATATGTTGTACCGAGGCTGATATTTTTTTATTAGATTATTTTCAAGCAGCAGCGCTTCGGTTTCAGTATTGGTGAGGGTGACTTCAATGTTACAAATATTACTCACTAAAACGCGTGTTTTGCTATCGGTAATGTTACTTCTAAAGTAACTGCTCACACGCTTTTTTAGATGCTTTGCTTTACCAACATAAATAACTTGGTTGTCACTATCAAGCATGCGGTATACGCCCGGCTCACTTGATAGCGTTTTGAGAAAATGTACGTGATCGAATTCAGACATAAATTATAGTTAGTACGAAACGTCTATATCAATCATTTTATGACGAATAGCTAAATGGGTAAGCTCAACATCACCACCTACATTTAACTTTTCAAACATACGGTAACGATAGCTATTTACTGTTTTAGAGCTTAAATTTAAGCGTTCAGCTATATTTTGTGCTTTTTCACCTTTGGTGATCATAAGCATAATTTGCAGTTCGCGCTCAGATAAACTCTGAAAAGGGTTTTCATCTGTGCGGCCTGTCACTTGTGCAAGCGCTATCTGCTGTGCAATTTCAGGTGCAATGTAACGCTGACCAGCATGAACACAACGAATGGCACGAACCATTTCGTCAGAGCCTGCACCTTTAGTTAAAAAGCCATGTGCACCAATTTGCATTACCTTGCTCGGAAACGGGTCTTCACAATTAACAGTAAGCACAATAATTTTTACATCTGGGCAGTAACGACAAATCTTTTTAGTCGCTTCTAATCCGCCCATGCCTGGCATATTCATATCCATTAATACTATGTTTGGCGCATGCTGACGACAAAACTGTACAGCCTCTTCGCCAGTTTTAGCTTCGCCAATTACTTTAAACCCTCGTACGTCATCAAGAATACGCTTGATTCCTGTTCGTACAAGTTCATGGTCATCAACTAAAAGTACATTAATCAATGGAACATCCTCACTTACCTAACAACATGCAATTTAATTAAATTAATTTGCCACAGTAACATACATAAAGCGAAACAATAATTAATATTATTGCCTCGCTCTAATAGTTTAAGATGACGATTTTTCGCTAAATCTGTCAACCCATAACGCAATGATACCATCACCCGTTACATTACACGCAGTACCAAAGCTATCTTGTGCTAAATAAAGTGCAATCATTAATGCAACAGCACCTTCATTAAACCCAAGCATGCTTGTTAATAAACCAAGCGCCGACATGACTGCACCACCTGGAGCACCCGGTGCTGCAATCATTACTACACCTAACATCATAATAAACGGTAGCATACCCATTAATGAAGGAACTTCCATGCTTGGCGATAAAAACATAACAGCCATTGCACAGGTTACTATAGTAATAGTTGAGCCAGATAAGTGAATAGTCGCGCAAAGTGGCACTGTAAAGTTAGCTACATCTTCTTTAACGTTATTTGCTTTACTTGATTGAAGCGATACGGGAATCGTTGCAGCGCTAGACATTGTGCCCAAAGCGGTAAAGTAAGCTGGTAGCATATTTTTAACTAATTCGATTGGATTACGTTTTAACAATATACCTGTCGCTATATATAAAACACTTAACCATAACCAATGCATAACAAGCGCTGCAATTAGTACTACACCAAATGTTTGCAACGTATCTACCACAGTGCCTGCCACCGTCATTTCGGCAAATACGCCAGCAATGTAAAATGGTAAAGCTGGAATAATTACTTTCGATAATAACCCGTCCACTACATCACGACCCTGATCAGACACCTTTTTAAGCGTATCAAGTTCTAGTTGGCTCATGCCTATACCAAATACAAAAGCAGTCACTAATGCGGTCATTACACCCATCAGAGGTGGAATTTCTAAATCAATAAAACTACCTATTTCAGTAGCAACTTCTGCTTCAAATGTAATGCCACCACTTAAAAAAGGTATAACAGCACTTACTAATAAAAATGCAAGCGTACCTGCAATAATGGTAGAGCTGTAAGCAAACCCGACTGTTTTACCAAGTAAGTGACCAGACCCTTTTGGTAGGCCAGCAATACCCGATGCAATAAAAAATAAAATGATAAGAGGGATGGTAAAGGAGATAATTTGACCAATCAGCTCTTTTACTGTAAATAAAAGTTCAACACCAGTTATAGGTACATATAGTCCGACTAAGATACCGGCCACAATACCGGCAATTAATTTTAAGATTAACTTCATTGTGATTGCTTAATTGAATTTAGATACGTGTTTTTATCATGTTTTAGACGCATTGTGTGATAAAACTATTCAAGTTACATTCATATGCACAAATAACGAACAAATACAGCTTAATCCAATGCTCTTTCGAACATTTTTTGACTAAACAAGTTTTTACTCTTTAAATTTCAAATTAAGCCCGCACCTATAATAACTAAAGCACCGTTAATAATTGATTTTTATTTCGGCTGGTTATAAGCCCAATAGATATATGTTATAGCCAAACTTTACTTTAGTTTTTTTAAACTCACAGTAAAGTGTGTTTATATAGTTAGTAGCAAAGGCTATTAACACGTTGATCAGATTGCATCCAAAGGAACATTATGTCTACTATTTTTGAAGATAACTCACTAACTATTGGTAATACGCCGCTAGTAAAACTTAACCGTGTTACGGGTGGGAATGTATACGCTAAAGTTGAATCTCGTAATCCAAGCTTTAGTATCAAATGCCGCATTGGTGCATCGATGATTTGGGAAGCTGAAAAGTCAGGTCAGCTTGTTGAAGGTAAAGAACTTATAGAACCAACATCGGGGAACACCGGTATTGCACTTGCATTTGTTGCAGCAGCACGTGGTTACAAGTTAACGCTTACTATGCCAAACACCATGAGTCTAGAACGTCGCAAGCTATTAAAAGCATTAGGTGCAAATCTAGTGCTTACCGACGGTGCTAAAGGTATGAATGGCGCAATTGAAAAAGCAAAAGAAATTCAAGCAACAGCACCTGATAAGTATATTTTATTACAACAATTCGAAAACCCTGCAAACCCAAAAATTCACTTTGAAACAACAGGCCCTGAAATTTACGATGCGCTTGACGGCAAAGTAGACTTTTTTGTAGCAGGTGTAGGTACTGGTGGTACTATTACAGGTGTTAGCCGCTACCTTAAAACAGAAAAAGGTTTAAACGTTAAGTCTATTGCTGTTGAGCCAACTAACTCTCCTGTTATTAGCCAAACGCTTGCCGGTGAAGAAATTAAACCTGGCCCTCATAAAATCCAAGGTATTGGTGCTGGCTTTATCCCTGGCAACTTAGATATGGACTTAATTGATGGTGCCGAGCTTGTATCTAACGAAGACGCAATTGCAATGGCGCATCAGTTAATGAAAAAAGAAGGTATTTTAGTCGGTATTTCGTCAGGTGCCGCGGTTGTTGCAGCTAAGCGAATTGCTGAAAAACCTGAAAACGCAGATAAAAATATTGTTGTTATCCTACCTAGTGCAACTGAGCGTTACTTATCAAGCCCAATGTTTGATGAAGAATTTAGTGAGCAAGAGCTAGTACAATAAGTAATTTTAAGATTTTTAAAAGGATGCTTTAGGCATCCTTTTTTATTATTTATTATCCAATTTTCTATTTATTGCCCCCCATACCTTTACATCTTCCTAGATAAACCACACACTTTAAAAAAACTAATTAATAATAACTAATATGAAAAAAATCACGAGTTTATTAAGTTTGGTTATCTGTTTATTTTTATCAGCCTGTGGAGACGATACCAAAACACTTGGCGACACTCCTGGCGATACAGCAACCGCTTATTTTGATGCGCTTTATAACCAGCAAGACCTTCAAAAAGCCAGCACCATGGCAACACCCAATCTTACGCGCATCATGAAATCCTACGGCACTGCAAAACAGTTTTCCCGTAACTTAGTAAATATGCAATATGATGAAGTAACCATTGAAGTTGATATGACCAATATGAGCATCCGTGAACAATACGGTGATAACGCCAAAATAAACCTTATTTTTACCGGCTATTTAAATGGTGATAAAATTGACGAAATGCGCAGTGTAAAAATGCTTCGTAAAAAGGGCAAATGGTACATAGATAAAATAGTTGCCGACCCTTACGCTCGTTAAAATAAATGAATTAAATATAAAAAGGCCTTACATTTGTAAGGCCTTTTTCGCTTTAGTTAGTATTTAAAGTACTGCGCTACAGCTCACCTGGTTGAAAATTATCAACTGCAATGGCTTTCTTTCGTAACTTATTAGCGTGATGCATTGCATCTGCATCAGTTTGCTCTAATAACTTATTTTCAAGCGCATAATTTATAGCACCTTCAATATCAAGCGTTGCAGGCACACTGCCCTTACGCTGCCATTGTTTTAGATCTTTAAACTGCGCTTGCATATCATGCATAGCTAAAAATGCGCTTTCCATGACCCCTGTACCTGCATTTTCATCTACATAACATAAATGCGTTAAGCGGTTTCTAAATACACCCGGTTGAGTCATACGCTCACAAATACTTTGTGCAATTTCATCACTTGGTCTGTGGTAATGATTTCCAAGCGGGAAGACGATACGTTTAAGGGTAAAATTAACAACCGGATTTGAAAAGTTTTTAAAGAAGCCATTAAACGCTTGGCCAATTTCAAATAATGAGTTCTCAATAGCATATTTTACAAATGGTAAATCAGCTTGTTGGCGCCCTTCGTCTTCATAACGTTTTAAAACAGTTGATGCTAAGTACAAATGACTTAATACATCACCCAAACGTGCCGATATCATTTCTTTTCGTTTAAGCTCACCGCCAAGCATTAACATAGCCACGTCTGTGCAAATAGCTAAGCCTCGGCTCATTCTGCTCAGTTGCTTATAATAAACAGCCGTTTCACCACCTACAGGCGCTTTAGCAAAATAACTACGTGTTAAGCCATGCACAAATGCCATACCTGCATTACTTGCTGCAAATATTATATGGTTCATTAATAAACCATCAAATTGTTCAAGTGCTGCGTCGTCATCTTCCATTGCAGCGGCTTCCATTTCTTTTAAAACAAATGGATGACAGCGTGTTGCACCTTGGCCAAATATCATTAAGTTACGCGTTAAAATATTCGCGCCTTCAACCGTAATTGATACTGGAATACCCATATAGCCATGCGCCAAATAGTTATTAGGCCCTACTTGAATTCCTTTACCTGAATGAATATCCATTGCATCATTCATTACCGTACGACCCATTTCAGTCATATGGTATTTAGCAATCGCTGTTACAACCGACGGGCTTAATTTTAAATCAATCGCACCTGCGGTCATTAATCTGCATGACTCAAGTGTGTAAGTTAAACCACCAATACGCGCAAGTGCCTCTTGCACGCCTTCAAATTGCCCTATAGATACACCAAACTGCTGGCGTACCATGGCATATGCCGATGTCATTTTTGAAGCTAAATGTCCAGTTGCTGCACTCAATGCTGGTAGTGATATACCACGCCCTGCACTTAAACACTCAACAAGCATTCTCCAGCCACGCCCTGCACACTCTTGACCACCAATGATCCAGTCCAGTGGTATAAATACATCTTTACCGTAAGTGGTACCATTCATGAAGGCCATATTAAGCGGATAATGACGCTCACCCGTTTCGACACCCGGATGATCGGTTGGTATTAGAGCACATGTAATGCCTAGCTCTTTCTTATCACCTAATAAAGCATCAGGGTCATACATTTTAAATGCTAAGCCGAGTACAGTAGCCACGGGTGCAAGTGTAATGTAACGCTTTGACCAATTTAAACGCAGGCCCATTACTTTCTCGCCATTATGCTCACCCATACACACCACGCCTGAATCAGGAATGCTGCCAGCATCAGAGCCCGCCTCTGGTCCCGTTAATGCAAAACAAGGAACATCTGTACCATTAGCTAAACTTGGCAGCCAACGATCTTGCTGCTCTTTAGTACCATAGTGAAGAAGTAACTCGCCCGGACCTAAGCTATTAGGCACCATAACAGTGACTGCGGCTGTTAAGCTTTTAGTCGAAATTTTTGACACTATCGTTGAATTAGCAATTGCCGAGAACTCACGACCGCCAAATTTTTCAGGAATGATCAGCGCAAAAAAACCTTCTGTTTTTAGGTAATCCCATACTTCTTTTGGTAAGTCTTTGTCTTTTTGTACAATTTGATAATCATCAAGCATCGCCAATAAGGTTTCTACTTGGTTAGCCATAAATGCGTTTTCTTTATCGCTAAGCTCTGGTTTAGGAAAGCGGTGCAGTTTTTGCCAGTCTGGGTTACCACTAAATAACTCACCATCCCACCAAACATCACCTGCTTCCATCGCCTCTCGCTCTGTTTGCGATAATGGCGGAAGCACCTTTTTGAACATTTTAAACGTAGGACGACTAATCAAGTTTAGGCGAATATCTTTAACCGCAAAAATAACTACCACCACGACCAGCAATATTATAAATATTAACATGCGCACATTCCTTACACATTGAATGAAAATAGTAACTTAATTATGACCCATCTTAATTTAAATACAATCATTGCACGACGAGTCGTGAGCCTTAACGCATTCATTTTATTGTTTTAAACATCACTGCTATTATCAACGTTTTAATAACAATAAATTAAAGGAATAGCATGACCCCCTTTCGATTTAAACTAAGTATGAGCGCCTTAATGGTAGCAAGTACTCTTGCTTTAACAGCCTGCGATGCGCAAGTAACGATAGACACTACCGATTCAGCACACACTAAAAAAGCTGTAACAGCTAAAGATGCAAATACATTTATAACAAACACAGAAAAAGAACTAAGTGCACTTTATTTAGAATCGAGCCGTGCAGAATGGATTTACGCAAACTTTATTACTCATGATACGTCGGCTCTATCGGCTGAAGTTAACCGTAAAATGACCGAAACAGTCGTGCGTTTAGCAAATGAAGCTGCAAAATACGACGAACTAGAGCTTGATTACGATGCTCGCCGTAAGCTTGATAAACTAAAACTAGCACTTACACTTCCTGCCCCACAAGACGCTGATAAAACAGCACAACTTTCACAAATTGTCGCAGAGCTTGGCGGGCTATACGGTAAAGGTGAATACTGTAAAGAAGACGGCACCTGTTTAAGCCTTGGCGACATGACTTCAAAAATGGCCACCAGCCGAGATTACAACGAACTACTTGATTTATGGCAAGGCTGGCGTCAAATATCAAAACCAATGCGCTCACTTTACGAGCAACAAGTAGTGCTGACCAACGAAGGTGCAAAGGAGCTTGGTTATGCCGATACGGGCGCTATGTGGCGCAGTAAATACGATATGCCTGCTGATGACTTCACCACCGAGCTTGACCGTATTTGGGGCCAAGTTAAACCACTGTATAACTCGCTACACTGTCATGTTCGCGCAAAGTTAGGTGAAAAGTACGGCACCGACAAAGTACCTCAAGATCAGCCAATACCAGCGCACTTACTTGGTAATATGTGGGCGCAAGCATGGGGTAATATTTACGATGTAGTTGCACCAGAAAACGCCGATCCAGGTTACGACGTAACCGAGTTATTAGCTCAAAATAATTACGACGAACTTAAAATGGTAAAAGGGGCTGAAAACTTTTTTACCTCAATGGGTTTTGACGCACTACCAGAGACATTTTACGAGCGTTCACTGTTTGTAAAACCAAAAGACAGAGATGTGCAGTGTCATGCATCAGCATGGAATATCGATAGCAAAGACGATTTACGCATTAAAATGTGTATTCAGCGCACAGGCGAAGAGTTTTCAGTTATTCACCATGAATTAGGTCATAACTTTTATCAACGCGCATATAATAAGCAGCCTTTATTTTATCAAGAAAGTGCAAACGATGGTTTTCATGAAGCCATTGGTGACACCATTGCCTTATCGGTTACACCGGGTTACTTAAAAGAAATCGGCTTACTTGAACAAGTACCTGATGAATCTAAAGATATTGGTTTATTAATGAAAATGGCACTTGATAAAGTCGCCTTTGTGCCGTTTAGCTTAATGGTTGATCAGTGGCGCTGGCAGGTATTTTCAGGGGAAGTAGCACCGGAAAATTACAATAAAGCATGGTGGGAACTACGTGAAAAATACCAAGGAGTGCAAGCTCCTATCGCACGTAGCGAAAATGATTTTGATCCGGGTGCTAAGTACCACGTTCCGGGTAACACGCCTTATACACGTTACTTTTTAGCGCATATTTTGCAATTTGAGTTTCATCGCAGCTTATGTGAAATTGCCG
This sequence comes from Pseudoalteromonas sp. NZS11_1, assembly GCF_015864275.1. Lineage (NCBI taxonomy): Bacteria > Pseudomonadati > Pseudomonadota > Gammaproteobacteria > Alteromonadales > Pseudoalteromonadaceae > Pseudoalteromonas > Pseudoalteromonas sp. NZS11_1. Next base: position 15,400 of record NZ_JADYXK010000039.1, read on the forward strand.
GTAACGATAAAGCCATTCATCGCTGCTCTATTTATAACTCAAAAGAAGCAGGGGATAAGCTAAACGCTATGCTTGAAATGGGTTCGTCTCGCCCTTGGCAAGAGGCGCTTGAAACTGTAACAGGTAAGCCGCAAATGGATGCAACAGCAATGCTCGATTACTTTGCACCATTACAAACATATTTAGATAAACAAAACGAAGGCCGCAACTGCGGCTGGTAAATAGCGCTGAACAAAAAGCCCGCTCAAATGGGCGGGCTTTTTATTCATATTCTAATTTTCTGTTAAATTAGAACTGTAAGCTTACATTTGCAAAGTAAGCATCATAATCAGAATCATCCCAGTTATTGCCGTAACCTGCTTTTAAACCAACATTGTTGTTGAAAAAGTGTTGGCCACCAAGAGTGTAGTCATCATTTTTATTAACTGTAACAAACACCGATGTTGCTTTGCTGAAATAGTAGTTAGATGCTAATTCCCAGTTACTTGAACCGCCATCAGCATCTTCAAACTTACCTTCAACAGTCAAGTAGTTACCTTGCTGTAAATCAACAAAGTACTTAGCTGCTACTGCACGGTAATCAAACTCATCATCTGATGTTACTGTAAAGCCGATATAATCAGTGCTGTTTAACTGATGGTTATATGCTAAGTCAAACACAAACTGATTGTCAGCATCTTCGAAATCTACAAACGTTGCTTTTAATACAAGGTTTGGGTTAAAGAAGTAACCAGCTGAAAGTTCAATTACATCCGTGCTTGAGCCAAAATCACTATCGAGATTATTGTACTGTGCACCTAATACAAAATCTTCTACAAAATACTCACCGCCAATGCTAGTAACATCTCCAAGATCATTATCACTGTATGCACCATAAACATTTGTTTGCTTATTGATGTATTCAAATTGATCGTAAGGACCTAAAGTCGCTTTTGGAGAAAAATAATATGTTGAGTCAACACTTACTGTGTCATCACCATCTACGTCCACATATCCTACATGGCTGATTGATTGGTAAGTATCTGCGGCTATTGCAGTGGTTGCAGCACTTGATAATAAAATGCTCGAAATGATAACGGCTAATTTTTTCATTTTAAATTCCCTATAAATATTACTTTTTATGCCTCAGCTGTCTAGCCAAAGTCGGGGCGCATCCTAACGCCAAAAAAATGAACGAAAACTGAATAAAGGTCAAATTAAACCCAGCGGAGTTGTAATAATTTATATGCAAATGTAAATACAAAGTATCCATCAAATTTACAAGACAATATCATGTCATCATTTAAATTTAAAAAGTAACAAATACGGTACAAACTGTCGCTAAATTGAACACAACTTAATTATTCGATAAACCTCATCAATATAATTTCCTCTCACTAAATTTTTTTAATTTCTCAAAAAAATTACTTTGTTTAATTCATTATTTCTGTATTTATAATGAAAAATAGGTTTGTGTCAGTGCATATTTTTATCTGTTTTTTCCAATAACCATTGTTTACTAGCAAAAACAACTCCAATACTTACTATTTTATAGCTATTATCATCGACTGCACTTAATGGCTTTAATAACAATTTAGCCATTCATGGCACTCTATTTATAACTTAAAGGAGTTATTTAGATGAGCATAATAAAGGCCGTAATTATGACTGGTAAAAGTTTATAGTTAAAAGCTCAAACATTTAAAACGACAAAGCCCGCTAAATTTAGCGGGCTTTTTAATATTACTTTTGTATTAACTAAGTACGGGACTTAATTAAAACTGAAAACGCATGTTAGCAAAGTACGCATCGTTATCAGAATCATCAGCGTTGTTTTCATAACCCACCTTTACACCAATATTTTTATTGATGAAGTGTTGAGCACCAAAGCTGTAAGTGTCTTGCTTGTTGTAGTTAGCAAATACAGATGTTGCCTTTGAAAAGTAGTAGTTAGTTTCTGCTACCCACTGGTTTTCTGCATCATCAATGCTTTCGTATTTACCTTCAAAAGTAAGGTAGTTACCTTGCTGTAAATCAATAAAGTATTTAGCAGCTACTGCACGGTAATCAAAATCGTCGTCTGATGTAAGTGTAACACCTACGTAATCAGTGCTGTTTAGCATGTAGTTGTAAGCTAAATCAAATAATGCGTAATCATCGCCGTCTTTGTTTTCAACTAGTGTTACTTTTGCAAGTAAATCAGGGTTGAAAAAGTAACCACCCGTCAGTTTATAAAGCTCACTGTTAGAACCTGAATCTGGGTCTAGGTTTTCGTAAGATGCGCCAACAACAAATTCATTAATGAAGTATTCACCACCAACTGATGTTAAATCGCCAAAGTCGTCATCTGCGTAGCCACCATATACGTTAGTTTGTTTATTGATGTATTCAAACTGATCGTACGGACCTAAAGTTTTTTTAGGAGATAAGTAGTAAATAGAATCTACAGCAACGGTGTCGTTGTTATCGCTATTTTTATAGCTTAGGTTACTAATTGAATTGTAGCTGTCTGCAGCAGCCGCAGTGCTAGATAATAAAATGCTCGAAATAATAACTGCTAATTTTTTCATTGTAAGACTTCCCTATGTACATTGCTTTTTATGCTCTAGCTGTATTGCTAAAGTCGAGGCACATGCTAACGTTAGGAAACTGAATGAAAACTTAACTAACCAGTTGTATTTATTAAGTTAATTGTAAGGAAGTGTTGTAAACTGTAAAATTAAAGTAGTTGCAACATTTAGTCAACAACTACTTAAAACATGTACCGTATTAAAGCGCGTGTTGGCTAATAATACGGTAAACATCGTTAATATTATCGCCAGACTTAAACTCTTTACTAATTGGTGTTGGATCTGAGCCAACCCATATTTTTAGCTCGGCATCTAAGTCAAAATGGCCTGCGCTCTCTTTACTAAACTTGGTTATTTTAGAGTAAGCAACACTCACCATTTCCATTTTAGAACCGGTCATACCTTGCTTATCAATTAAGATTAAGCGCTTATTAGTAAAAATAAACATATCACGTACTACTTTATATGCCTTTTCTACTTGTTCACCGTCAATTAATGTATTGGCGAGGATTTTCTCTAAATCAGAATCGTCAACTTCGCTTGCATTACCCATAAGTCCGCTAAGTAAACCCATTATACTTTCTCCTGTTTAAATATTTGATTCTCTAATGTATGTCCATTAACTAACTGCCTGTACTGCCAGTGTTGCTGATGACAAAAACTCAGCAGTGCAATATCAAGCGGCTCACCTGTTGGCTGATACTCAACTACATATTCTTTATGTTGGCTCATATACACCCGGCTCACCCCTGCAATTGCTTGAAGCTGTTGCTCAACATTTTGATAAGCTTCGCTTAGCATTAATGTATAAAAGTGTTTATCGGTATTATTTGTTTTTGTTTGATGCTCGCTTAGTACGCCTTTATCTAAATGAAGTACCTGTGAGCATAGTCGCTCAAGCTCTGTTAAATCGTGAGAGCTTAAAATAAAAGTAGCCTGTTCACTTAATTCAGATACCAGCTCGCGCACTTCTCTGGCATGAATCGGATCAAGCCCTGCGGTTGCTTCATCAAGCATTACAATTTGTGGTGCGCCAATAAGTGCTTGCGCTATCGTAACGCGCTTGCGCATGCCGTGCGATAAGTCCCCCGCACGCTGCTTTGCAATCTCTTTTAAGCCAACCAAGTCAAGTACACGTAGCGCCTCAGTTTGGCTTTGCTTAGCACCCATACCTTGCAGTTTTGCATAAAAAGCGAGTTGCTTATCTATATTAAAACGAGGGTCAAGTTGTGCATCTTGTGGTAATGCACTTACTTTATTAAATAAAGCAGCGCTCCCTGGCTTATGCCCTAATATTTCAAGGCTGCCTTTACTTGGCGCTATATAGCCGCACAACAAACTAAATAAGGTGGTTTTACCCGCACCATTTGGCCCAACAAGCGCCACTGGCGCACCTTTATTAATCTCAAAGTCCACATTATTAAGCGCAAGTTTTGCACCATACGATTTACTCAAACCGCTGGCTGTAATTAATGGTCTCATAGTGAGCTCCTTGCAAAAATACGTTGAGCAACGCTTAGTAACACCGCTGTTTGCACAAGGGGAATAGCCACAGCGCTTAATAATGGTAAATTTTGCCCCGCTAATAACTCTATTTGCACACCCGGAAATAAATAATCAAGCAAGCCTAATGCGGGTATTTGCCATTGCAATATACCAACTACAATACCGCCTGCTGCAAAATATAAAATTGCCAATACAATAGATAAACGCGATGAGCGAGCAAAGGTATTTATTAACGTCATAAGTGCTACAAATGGACACAGAGTAATCACTAATATTAAAAATATAGAAAGCGCACGGGCAAAACCACCAGCCAGTAAACTTGGATCTCTAAACCCTAGTACCGCGAGCGTGGCCACAAGAGTAATGCCCACTAAGCAGGCTAATACCGCTAATTGTCCTAAAAAACGACCAAACAGTATTTCAAAGCGAGTGGAGCGCAGTGATAAAAACCTTAGTGTGCCGCGCTCTCTATCGCCTACCGTTTGGTCGCTACAAATAAATAAACCAAAAACGGGAAAGCTATACAGGGCTATTAACCAGTACATAGCAAATTCGGCCTCAGGCCAATCCAATAATTTACTTAAACCAATAGAACCTGATATATCACGGGCTATTTGCTCAAAATCGGGCGCACTTACAATGCCTACTGCCTGCCCTATTGGGTAGCGTAGTATTATTAGCCACACCAATGCAAAGGCAGCTAATGCAATAAGTCCACGTTTAGTTAAAAACATACGTACAAGCTCAAATCCCGCTATTTGCGTTAATCGCCCTACGTTTATCGGTAATGGTGTTGCCATTGACTATCCTTAATGACTTTTTATTTTCTGTGTATTTATCCACACTAAGTGTAAACACCTTGAATTACCAGCAAAAAAAAGCCCACCTATGGTGAGCTTTGTAACAATACATTTAAATGTAACAGCATAAATTGCGATATAAATTATAAATGCTGCTTATAAACCTCAAGTGCTTGGCTTAAATCGCTAATTAAATCTTCAACATCTTCAAGACCAATATGCAAGCGAATAACCGGGCCTAAATCCCAACCTGTATTTGAACGCAGCCCTTTCATAGTTAAATTAGCGGTTACTAAACTTTCAAAACCGCCCCACGAAAAGCCCATTTTAATATGCTCAAGGCTATCTAAAAATGCATCAATCGCTTTTTGATTACCGGTTTTCATCACAAATGAAAACAACCCATTACTGCCATCAAAGTCACGTTTAAAAAACTCATGCCCTGGGCAGGTTTCAAATGCAGGGTGGCGAATATGATCAACAAGCTCATGTTGTTCAAGCCATTTAGCTACTTCTATTGCTGCTTTTTCATGTTGATTTAAACGCACACCCATTGTACGAAGGCCTCTAAGCGCTAAATACGCATCATCGGCACTGGTACATTGCCCTAGTAAGTACGAGTTTTCGCGCAAGGTTGGCCAGTACTTTTTATTAGCAACAGCCACCCCCATCATCACGTCTGAATGGCCGACAATATACTTCGTTGCAGCCTGAATACTAATATCAACACCGTGCTCTAGCGGACGATAATGCAAACCGTTGCCGTAGGTATTATCAAGTATGGTCATTACGCTATGCTCATTGGCTACTTTTACCATAGCAGGCACATCTTGCACTTCCATCGTAATAGAACCTGGAGATTCTAAAAACAACACTTTAGTATTTGGCTGAATGTAGTCTTTAATACCTGCGCCAATGGTTGGCGGGTAGTAGGTTGTTGTAATGCCCAGTCCCACTAAAATTTTATCGCAAAAATCGCGAGTTGGTTCGTACACGTTATCAACCATTAAAATATGATCACCGGTTTTTAAAAACGATAAAAATACTTGGCTAATCGCCGCTGCGCCACAAGGGTATAGTGCACAGCCTTCGCCGCCTTCAAGTTCTGTAATCGCTTCTTGTAGTGCAAAGTGTGTTGTTGTGCCCCGGCGCCCATAAAATAACGTTTTATCGCCACGGGTTTTAGCAGCTTCTTTTAAATCTGCTACAGTATCAAATACAATGGTAGATGCACGCTGTACAACGGGATTTACTACGCCATGTGTATAGGCTTTTTTGCGCCCTGATGATACCAGCTGAGTGTTTTTATTACTTTTACTCGACATTGTTAATCCTTAAGGGTTTGTGCGCCAATGCTCAATTAAATAACGAGAAATAGAGTCGGTTCTAGGCAGCTTTAAATGCTCCCCTTCTTCGTGCCAATTACCAAATTGCTCTAAGTCTTCACGGCTAAACCATTTTGCATCGTCTAGCTCTTCTTTATCTACGTTAATTTCCTCAGATGTCGCCTCTGCAAAAAAACCAAGCATAATTGACGATGGGAACGGCCATGGCTGAGATGCAACATAACGTACGTTATCAACCTCTATACCTGCCTCTTCTTTAACTTCACGCGCAACAGCTTGTTCCAGTGTCTCCCCTGGGTCTACAAATCCAGCAAGCGACGAATACATACCAGTGGGCCACGCGGCTTGGCGACCTAATAAACAGCGCTCTACTCCGTCAGCAAAGACTTTAGTAACTACCATAATTACCGCAGGATCGGTGCGCGGGAATGTAGGATGCTTACAGTTTTCGTTTTCACACACTCTAGAGTGCCCGGCTTCCACTGAACGGTTTTTACTACCACAGCGCCCACAAAAACGATGCGTGGCATGCCAATAACATAACCCTCTCGCAAGGGCGGCTATTGAGGCATATTTAATGGTTACTTGAGGCCCATATTGGCGAATATCAAAAAACTGAGCGCCCTCTATTAAAGGCGTAAGTATGCTTTCATCCAGATCAGATACATCCAATGCAAACACACCATGTTTAGCATTATTTAAACCAACAAAAATAGCACTCGTCAAATCTAAATGCGCCACTTGTTGATACGTTAAATAGCTTACTTTAGGGGTATCTTTAATAAATAGGGTTTGATTATTTTTAACTAAAACCCATTTACTTTGCGCCGACATTTGCGCTTTAAGCCACGATGGGTCTTTACGAAAGTTTGAGCCTCTGTCTAGTGGCATGTTGCTGTAATGAAGCATGTAAGTCCTTGGTAACTCGTTATGCTTTAAAATTACCATAATCATTTAGCAAACCCAATTGATTACAGTAATAAAAAAAGCCTATATAAGGCTTAATTCATCTATTACGGCTTTGTATTAAAATCTCTCATGTTGCAGGCACTTAGCTTGCACTTTTTTAACTATTTTTTACTGTTAAAGTAGCAAAGTATTATCAATTAAATGAAATTGCTCTGCGCTTTGTTTTAATACCTCAGCGGTTAACCGGTCAGCACCGTATACATCGCACGGTACATTATATTGATTTTTTAAATGCCCAAGTAACAAAGCAAAGTCACCATCGCCAGAGAGCAAAATAACCTTATCAAGGCTTTTACCCTGCTCTAACATGTCTATTGTTATACCTACATCCCAATCGCCTTTAGCACTTCCATCACGGCGTTGAATAAATGGCTTTAGCTTTACGTCAAAACCAATCGCACGCAAAATATTTTGAAACTGATTTTGCTTTTCATCACCTCGATAAATAGCGTACGCAAAAGCACACTCAATATTGTATTGCGCCTGCATTACCCGCCAAAACGCATTGTAGTCAAAGTTTTTTCCGTAACTCTCGCGGCACGTGTAATAAATATTTTGCACATCAACAAAAATACCTACGTGTGGTTTCGTGCTTTGCTGCTCGTTTTGTAAAGTCATTTAGTGTCCTAGTGAGGATTAATAGCAATAAAAGTAACGTTATAAAATAAGTGTACCTTGCAATTTATATTTAAGTAACCTAAATTAGTTACATACCCTTATGTAACCAATATTGGTTACATATTAAAAAGTAACCATTTTGAGATTTTTATGATTGGTGTGATCAGCGGCGATATTATTAAATCGCAAACAATCCCTAAGCAGCAATACGATGCCATGCTTTATCAACTAGAGCAAAGTTTGCGAAACATTTCGGGGGAGCAAACACTTTGGAATATATACCGAGGCGATGCCTTTCAGTTACAAGTTAATAATCCTGAGCTCCTTTTTAAAAATGCCATACTTGTATATTTACACCTTAAATCGTCAGGTTATGAGCTACGGCAAAGCTTGGCACTTGGGCAAATAGATAACCCACGCAGCGATATAAAAACAGCAACCGGTTCTGCTTTTACCCTTTCGGGGCAAGGCCTTGATAAAATAGGTAATCAACGCTTTGTTTTTAATATTAATGAGCAGCAGCTTGATGAAAGCTTAAATCTTAATTTAGCCTTTGCCGACGTATTACTCACTAAAATCACGCAAAAACAAGCAAATGCCCTGTATGTCTATTTAACATCATCAGACAACAGCCACGCGGCACTGGCTAAAGAGCTTAAAACAAGTCGCGAAAATGTAACAAAACTACTAAATTTAGCGCACTACCAACTTATAGAGCGCTTTATTAAGCACACACAACACGTTATAAAAAATATAATTAAAGGAGGTGAATAATGGAGTTTTCACTTTTACTTGTCGCGCTTGTTATTGGCCACTTACTCGCTGATTTTTACTGGCAACCTATGAGTTGGGTAAACGACAGAAACACCCGTCACTTTAAAGCCAGTAAGCTTTATTTTCATGTACTTGTGCATGGTGTAACAAGTGCACTCATTATTACCGTGTGGGAATACACATTCGGGTGGCAACAACTAAGCAGTGTTTTAATTGCCACGGCGAGCATTATGTTGAGCCATTACTTTATTGATATAGCTAAATCGTATTCTAATAAAGGCGTGGTGCCTTTTTTACTTGATCAAATAGCGCACATACTCGTTATTATTGCGCTCAGTATTTGGCTAACTGATAACAATAGCTTTATGACAGCAATTAATAATATGCTCACTGATCCCAAAATACTGTGGGTGGTATGCGGTTATTTAATTATTTTAAGTCCTAGCGCCGTATTTATAAGAATGATGTTAGAGCGTTTAACAAGTAACTTTTCAAGTACTGGTAGCTTACCACTTGCAGGGCAAAGCATAGGTATGCTTGAGCGCGTACTTATGCTGAGCTTTATATTGCTTGACCAATTTGCAGGGCTTGGCTTTTTACTTGCGGCAAAGTCAGTATTTAGGTTTGGCGATTTAAGTGCAAGCAAAGATAAAAAACTTACCGAGTACGTTATGCTCGGCACACTACTTAGCGTAAGTGTTACTTTATTTGTCGGCTTGGGTATTAACTATTTAATCAGGTAGGCAATACAGTAAGTACAAATTACAGACAATAAAAAACGCGCTGCTTCTATTTGTTCAAAAGAAGAGAGCGCGTTTTTTGTATCAGCCTTTAACCAAGTTCTAAATTAATTAAACGCCAATATGATCATTAATCGTTATTTGTGCGACGACGGCGTTGGCCACTACCGCCAACAGATTCACGCTTTGCCCATGGGTTTTGCGCGCTGTCATCTGTTTTAGCAGCTGGCTTTTTAGAACCACCACGGCGTGGGCCGGTACCATTACCACCATTATTTGGCTTTTTACTGTTAGGCTTGCTGCTATCAGATTTAGGCTTATTAAAAGGCTGCTTTTTCTTAGGCTTTTTAGACGGCAGTGGGCGAGCATCTAATGCGCGCTCTGCTACTGGGTTAATAGGCTCAAAACCGTCTTCTTCAGCACGTGGGATAAGCTCACCAATAAAGCGCTCAATACCGTATAAATCAACAGCATCTTCTGTTGTTACAAACGAAATCGCATGACCCGACGCACCAGCACGGCCTGTACGGCCAATACGGTGAACGTAATCTTCATATACATTTGGTAAGTCGTAGTTAACAACATGCGGTAATTCAACAATGTCTAAACCACGTGCAACAATGTCTGTTGCTACTAGTACGCGTACTTCACCACTTTTAAAACCATCAAGTGCTTTAACACGTGCGCCTTGTGATTTATTACCATGGATAGCCGCGCCTACAATGTCATCGCGCTCTAGTTGTTTAACTAAGCGGTTAGCACCGTGCTTTGTGCGGCTAAACACTAATACTTGTTGCCAATCGTTAGTGCGAATCAAGTGGCTTAGCAATGCTGTTTTACGTGTTTTATCTACCGCATAAACACACTGAGTAACACTTTTTGCAGTAGTATTTTTTGCAGCAACTGAAATTTCAACAGGGTCATTAATTAACCCTTTTGCTAATGCACGAATTTCGTCAGAAAATGTAGCCGAAAACATCAAGTTTTGACGTTTAGCAGGCATTTTAGCAATTAAGCGTTTAATGTCATGAATAAAGCCCATGTCTAACATGCGGTCAGCTTCATCGAGTACAAGCACTTCAACGCTATCAAATTTAACTGCATTTTGATTATGTAAGTCGATTAAACGACCCGGCGTTGCTACTAAAATATCAACACCTTTACGAAGACGCTGCATTTGTGGGTTAATTTTAACGCCACCGTAAACTACAAATGAGCTCACATCCGAATGCTTAGCGTACTCTTCAACGTTTTCGCTTACTTGCAAAGCAAGCTCACGTGTAGGCGTTAAAATAAGTGCACGTACGTGGTTACTTTTAGCTTTAGGGCCTGACGACAAACGCTCAATAAGTGGTAATGTAAAACCCGCTGTTTTACCTGTACCTGTTTGCGCTGCTGCCATAACATCACGGCGTTCAATAATTGCAGGAATTGCTTGAGCCTGAATCGGCGTTGGCGTTTCATAGCCCTTTTCTAAAACCGCATTAACCAAAGACTGTGATAAACCTAAACCTTCAAAACTCATATAAACTCTCTTTTAAATTAGGCTACATTAGCCAGTTGCGCGCATTATACCTGTAGTAGCTAAGAATGCATGCCATTATTTACGTTGCGAGCAATTGAGCATAGCTTAATAAAATTAAACCTGTGCTCAAGTTGCTTAAAAATGCAAAAAACGGCCATAAGCCGTTTTATATTTATACTTAATTACTCTAAGTATAAGAGTTACTTAACACCTAACTCACGCAGGCGTTCTTGCAAGTAGCTATCTGCCGTGTAGCGCTCTGAAAGCACAACACCTGGATGCGGGTGTAAAAATAACGGTAGTGAAATACGCGATTTAGTAGATGCTTTACCCGTTGGGTTAATTACACGGTGAATTGTCGATGGGAAATACCCGCCCGACGCTTCTTGTAACATGTCGCCGATATTAATAATTAAGCTGCCAAAATCACATGGCACGTCTAACCAACCGCCATCTGTTTTTTGAACTTGTAAACCAGGCTCATTAGAAGCTGGTAATACAGTCAATAAGTTAATATCGCCATGGGCTGCTGCGCGAATAGCACCTGGCTCTTCATCACCCGTCATAGGCGGATAATGTAGGATACGTAACAATGTTTGCTCAGAGCCTGCAATCATGTCTTTTAAATCAATCGAAAACTTAGCACGTACATCAGCTGGAGATTGAGCCTGCACCCAGCTTAGTAAAGTACCAGCAAATTCACTTGCTAAACGGTAGTATTCACGTACATCAGCTTCAAGCTCTGCAGGAACGCGACCTTTAGGGTACACATGGAAGTACTCTTTAATGTCTTTTATTGTAAAGCCTTTCGCTACTTCAGATACTGAAGGCGGAAAATAACCGTCTTGAGTTTCTTTAGAGAATAAAAAGTCCTGCTTTTGCTCTGAGTTAAAAAAGTCTTGCCAATTTTTGTAAATAGACTCAACTAAAGACTGTGGGATTGGGTGGTTTTTTAAAACGCCAAATCCAGTATTTCTTAATGATTCAACAAATTGTGCAGCCGCATCGGGAGCTTTATAATCAACAGTAGGTAATTGCATTGTACGTTCCAGTGAATAGGTTGTGAGAAGTGAACTGCTTCAATAGTAGCAAATAGCTAAGATAAAGTAGCAAAGCCTTCATTATAGCGCTATGTGAGGATAGACAAATGACCTTAAAAAAATAAGGACATATGTCCGCAAAGCATAGCCGCCGCCACTTAGCTTGATCAAGATCAACTTATAAAAAAACGTTGAATTTGCAAGGTTTAGTGCTTATATATGGTCTACTAGGGCGTGCTGACCTTTGGTGGGTGAATTTGTAGCAGACTGTTTGGTATTTAAGCAAGGCAGAGCCTGTGATGTGTGGTTGTTCCCCATAAATAGGCGATAACGCAGCATAAATGCCAAACATGCGCTACCCTTTGGATTCTTTCTAGGGACGATTAACTCTTTGTTGCCTACATGGATGTCATAGGTAGGTACTTAAGAAAAACATTAAGTACAGCCTTAAAAATTTGGCTCTACCCCATACTGAAATACTCCTGTTT
>NZ_JADYXK010000040.1:0-26084 GCF_015864275.1 Pseudoalteromonas sp. NZS11_1
ACTTAGTTTTAAACTTTCTTTTTAGAAGATTTAAAACCGAAGTTTTATTTAACTCTCTGAGTAGTTCGTGCCTCGCTATGCGTTGGCGTTTCCCGTCTCAGTGGGGTCGCATTATAGGGAGATCCGAAAACAGATCAACCCTTTTTTTAGATCTTTTTACTGTTCGAACAAAAATAGAACAAAACCACGTAAAACCATATGAAAACCTTCCTAAGATGATGCTTTTTTGTGCTCTTATTTATTATTTAATACAAATATCATTGCTATGTTTGATTTAGACGTTAAGATAGCAAGTTCACAATGTTAAATTAATGTTTATTTCCTGTTTATTGGTAGATCTAAAATGAAATTACCCGATCAAAAATCTTTTATCTTCTCTGTTATTCTTGCTGTAGTTGGTTTTGTTGTTGTTGAGTTCGCTTTAGGCGGCTTAGCTTTAAACCCTGCATTACTATTTGGTGCTGGTTTATTAATAGGTGCGATTGCTATTGCTGCAATGTCATCTGATGTGACTGAAGAAGCTGAAGTTAAAACAAAAACGCTTTATGTTGGTAACCTTCCTTATCGTGCAAACGAAGGTGTGGTTCGTGCATTATTTGAAGAACAAGGCAAAGTATTCAATGTTCGTTTATTAAAGGATAAGAATACTGGCAAGCGTCGTGGCTTTGGTTTTGTTGAAATGGCGCAAGCTGATGCAGACAATGCAATTGCTAACTTGAACGATAGCGAGTTCCAACAACGTACTTTAAAGGTACGTGAAGCAAAACAAAAACAAGAAGATGATTCTAATGCTCTACGTACTGAGACGGATCAGTCAGTGTAACTAGCTTTACCGCTAGCTTATTGCTAAACACATCAGCCGTTGCATAATATTGCAGCGGCTTTTTTATGTCTGTTAGTTTATTCACACACAAGTTAAGTTGGTTAAGTAAGTAGTTGACTCTGTTTGCTATCGCTACACCTGAATCAAGTAATTTTACATTCCCTTCAAAATACTGACTAATAGGCTCTGCTAATATTGGAAAGTGCGTACATCCTAATACAAGTACATCTATAGTTTTATCTATATGTAGGTCATCAAGCACTTGATGCAACTTGTTTGTATCCAAAGACTCTGTAAAAAAGTATTGCTCAGCTAAAGTTACTAACTCCACACTGCTATATAGATTAACGGTTACATTACGTGCATGCTCAGTAATTAATGTTTTAGTGTATGAACTGGCGACCGTTGCCGGTGTGGCTAATAAGCCAATATGATTTGAACGTGTTAACTCTGCCGCAGGCTTTATTGCTGGCACAACACCTACTATAGGAATATCTGTCATTTGGCGAACAGCGCTAAGTGCAGATGTAGAAGCGGTATTACACGCTATTACAATTAAATCAACATTAAGCGTATTAGCTTTGATGAAATGAATAAGTGAGCATAATCGGTTAATGATGGTTTTTTGAGATTGAGCACCATAAGGTAGTAATGCATTATCCATAAAATAACTGTACTGAGCATTGGGGATACTTTGCTTTATATGCTCAAGTACAGTAGTTCCACCAATACCTGAATCAAAGACCATTATATGCGCTGACAAACTACCGTTCCCACTTTACTTTAAGAACGGCAGTTTGCCATGAGGTATTTATAAAAGAAAGTAGTTTAACTTTGCGTGGTTTCTAAATCAGTAAGCCTGTCGGCTGCCGAATTTAACTGATTAAGGTTTTCGAACATAGACTTTGTGTAATCTACTAACTTATCTATTTGCTCCTGATCTTGATTTAACCATTGGAGAATGCCAGCTAGCTGATTTTGTAATCCAAGCTCACCCGCTTTTTCAAAAGCATTTTTAAGGTCATCATTAAAAGGAGCTAAACCCTCCGCTACTTGTTTTTCTGGTGCTGGTCTATATTCTTCATAGCTTTTAACTGTTGCTATTGTTTTTGTTTGGCGTAAATCCATAGAAAAAGCCACCAGCTGATCGCTGTCTAAACTCAGCTCTTGCGCTTGTTCAAATGCTTCATCTAAATCACCACCAAAAAAGGTTTTACTTAAATCTTGTAAGTCTTCCATCATTACATTAATAGCTTCTTGCTCTTGCTCATTTAAGTCACCATTAACCGACATCGAAAATGATACCTGTCGAGATTGCGATGATGAGCTTGCAAACGACTCGCCATTATTGTTTTGCTGATAGCCACTTGCCGACTGAGATTCAAATGCATCTGCAAAGCTAATACTTACCTCGTCACCTTCTGCGGTGGTAAATTTATACTCTGCATTACTCGTCATACTGACATATTGAGCCTGGCTTATATTTACGCTGGCAGGTTGTGGGTTAAATAACGACTCTTCAAACTTATCGAGCCCATTGTAAATTCCCTCTTTGGACTTATTAATCCCCTCTTCCATGTCATCATTAAATACACCTGTACCTTTGAGTTCATCAACAGCGTCGTCAATCCCTATTTGGACCCCTTTGCGCGCGTCGCCTAACATATCTTTGAGCTTTTCGTCATCAGCGCCATTAGCTTTTGCTTTATTAACAGCACTACTCACAAAATCGAGTACGTTTTTTACTATTTCATCAAAATCAAATAGTGGTTTATCTGCTTTTTTTTCTGCGATAGGCAATCCAAGCTGCTCAGCCATTTTATCGCCAAGCACCTTTGCGGCCAACTCTCGGCCTCGTTGTTGATAGCTATCTTGAGGAGACGTAATTGTAGGTTGCTGTATATCAGCTTTATTATTGAATTTATTGATGTTGTTGTTTGGCGTAAAGCCATAATTACCTATTTTCATGATTCGTCTCCTAAGCGTGCGTAGTTTATTATCGGCTATAACAATAAAAACTAAAGTACAATGTTCAATAAAACAGCATAAATGCTAGCCAAAACTAGACAAATACGCAGCGCTCCCTACAATAGCGCCGATAAACAGATCTTAGATAAGGTAGTAGCGTTAATGGCAGTTATTAAAATAGATACCACACAGTACCAAACGCAGTTAAGTGAAAAAGAGCAGCGTATTAGTGCACAGTTCCAACGTTTTGGTGTGGAGCAACTAGAAGTATTTAGCTCAGAGCCAACTAACTACCGCCAACGTGCTGAATTTAGAGTATGGCACGACGGTGACGATCTGTTTCACATTATGTTTGATCAACAAACAAAAGAAAAAATCCGTGTTGATACATTTGATCCAGCAGCGCCTCTAGTTGGTGAAATAATGCAGGTGATGATTGAGCATCTTAAGCCTTGTGAAATATTACGTCGTAAGTTATTTCAAATCGATTACCTATCCACGCTAAGCGGTGAAATTTTAGTAAGCTTGCTTTATCACAAACCACTGGATGATGAATGGTTAAGTGAAATTAAAGCACTGAAAGAAAAGCTTAGCAGTAAATACAAAATTGACTTTATAGGCCGAGCTCGCAAACAAAAAGAAGTACTAGGTGATGACTTTGTAACTGAACGTTTAACAGTTAATGGTCAAGAGCTTATATACCAACAAGTAGAAAATAGCTTTACTCAGCCTAATGCAAAAGTAAATATTAATATGCTGGAGTGGGCACAAGATTTATGTAAACCACTTAAAAATGATTTACTAGAACTGTATTGTGGTAACGGTAACTTTTCAATTGCATTAGCGGGCTGTTTTAATAAAGTATTAGCGACGGAAATATCAAAATCATCTGTTCACTCTGCTCAATACAATATTGCTAAAAATAACGTAGAGAACTTAGATATTATTCGTATGTCTAGTGAAGAGTTTACTCAAGCAATGAATGGCGAGCGTACTTTCTCTCGTTTAGATGGTATTGACCTTAAAAGCTATGACTGCCAAACCATATTAGTTGATCCACCACGCGCGGGCATGGATGAATTAACGTGTGACTTAGTGGCTAATTACGAAAACATAATTTATATATCGTGTAATCCTGAAACCCTTGAGCGTGACCTTGATCACTTAACACGTACGCACAACGTTAAGCGCTTTGCTATATTTGATCAGTTCCCATATACACATCACATTGAGTCGGGTGTTTTCTTGCAGCGCAAATAAATACGCTCAGTAAACGTTACCCATAAAAAAAGCTCCTTGTAGGAGCTTTTTTAGTTTTAGCTAAACTTACTTGTTAGCTAAGTAATTAATCAGTTTGCTAATATCTTCTGGTTCAGTAATACCCGACTCACGACCTAGGTTTAATTTATACTTACCATTTACAATAAATGTAGGTACGCCACGTAGTGCGCCTTTTTCTTTAAAGTAGTCTTGATCACGTTTCATTTTAGAGCTCAGCGTACGTACCGAGAAGCTTTTAAACAGCTTATCAAACTTATCGCCATCAACGCCCTGCGCTACAAATATATCTTTTACATCTGCAAGCTCATTAAAACTAGCGCGCTTTGTATGAATATGATTAAAGATTGCAGAGACAATTTTATCTTTTTGCGGAAGCACTTCTGCAGTAGCGAGTGCTTGGCTCATCATCTGTTGGTTTTCTGGGTCGCGTACACCTACAAAATCAACATGGCTCTTTTTAAATTTAACGTTTTTATCAAGCTTAGGCTTAAACTCACCAATTAGTGCTTCCATGTTATTACATGCAGGGCAGTAAAATGAGAAAAACTCTTTAATTTCTGGCTTTTTAGTTGCGCGCTCAGAAACAACGTCGTAATGCACGCCTTCTTCATACGTTGCTGCAAAGCTTATTGCCGCCATAGGAAGTAGTACTGCAAGCAAACCTGCTTTAACTAATTTAATCATTATTATGCTCCGAAATTTATAGTGCTAATAAAAACGCTACTAACTCATCAAGTTCTTTTTGATTTTTGATGGTGTTGAGGTTTATTTTATATTTATCGTTAACAATAAAAGTAGGTACACCTGTAAGTGCGCCTAATTTTGAATATTTATTTTGTTTGTTTTGCATTGCTTGCTCAGCCGAAATAACTGGCATGCTTGCAATTTCTTGATCAAACGTTGCGCTATCAATACCGTTTACTTCAAGTAATTTTTTAACGTCTTTCATTTCAGTTAAAGGAGCACGCTGAACATGAATACTTTTAAAAATTTGATCGCTAATACTCTGCGCCTGACCATGCTGCTTAGCAATTAAGTAGGCAAAGCTTAAATTACTTTGTGCTTGTGGCGACACGCCACCTAAAAAGTTCACGTGGTTTTTAATAAACTCAGCGCCTTCTGGCAGGCCTTGTTCAATTGCTTTTGCTACTGGTTCAAACTTAAAACAATGTGGACAGTAAAATGAGAAAAATTCGGTTACTTGTGGTGATGTACTTTTGTCTACATCAATAACAGTGTATTGATTATCAACTTCAAACTGTGCAGCAAGTGCTGCAAATGGTAAACATAAAAGTAATAAACTCAGTTTTAATTTTTTAAGCATTTGTATCTCGTTGTACTTGTCTTTAAATAAAATATTACGGCAATAACTTTAACGGTGCTTCTTGCAGTGCTGCAAGTTGCTCCTTCAGTGCTAAAATTTGTTGCTCCCAGTATTTGTCATCAGCAAACCATGTAAAGTTCCGCACAAAGGCAGGATCGCTCCATCGTTTAGCTACCCATCCCATATAATGGATAATACGCATCGCTCGCAGCGGTTCAATTAATTTGAGTTGAGAGTGATCAAAATCACAAAACTCTTCATACGCATTCACAAGGGTGTCTAACTGTAACAGTTGCGTCGCTCTATCGCCACTGAGCATCATCCATAAATCTTGGATTGCAGGACCTTGGCGGCTGTCATCTAAATCAACAAACATGAGCGCATCACCTGCCCACAAAATATTACCAACGTGGCAGTCACCATGTAAGCGAATACTTTGCACATCTTTATACTGTTTTTGCGCCTGCTCTATCACTAAATCTAAAATAGTATAAAAGGCAGTATTTATTCCCATAGGCACTAAGTTACTTTTTTGAAGATGAACTTTGGCTGTATGTAAATACTCCTCGCAGGTAACTGTTGGCCTATAAGTAAAAGGCTTTGTTTTAGCTACTTGGTGCATACGGCCAATTAAACGCCCCATTACATCAAGTTGATCTAAGTTATCAACCTCAAATAAACGCCCGCCGACACTTGGAAACAACACAAACAAATAACCTTCGTGTTCAAACAAGCTTTTCCCATTATATAAAATAGGGGCAACAACAGGCACTTCCGCTTCTGCCAGTTCAAATGCAAAGTCATGCTCTTCTTGAATTTGCTCTTTACTCCAGCGCTCTGGGCGATAAAACTTCACTACGTAACGCAGACCATCATCGGCTTTAAATTGGTACACTCTGTTTTCATAGCTATTGAGTGCCAACAAACCAGATTCGGCGTACACACCTACGCTTTCTATTGCATCGAGTATTAGGTCAGGTGTTAAGTCAATAAAACTAAATTTACTCATACTCTTCTTATATAAAATAAAAAGCGGGTTATATACCCGCTTTTGTTAATTGCTATATCAACTTACCTATTTAAGGTAGGTTGTGATTATCGCGCTTTAAAAAAGTTACTCGACTGCGATATTGTCTCATCCGGCTCATCTACCGGTGAAAGCACAAAGTTAAACTCTGTCATCGACACCTTCAAATCATAAGGGTCCATTACAAGCGACAATGGCACATTATGAGATTGCCCTGCCTGCACAGTAAATGACTGCTTACCAATATACTTAAAGTTATCTAACCCTTGCACTTTAATATTAAAGGTTTGCTCGTACTGCGCTTTATTAATTACCTTTAATGTATAGGTGTTCTCTACTAAACCATCAAAATCGACACGATATAATTGATTTCGATCACGAATGATATCAAAGTCCATTGTTTTACGCAGCGCTATATTAGCTACAAGTGCTCCCGTAAGCACAACAAGTATGACCGTGTAACCAATGATTTTAGCTCGTAGTGGATTCGTTTTATTTTCTGGGGTTTCGAGGTTTCGCTCTGTCGTATATGAAATAAGCCCACGCGGGTATTCCATTTTATCCATTACGCCATCACACGCATCAATACATGCACCACAGTTAATACACTCAGCTTGTAACCCATTTCTAATATCAATACCTGTTGGGCACACTTGAACACACAAGTTACAGTCTATACAGTCGCCTAGCTCTAAATCTTCATGATCTACTTTACGTGAACGAGGACCACGGCTTTCACCACGGCTTTCGTCGTACGTTACAGTGTATGTATCTTTATCAAACATAGCTGATTGAAAACGAGAGTAAGGGCAAATGTGTAAACACATAATTTCTCGCATCCAACCGGCATTACCATAGGTACACGCAGCAAAGAAAATAATACTGACTAGTGCATAACCACCCACGTTAAACGTTACAAAATCAGGAAGTAACTCTCTGATTGGCGTAAAGTAACCCACAAAAGAAATAGCGGTATATAACGAAAACAATACCCAACTAGTATGCTTTGCCGTTTTACGCCAAAACTTATCAAAATTCATGGGTCTTTGATCGAGTTTTTTACGCTGATTAGCTGTGCCTTCAAGCTTTTCTTCAAACCAAATAAAAATAAAGGTCCAAACAGTTTGCGGACATGTGTAGCCACACCACACCCGTCCATAGAAGGTGGTCACTAAAAACAGCGCAAATGCTGCCAGCATAAAAATAAACGCTAATATGGTAAAATCTTGAGGCCATAGCGTTAAACCAAAAATATTGTATTTTTGACCAATTAGATCAAACAGTACTGCTTGCTGGCCGTTAAAATTAATCCAAGGAAGTAACATAAACGCAAGTAGGCCTAAAAAGCCAATGCGCTGCCTAAGTAATTGATGTAGGCCTTTTACGGCACGCACATAAATACGATTTCGGGGATTGAACCTATCATCTTGACGGCTTAAATCCGGTTTTTGGATTTTCACCTCTACAGGGATATTCTTTACTTTAATTTGCTTGTCCATCGAAGTTCCTCAACGCCGCTTGGAAATAAAAATCCAGCAATACTCAAGTACTCTATACTTAAAGCTAGCAAGTTACTTGCTAGGCAGATTTACTTTAATAAATTGCCTTCTCGAATACTTTCAGATATTTCAGAAATATCTGACTGCTGTTAACCATTATAACAATGTTGGTTAAAATTACTGGCATAGATCGCTAATAATTTATTCATCCCAGTTACTTGCTTTTAAAATGCAGTTTATTACACTGCATGGTAATTCAACCCTACTTAGATCAAGGTTTACGTATCCATGAAAAAATTTATTATTTTGGTAGTTGTGATCCTTGCCTTTTTTACAATCGATCATCCGCTTATAAAAGAACCTCGCGAAAGGTTATTAGGTGAAGGCATTGGTTTTTTAAGTGATGCAAGTAAGGTTAACAGAAGCCCTGCTGCAAATATGGCTAAAAATAGAATCAGCACTCAACTTAAATTGTCTGAATCTGAGGGTGAGTACGTAGAAAAAACGTTTACAACAGATGACTCTGTTCAGTTATTTCACCTACGCTATTGTCGTGAACGTGACTTAAACCTTTATTTTTATGGCGATCGTTTAAATACAGTATGTAAAATAGTGACTGAAGCATTAGAGCAAAAGCGAGCAAAGTAGTGGATTTTTCAGGATTAAATAAAAAAGCAAGCGACTCATTTCATAAACAACGCAATATGCTCAAGCAATTGGCACAAGGCAAAACGTTAAAGTGTGAGAAGTGTAATGGGGTTTTAACACTTAATTTAGCCACCAGTGAACCTGGTAAAGGCGTAGTAAAGTGCAAACAAGGCTGCACGGATATTATATTAGAGCTAGGCACTTAGATTAAACTAAGCGCCTGGTATTAATAATTACTCTTCCCAACTCTCGTCGGTTATCAAACCGCTATTAATTGCGACCACTTCAATTAGTTCAGCAAACCCTAATGCAAAGTCACCCATTGATTCATATTGGTACTGACACAAGGCTTCTATAGTCATGTTATTTTGTTTGGCAATCTGAGCTATTGCAAGCTGGTCGAGTGCAAAAAAGCTTAATGTACTTAACGCACTTTCTAATGCTTGTTTAAAGTCAGTGTCTAATTGCGGTGCATTTAACAAAGGCTCTGCGTAAGCTTTGGTTGCAACTAAGAAACCTTTACTCCATGACTTACAAAACTCAGCATCAAATGTGTTAGGTAATTTGTATCCTGTTTCAAATACTTGCTCACTAATTTTATGATATAGCGCCATAAACAAGAAAAGTACTTCTTCATCTAAATCATTAGCTGTATTTGGTAATATCTGCTCAAGCCACTCATGCACATCTAATGGATTGGGCGAACAAATAACGCCAAATAAATAGCCTTGGCTTTGTTGAAGGGTCATTGCTTGAGATTGGGTATTTAAAAATGTGCTGAGCTGCTTTGCGTGCAGCTCAGTAAATTGGGGTATTTGCATTAAAACTCTTTATATTCAAACATTAAAAGTTGAGCGGGTAACGACCTTGGCTATCTGGTCGGCCTAAAAATTTAACCGCATCATGTACATCTTTAGGTAAGCTAGCATCTGGTTTTACATAACCTGCCACACTAAAGTCGAAATTAGCTTTAAGTGTAGCATCTGCCTCAAGGCCAAGCGTATTATCTGGGTCAATTAATATAGCAATATCGCCCGACTTACAGCTTAACTTACCAGCCAGAGGGCCAATATTAAACCACCCATTTAAGCCTTGCACGTCAATATTAGGGCTCGCTATTTCACCTTTTAGTGAATCACAATAAGGTGCACCTGAGCTGTATTCATCAAGTTCTAAAATTACACGTCCTTTAGCGGTTACAGGTAGGGGAAGCTGCACGCGCTGCATTGCACGCTCTACTGTTGAGCGCACTAGGCCGTCAGTCACTTTAACTTCTTGATTAAAAAGCCCATAACTTACATCAGCATAACCCGAGATATCACTACGCTCTCGTGCATTACCAAACTTCACATTCGCATTTAGCTTGCCTGTAAATAACTTCCAGCCAGCAATGTCCCAACGCACATTATTTAACTGTTCACCATCAAAACGAACTTGCATCATTTGACCTTGCCAAACAGTGCCTACAGTTTGGCCTACTTCTAATTGCTTTAGAAAGTACGGTTTTGCTATATCTAGTGCAATATGTGCTGGTAATTTAATAATACAAAACACAATAAAACTAATTAAAAAGACAGCCGATAACGTTATTATTTTTTTCATTAATTAATTCTCTAATACTAAACGGCTTACACGCACATAGCCTGATTTATCATCGCGGCTCAAATCTAAGTTTTCAATTTTTAAGCCGTGCTGATTCACTAGCTCATCTAACCACTCTATTAACTGATTAAATTCTACAGAGTCGAGCGTCAAACGTAGCGAATCACTACTTGGCTGCATTTTACTAATACTTATTTGATGGCGCCCACGTGTAGAATTAACAATTTGGCTTAAGTTTGCATTGCTAGCAACACTGGTGTTACCCGCAGCCTTTAGTTTAACAATACTGTCATCAACCCAAGCTAATAGCTCTTGTTGTTTAATTTGAGATTGCTGTGCCTTTTCTATCGCATTATTTAATGGTCGAAATATTCCCATTACTAAAACAAAAATAATAAACACGCCACCAGCGACCATTACCAATTGTTGTTCTTGCTCTTTAAGCGAGCGCCATTGTTGCATTAACTGCTTTTTCATACTGCACCTCGCAGTTTAATTTCACCAACGACATAATCACCGTCATTATTTAAAGACCCTTGCTCAACAGTTAAACCTTGTTTTTCAAGTATGATTTTTACTTTACCAAAAGTTTGGAAGTCTTTAGCGCGTGCACGAATGCGCAGCTCATTGCGACGTTTGTCATAACGAAGTGTTTCAGGTGTAAATTCGCTAACTTGCGAAAATACATCAACCAAATTAGTCGTTAAGTCTAAAAAGCCCGACTCACTTGAGCCTTGCACTTTATCTAACGCGCCTTTAATTTGGCTTTTAATTAGATTGGGGCGAACTTTAGTTCCTGGAAATGCTTTTTGGTATCTGTCGACTACTTGAGCTTTAGCTAATTCTACTTGTGTATTAAGTTGGTGTAACTCAATAGCTTTTATTGTAATCGTAGAAACCAATGCAACACTTGCTATAATTGCGGCGCCTTTCCAGTAACCCCACCATAAGGCGCTTTGCTTTTTAAGCTGATACATACCTTGGCGTAAGTTAAAATTAACGCTATCTAACTGCTTTGCAAATAATGCTAGAGGTAAGTCGTACTCACTTGTTTGCGCTTGTAAGTTAACGCTTTCTGGAAACTGACTAGCTGGGCTAAAATGCTTAATATCAGGATTACCCATGGCTGTTAAGTAGCCATTTAACCAACTAGATTCAACCGCACCAATATGCCATTGCCCTTGCTTAAATAACCATTGGTTATTGAGCTCGATAGCGGTGACTGCGCCATCATCTGCAAGCGGTAACAACAAAGCATCGGGTAATATTCTGTATACTGATAGATTATGCTCTACAAATAATGCGAGCCATTGTTCAAACCATTCACGGTCTGTCATTGCGACACGAATTGCATGTTGCTCACCAAGCATTGTCGGCTGCGCTACTGCTATAAACAGTTCATCTACGTCACATGCTATATCTTCTTCAAGCATGTATGGCAATGCTTGCTCAAGCTTGCGATTCCATTTTGTTGGCAAAGCGACCGTTTTTAATTGCACTTGATCACTTGGTAACAACACGACCACTTCTCGGGTAAGTGCTTTTTCGCTTAGCTCACTTAAATGCTCTGCATTTGGTAACTCGCCACTGGCTATTATTTCTTGTTCTTGTGGTGAGTAAATCAACCAATTAAGCAATTCTTGCTCGGTTTGACCCGTGCGGATCAACAGTATTTCTGTCACTGTACGCCTCCAAATTTTCGCGCCAGTATCGTTACGTCACCGTCTTTAGCGTGCAGTAATGTGGTCATCGAAAAACGCAGGTCGACAAAATTTGCCTGCGTTTGTAATTTAAAATATTCGCTTTTAATACTAAATAAACTTTTGACTGAGTCGGTATTAGTACCGCCTTGTTGCTTCACCTGTTCAAAAAATTCATCGATGGTGTCAAAGCCAGTTTGCGGTCTTGCACCTATCACAGCCTCTGCACCAGATAAGCTCAAGCTTTCTATTAAGGCACTGAGTATAAGTGCTTGCTCTGGGATTAATGTATTTACGTTAATAGATAAAAGCGTACTGCCTGGTATTACACATACATATGGCAGTACTTTTTCCATCACTAATGGGTTGAAGCCCTTAACCAAGCGTAATTCCGATGCTGATGCAAATAAACTATTGGCTGTCATATACGGAAAATCTCGTGATAAATACTCGTCTTCTTCTGCGCCTGAGCGATATGTAATACTGTCCTCGTCAAGCCAATCAAATACGCTATCTGCCATTGTCTCTTCTGATTCATCAGCAGGTAAATCTTCAATGTTTTCAAGTAATGCAAATAGTGCTTTATGTGCAGGGTTTGTTTTACTTGCGCTATTTTCTTCTGGCGCTATGGCTAAAGCATTTAAATTTAGACATGCTTGTAAATCAGTAATTTTGCCACTTAACGTGCCGTTATCAACAGGGTATGAAGCATCACCTTGAGTTGCCCAAACTTGATCAAGTGTTGTTTTATCAGCATCATCTTTTTTACTTTGTATTAGCCCTTTAATAGCAAGCTCTTCTGCACCGTAAGCGTACCATTTAGCTTGCTGATGACCTTGCAAATTAGTACTTTTTTGCACTTGAACCATTAAATTAGCACTCATTTCTACTGCTAAAATAGCCGCTAATGCCACAATAAACAAAACAATAACAAGTGCTGCGCCGCGCGATGATTGCTGCTTAACCATTATTCACATCCGTACTTTGTGTAGCAACAACTTTGCCTTGCCCAGGAACTAAAAATACACGACGAATTGGCTCTGCTTCTATTTGTTGCAAAGTAACAGCAACCGCTTTAGGGAGAGCTTTAATTTCCCACTGTTCTTGCCATTCGTTTTTATCATCCAAAAACTCAAACTTAAGCTCTTCAACATTTTCTAGTACACGTTGAACTCGCGGTTCCATATTATCAAGCTGATCAACATAAACCCGATAAACACGCTCAAGGTTATCGTCTATCACTCTATAACCAACGGCTTGTAGTTCTGAACGTGGCAATAAATTAATTGGATTTATCCAGCCATCTCGTACAAACGCAATACCATCGTATTGGCTTTCTAAAACGTAACGACCAGCAAGTAAGTATTGTTCCTGAACATCACCAGATTCGTTTCGTACTGCACGTTTGGTCATTTGGCTAAAATCTTGATCCATTAACCTAAATGTTGTTTGCAACCCATTTAACTCAGCAATTTTTTCATCGGAGGCATCTTTTGCTCTTGTTGTCGTCTCGAGTATTTGATGAGTAGCAATAATAACAAAAGCTAAAATACCCAGTGCTACCATAACTTCAAGTAATGTAAACCCGCGCTGCTTCACTTACTTTTTGCCTTTATTGAGATACGTTGATAACTCATATGCCGAATGCTCATATTTTTCATCCGTAAAAACATTTATGGTTAACTTAACAAAGCTTTTGTCAGCAGTGGCTGTTACTTCTTGCTGCCAAAACCATTCAACACCGCCCATTACTTCGCTGCCTTTAAGGTTATTTTTACCTTGCCATTGTTCGCCTTTAGTACGCTGTTCAATAATAACGTTTTCGGCGACCCAAGATGCATAGGTTTGCTCTTCAATAGTCGTTAAGTGGTGTATGTGCTCGCTTGTTGCTTGCATTGCAGCTATACCCGCCATGGCACAAATACTTAATGCCACTAACACCTCTAATAAAGTAAACCCTTTAGTGCGCTTCATTATTCTGGCTCTCGGCGAAAGTTTACTGGTGCAGCAAATTCACCTTCAATGTAATACACAGGTTCGCTTTGCTCTTTTAACTCTAATATAAGTTGAAACGCGCTTACCTCACCTGATGACAAAATAAGTACTTGTGGGATTTTCAACTTTTTAAGCTCAAGTAAGCTGTCTTCATCGCCGCCACTCATAAGTTCGCGCCAGTTAGATTGCTCCAAGAGGTTATCTTGCGCCCACGCTAAATCTTCTAAGTTAAGCGTGAGCTTTAATCTTTCATCTAACTCTATTGGTTTAAAAAGATCTTCACGGTCAAAGGTAATCCACTTTTCACCATCGAAAACTAAATACTCTAACGTATTTTCTTCTACTAATAAGCCCAATTCAACTTGGTTTAAAATGGCAAATTCCGATGCCATGTTAATGGTGGTATGCAGCCTTAATGCTTGAGTATCTAACTCTTCCTCAGCACCGCCTTCTAAGCTATATACCACCATTTTTGTAGCAAAAGCGATGATCACTAATACCACTAAAATTTCTATTAAACTAAAGCCTCTACTTTTTGCATGGCGCTGCTCAAGGCTTGCTTTCATAGCAAGCCTCTAGCATTAACATATTCATACAAAGCAGTGTACTTAAGCATTATTGTTTTTCTTCGTCCCAGTTACCGATATCATCATCAGTACCTACTTCACCATCTGGGCCCATAGAAAAAATATCAAACTTGCCAATTTCACCTGGGCTAATTAGCTGATATAGATTACCCCATGGATCTTCTGGTAATTCATTAATAAAACCACCGTCAGGGAAACGTTTTGGAACCGGTTCAATGCTTGTTTGAGTAACTAGCGCTTCAAGACCTTGCTCTGTGCTTGGGTAGCTCTTATTTTTAAGCTTGTATAAGCTCATTGCATCTTCTAATTGCTGAATATCTAGATGCGCTTTATCGATAGCAGCCTCTTCTTGCTGACCCATAATGTTAGGTGCAACAATTGACATAATCATTCCGATGATAACCAGTACCACCATCACTTCTAGTAAAGAAAAACCTGATTGTTTATTCACGTAATTACCTCATTATTCTAAAAACATTAAGTAAAAATGGTTTAGGTAAAACCATTAATATATTTAAAAGTTTATTCTAACTTAAAGTCCAACAGCTTTATTCATCGCCATTATTGGCTGCAATATTGCCATTACTATAAATAATACAATAACCGCCATTGAGGCGATCATCGCAGGCTCTAGTAGTTTAAGCGATACATTAACCATGCTCTCAAATTCGCGATCTTGGTTATTTGCAGCACGCTCTAACATTTGCTCTAGTTCACCTGATTTTTCACCACTTGCTATCATATGCAGCATCATTGGTGGAAACAACTTAGTTTGCTGAAGTGCAGCTCTTAAGCTTGCACCCTCGCTCACTCTATCGGATGCATCTGCAACCGCTTTTTTAATTTTTTCGTTAATTAATACACCGCCCGAGATACGCATCCCCTCGAGCAATGGTACCGAGCTTGACGATAAAATACTTAAAGTACGCGCAAAACGTGCGGTGTTAATACCACGAGCCACTTTACCTATACCTGGCATATGTAGTACTCGGTCATCCCACCAAAAACGTATTTTAGGCTGCTTAAGTGCATGCTTAATACCAATGGCTATAGCTGTAATAGCTATTAAACTAATAAACCAATAATTTTGCACAAAATGGCTGCCTGCCATAACCCATTCGGTTGTCCAAGGAAGTACTTGTTTTGTTTTTTCAAACGTTTTTAATATTTTTGGTACTACAGTACCAAGCAATACCGACACAATACCGATTGCAAATACCACTAAAATAATAGGGTAAACCATAGCCTGAGTTATTTGGCTACGCATATGTTGGCGCTGCTCGGTATAGTCGGCTAAACGATTAAGTACTTGGTCAAGGTGACCCGACTTTTCGCCTGCGGCTACCATTGCACGATATAAATCGTCAAAAACATGAGGAAACTCACTAAGGCCATCGGCAAGTGTGTAACCTTCAACCACTTTTGAGCGTACCGACATAAGCATACGCTTTAAACGCGGCTTTTCGCATTGCTCAGCAACCGCCATAACAGCGCCTTCAACAGGGAGTGCCGATTGAATAAGTGTTGCTAATTGCCTTGTAATTAGTGCTAAGTCTGAGGTTGAAATTGTCGGTTTAAAAAAGCCACCGAGTAAAGGGGCTTTTTCACCTTTGACTTGTTTATCACTTTGCGCCGCAGGGACAACTTCAAGCGGCGTAAGTTTTTGATCACGTAAAGTTTGGCGAATTTGTTTAGCTGTATCGGCTTCTAAAATGCCTTTTTTTTCTTTACCTCGGCCATCTAAGGCACGGTATTCAAACGCCGCCATAGTTAACCTTCCTCACGGGTAACACGCAATACTTCTTCAAGTGTTGTTTTACCTACAAGTACACGGCTACACCCATCTTGGCGAATACTTGGGCTGCGCTTACGAATGTATTTTTCTACGCTTTGCTCGCCTTTACCGTTGTGAATCATTTCGCGTATTGTTTCATCAACTACAAGTAACTCGTGAATACCCGTACGACCACGATAGCCATTAAAGTTACACTCTTCACACCCTACTGCTCGATAAATTGTCGGTTGGCTTTCAAAAGGAACCCCTAACAGCTGGCATTCATGCTCATCAGCCGTGTGACCTTCTTTGCAGGTATTACACAATGTACGTACTAGCCGTTGCGACAACACACCGAGTAACGACGATGAAAGTAAGAATGGTTCAACACCCATATCTTCCATACGTGTAATTGCACCCGATGCGGTATTTGTATGCAAAGTAGACATAACAAGGTGGCCGGTAAGTGACGCTTGAACACCAATTTGCGCAGTTTCAAGGTCGCGTATTTCACCCACCATTACTACATCAGGATCTTGGCGTAATATTGCACGTAAACCACGTGCAAATGTCATATCAACTTTTGCATTAACTTGTGTTTGCCCAATGCCTGGAATTTCGTACTCTATCGGATCTTCAACGGTAAGAATATTGCGATCGCGTGAGTTAATTTGGCTCATACCAGCATATAGAGTGGTACTTTTACCAGAGCCCGTTGGCCCTGTTACTAAAATAATGCCGTGGGGTTTACTAATTAAATCTGAAAACAATGCACGGTTATCTGCGGTCATACCTAAATCTTCAAGGTTTAAACGCGCGTTGTTTTTATCAAGTAAACGCAGTACTACACGCTCACCAAAGCTCGATGGCATTGTAGACACACGCACATCAACTGCACGCCCGGCAATACGTAAGCTAATACGGCCATCTTGTGGAATGCGTTTTTCGGCTATATCAAGCTTAGCCATTACTTTAATACGAGACACAAGTAACGATGCAAGTTTACGATTAGGCTTAAGTACTTCTTTAAGCACGCCATCGACCCTAAAGCGAATAACAAGCTCTTGTTCGAAGGTTTCGATATGAATATCAGAAGCCCCTTCTTTAATCGCTTCACTTAGCATGGCGTTAATAAGCTTGATTATTGGCGCATCATCGTCACCAGCTAGTAAATCTTCAGTTTGCGGAAGTTCATCAGCAAGTGAGAATAAATCAACCTCGTTGCCAATATCTTCCATCATTTGTTGTGTTTCAGAGCTATCACGTTGGTATGACGCTTCAAGCAGTAGCTCAAATTTATCATCAGCCAATTGCTCAAGTGTAAAACCATGGCCTGCGATACGGCGTACTTCTAATAGTACTTCCACGTCTAGCTCACCACGGTAGTAAACTATACGGTGATCTTTGTTTTTACCAAGCAACACACCTGCACGTCTTGCATAGGAAAACGGCAAACGCTTTGCTGGTAACTCAACTAACACATCACTCGTTAATAGCTCATCCTGATTATGCGTTTTAGGATGAACCACATCTTGGTTTATCTCTTGAATCGCATTAGTCATCTTTACGCTCTTGTGCATTTTGTTTACGCAGAGACTCTTCATACGTAGGGGGAAGTACTAATTCGTCATTCCACTCAGGTAAAATAGGCGTATCAGTCATTGGCATTAACTCAATACCGTCTTCTTTTTGTTTAAACTGCTCACCACGAATAAAGTTATATTTATTAAAGCTTAACTTATTCATGCTTACACCATCACGAATAATGGTTGGGCGAATAAACACAATAAGATTACGCTTACGGCGCGTTGTATTTGTTGATCTAAACAGGTGTCCTAAAATAGGGATATCGCCTAATAACGGCACCTTAGAAACACTTTCTTGTACGTCTTCGTCAATTAAACCGCCAAGTACAACCATGCCGCCATCATCGGCCATTACCGTGGTTTTAATTGAACGCTTATTTACTGAAATATCAACCGCAGTTGCACCACTTACGCTCGATACTTCTTGCTCAATAGTAAGCTGTACTGCAGAGCCATCGTTAATCTGTGGCGTAACTACCAGCTTAATACCTACTTCTTGACGCTCAACTGTTTGAAATGGGTTAGCATTATTACTGCCTGTTTGTGAGCCTGTAATAATAGGCACTTCTTGACCGACTAAAATAGAGGCTTCTTCGTTATCCATTGTAGTAATAGAAGGGGTAGCCAAAATATTTGAATTTGTATCAGTGGCAACAGCCTGAATAATTGCGCCCCAATCATTTTTAACAACGCCCAGCGCTAAACCATTAATGCCACTTAGCAATGAAGCAAGCGCATCATAGTCACCCTCAGTCGTTTCGTCATAACTAGTAACGGTTCCAGTTTCTGTACCAATGATAGTTTTAGTTACAGTTGTATCTTGTGCTTGCTCTGCAGCAACAGCTAATGAACCAACGGGAACCGTAGTGCCGTTGTTAAACTGCAACATACCGCCCTGCTCAGAAATCCACTGCAGGCCTAAGTTAACCCCGTCGCCTTCCATTACTTCAATAATAATCGCTTCAACCAGTACTTGGGCACGGCGAATATCAAGGCGTTCAATTACTGATTCTAATGATCGCATTGTGTCTGGCTGTGCGGTGATAATTAATGAGTTTGAGTCTGGGTGAGACTCTATACTGCTTTCATTATTGCTTCTGCTACGGGTCTTAGTAGTACCGCCTTGTGCATCTTCAACAAGTGACTTACTAACACCTTGCAATACTTTTACTAAATCTTCAGCTTTAGCATAATTTAGGTAAAACACCTTAGTATTACCTTGGCTTTCTAGCTCACCATCTAAGCGCTTAATAAGCTCAATAGCACGTGTACGTGCTTGGCCTTCACCACTTACAATAACGCTATTAGTTCGGCCATCAGCCACAACTTTTGGAATTAAAAATTCAGGCACACTGCCTTTACCGCTGTCTTTATAAATATTGTCTACTACAGAGACAACATCATCTGCCGTCGCATATTTAAGCTTAACAATGTCTACACGCTTGTCACCCGCCTGATCAACAGAGCGAATAATCTCAACTAAGCGATTAACCGATGCAGCATGACCTGTTAGCATCATTACGTTAGCCGCATTAAAGTTAGCAACGTGGCCACCATCTTTTTGATCGCTAAATTGACGAACTAGAGGACCAAGCTCCTGCACACTTACATTTTTAACACGTACAACACGCGTAATCATCATGTCGCCGCTAGCTTCACTACCTTCGTCAATAAGTGGCACATTTGATTTTTTAGCGTCTGAACTTTTTTCTACCTTAATTATGCCATTGTCCATTTCAACAGCTGAGTAGCCATAAACTTCCAATACATTTAAGAAGAACTGATAATAAAGTGCTTCGTCCATTAACTCATAGCTGCGAACATTTACCTTTCCGCGCACGTTAGGGTCAATAATGACTGTTTTATTAAGGTTTTTACCAACAATATTAATGAACTCGTTGATATCAGTCCCTTTAAAGTTAGCAGCATATTCAACAGCAGAAACAGACAAAGAAATACTTGCCGCCAAAAAAAGTGCTGCGTACTTAGCTAACCCTTTTTTAATTTTTTTGAGGTGTAGCACCTGAACCATCGTATTAAAACTCCAAAGCTAAATTATTGCAGACTAAATTGCACATCAATTTGTTCACCATCACGCTCTATAGTGATATTGGCATCTGTACTATTACGCAGCTCATTAATAGCTGACATAGCCTGTTTTAAATCTGTTAGTTGATAGCCATTTATAGAAATGGCTAAATCGTTATTTTTTAAACCCATTTGCTTAAACAGCTCAGGCTCTTTACCTGGACTTAAGCGATATCCAATTAGCTCACCATCATTCATGGCTTGTGAAACACGTATATAGTCAAATAGCTTGCCCGGCTCTTCGAGTAACTCTTCACGTGTTTCTATAATTGCTTCTTTAACGTCTGGATCTGCAGTGGCATCTATTTGTAGATCACTTGGTTCTAATTTTTGCGGACCCATTTCAGCATCATCACGCGCAGCGAGTACTGGCATAGACACCTTCTTACTGAAATCGAGTCCATCAAGCATTAATGTTTCAAAGCGTCCATTAACACTCAAAATAATACGATCCGGCAATATTTGTGCAACTTCAGCACGCGTACCCGATACTACTTCATCAACAAGATAGCTTACTTGCTTACCTTGTGATTCAATAATTGCGATACCTGCTTTGTCATCGTTATTAACCGCTACAATGCCGGTTAAATTGATACTTAAGCGCGTTTCTGGCGCATTATTTATTACCTGCGATTGCTTTGCAGTATTATTGTTGTTTGTTACAGTTTTTTTACCAAATAAAAATTGCTCAATAATATGCTGCGCTGAGTTGTTACTCGCACCAGATGACTGGTTAGCATAATGAGTAGGGGTAAGTAGAGTTACTGGTGGTTTTGGCCACAAAAGCCAAACAAGTTTTGATAATAAAAATGCAAGATAAACAACAACTAACAGTGTCACTAATGCACTTAACTTAGCATGCGGTAAACGAGTTAAAAATTGTTTTAGTTGTTGGATTTGCTGTTCCATAAATAGTGTTCTTATTTTAATTTACTGCGTTAGCGCGTACCCATAGTACCCTTTCATTTTTCTTTCAACAAGCACACTAATATTAAACTTTGTAAACAGATTAAATTAACTTTACATAACAGTACAAAAAGTAAACTGCCGTTGTAATACCTTCATCCTACGATGATTTCATGATAAATTTTAAGCTATAAAAACGTGGGGAAATGCCTTATGAGTAAAAAAAGTAATGCTAATACCAGCTCAGACCCTGTAGATGGGTTAAAAGTTCGATTAGATAAATGGTTATGGGCTGCGCGATTTTATAAAACTCGTGCAGTTGCACGCGAAATGGTGCAAGGCGGCAAAGTACATTATAATGGGCAACGTACAAAAGCGAGTAAAATAGTAGACGTTGGCGCAAAAGTAAAACTGGCTCAGGGCGTAGATGAAAAGCTGATAACTATACTCTCAGTGCTTGAAAAACGTCAAAGCGCCCCCATTGCACAGACCATGTATCAAGAATCTGATGCAAGTATTGCTAAACGCGAAGAGAACAGCATCGCACGCAAAAATAACAGCTTTTTTGCTCCTCATCCGGATAAAAAACCGGATAAAAAGCAAAGACGCGAACTTTTAAAAATGAAATCAAGTTAGGTATAGCCGCTCATGCAACAAGATTTACTTCACCGTTATTTATTCAACGAACTAGATGTTCGTGGCGAACTCGTACAAATCGAGAATGCTTATAATGAAATGATTGCCGACCATAATTACCCAGACCCTGTTAAAGCATTACTAGGTGAGTTACTTGTTGCAACCTGTTTATTAACCGCCACTTTAAAGTTTGAAGGTGAAATTGCAGTACAGCTTCAAGGTGATGGCCCAGTTAAATATGCAGTTATAAATGGTGATGATAAACAAAACATGCGTGGTATTGCACGCCTGCAAAGCGAAATTACGGGCACAACTGTAAAAGAGCTTATTGGTCAAGGCTATATGGTGATCACTATTACACCAAGTAAGGGTGAACGTTACCAAGGTATAGTTCCGCTAGAGCATGATACTCTGAGTGAATGTATCGAAAGTTACTTTGAGCAGTCAGAGCAATTAAAAACACGCCTTTGGTTTGCAACCGACACAACAGAAGGTAGCGCAAAAGCATGTGGTCTATTTTTACAAGTACTCCCAGTTGATAAACAAAAATCAATTGAAGACTTTGCACACCTAGAAGCATTAAGTAACACCATTAAAGATGAAGAACTATTACACCTTGATGCTAATACTGTCCTTACACGCCTTTATCACGAAGATAATCCTCGCGTATTTGAACCTCAAGCGATTAAATTCAAATGTGGTTGTAGTCGTGATAAGACAATTACTGCACTTGTTAATATTGGACAAGAAGAACTACTTAAAGACGTAGCTGAAAAAGGGTCTGTTAATATTAACTGTCATTACTGTTTAAAAGAGTATGTTTTTAACGAACAAGATATAAAAAGCATTTTCAACTAAATGTTCAGCTTCATCTATATATAGTAATTAAAGCCGCAAAATATGCGGTTTTATATTATAAAAAGATGATACCGGTGTCATCTTTTCTGCTAATTTCATGACACCGGTATCATTGAAATTATTCATGTTTTTTCTTAAATATATGTGTTTTTAGAGGCTTTACGGGCTCGAATATCTTAAAACCTTCTGTTACTATAATTTCAGTTTAAGGGCACTGATAACCCCAGAGCTATCCGTTCAAACTCTCACACATAGTTAGGTATAAACATGACTACAGGCGCTACACGTTTTGTCGATTTAACCGCAGCTGAACTTGTCGAGCATGCGATCCGCCGTGGCGAAGGTACTTTAGCCGCAAATGGTGCTTTTGTTGCAATTACAGGAAAACGAACTGGTCGTTCACCAAAAGATCGTTTTATTGTACAAGAAACAACAACTCAAAATGATATTCAATGGGGCAACGTTAATCGTCCATTTGATGCAGACAAATTTGACGCATTATGGGCTCGCGTAGAATCACATGTTCAAAGTAATGACCACTTCACCTCTCACCTAGAAGTTGGCGCAGACCCTGAGCATTATCTACCTGTAGTTGTAACTACAGAAACAGCGTGGCACCATATTTTTGCCAAAAACATGTTTATCGAACCGCAGAACTATAACGCTTCAAACTTACCACAATGGCAAGTAATGAACGTTCCTTCGTTTGTATGTGAGCCAGAACGTGATGGCACAAATAGCGATGGCACCGTCATTATTAACTTTGCGCAGCGTAAAGTATTACTAGCAGGTATGCGTTACGCCGGTGAAATGAAAAAATCGATGTTTTCTGTACAAAACTTCCTACTACCAGCAAAAGGTGTATTACCAATGCACTGTTCTGCTAATGTTGGTGAAGCAGGCGATACAGCATTATTCTTCGGTTTATCTGGTACGGGTAAAACAACACTTTCAGCAGATCCTACTCGCTTTTTAATTGGTGATGACGAACATGGTTGGGCACCTGGAAGCGTGTTTAATATTGAAGGCGGTTGTTATGCTAAATGTATCGACCTGTCACAAAAGAATGAACCTGTAATTTGGAATGCTATCCGCTTTGGCACTATTTTAGAAAATGTAGTGTTAGATGAAAAAGGCGTTCCAGATTTTAACGATACTAGCCTTACTCAAAATAGCCGTGCAGCATATCCACTTGAACACGTTGAAAAACGTAAAGTAGAAAACCGCGCAGGAGAACCTAAGGCTGTTGTATTTTTAACTTGTGATGTAAGCGGTGTATTACCACCCGTTTCTATACTTAGCGAAGAAGCTGCTGCTTTTCACTTTTTAAGTGGATACACAGCAAAAGTTGGTTCTACTGAGATTGGTTCAACTAGCGATATTGAATCAACATTTTCGACATGTTTTGGCGCACCATTCTTCCCACGCCCTGCTGGTGTTTACGCTGAGCTTCTTATGAAGCGTGTACGCGAGTTTGGCGCTAAAGTGTACCTTGTGAATACAGGTTGGACTGGCGGCCCTTACGGCACAGGTAAACGTTTTGATATCCCAACTACTCGTGCAGTAATTGATGCAATCGTATCTGGTAAATTAGCGGGTGTTGAAACTCAGCACATTGATGTTTTAAACCTAGATGTACCGGTAGCAGTTCCAGGTGTAGATACTAACTTACTTAACCCAATTAATACGTGGGAAGACAAAGCTAAGTACAATGAATATGCAGCAAAACTTGCCGCAGACTTCACTGAAAACTTTGCTAAGTATGACGTATCAGACGATATAAAAAATGCAGGACCTAAAGCTTAAATAAGCTTCAAGCTTGTACTTTAACGCCAGCCAAGAGCTGGCGTTTTACTTTCTAAATACCTAATTTAATAAGTGCGACAAAATGCCGCACAACTCATATCAAAAAACCATATAATATACCGCGTAATTAATCATTCTTTAATGCCCAATAAACCTGCATTACTCATTACGACTATTTAATTAATGACACTAAAGCTTTCATGGCGAAAAATATTCAGGCGGTTACATTTATACTTAGGGCTCTCGGTAGGTGTTTTACTTGCTATTATTAGCCTTTCTGGCTCCGTATTAGTTTATTACCCACAAATAGACTCACTGTTAAATCCAATTAATGACACTACCACTAATACAAAACCACCTAATTGTGATCAAGCATATAATACGCTAAGAGCCAATTTTCCTATAAAACTAGGGCCATAGCGATTAGAAAACACAGGTGTGAACTCAATTATACCCGCACGCTACTACAATCCCATAGAAACAAAAGAGCAAGGCTTTGCTCCCTTAATGGTATGGCTATCTAGCAGTAGTGATAAAGTAATACGTAAAAACTATTGGGGAAAATACTTAGTAACTTGGATGTACAACTTACATTTTTCATTACTAACAGGAGCAACGGGCACTCTCGTTGTTGGCTATATAGGCATAGCCTCAATAGTTCTTCTTATCTCTGGATTCTTTGCTTGGTTTCCAAAGCCTGGGCAGTGGGTAAAGACACTAAAATTTAAATCTCGTAGCTCTAAAATAGGTTTGCTATACGACTGGCATAAACTAATTGGTTTAACCTTCTGCATACCGCTACTAGCTTTAACTGTTACAGGTGTTATGCTCGCTATTCCAAAACAAACAGATCCTATATTAATAGCCCTAGTTGACGATATAAACTCCCCACCAAAAACACAAATACAGCCTTGTAAACAATTCAATATTCCTTTATCGCAAGCAATACTAATAGCACAAAAAGCATTACCGAGTGCGCGTTTAGCTTGGATTGAAACACCCTCAAACTTAAATGCTATTTACAGATTTAGATTTCAAACTGTAGACGATCCTTCGTATCGCTTCCCACATAGCTATATAGAAGTTAATGCACTTACAGGAAAGTTAGAGAGCGTGTTTAATATAGATAAGCAAAGTACGGCTAGTAAAATAAAAAACTGGATACACCCTCTACATGACGGCAGCATTGGCGGTAACATTTTAAAAGTCATTTGGGTGCTGAGTGGCTTTGGACCTGCTGCATTGTTCTTTATTGGCGTATATAGGTGGTTAGTTAGAACCAAGAAAATATAAAAATAAAATAAAATTTACGCCAATCTCCCTAGTTAAATGATCTATTTGAGGACAAAAATTTCTTTATTTCGTTGTTCTCGCCAATTACTCCTAAGTTGCTCAACCTTCTGTATCCATGCAATCGTATATCAGAAATTTCTAACGCAATTAACGTCAAGTTCAATCCACCAAATTGATTAGGTATTATTGCCGATTAGTATAATTATCAGGTATGTGTATTTATTCTGCACGCGCTAAAACTACAGTTAGTTACAGATGTAATGCGGTAAATCACTTAGGTAAACTTAGCGCACAATAGTGCCACCCAATTAATTGCTTACTAGTGTCTGTAAATAAGGCTATATACCTAATGGGAATGTCTAATAGGCTACTGAATAGTTAAAGCAAGGCTCTTTACAATGTGAAGCCTGCGTAATGTCACGATACCCACAGCGGTGGAGAGTCACGTAGTAAATGCTAATTTATTGGCCGACTGAGATATTAAGGGATTTTGCTGTGATTTTAACGTCGGGAGTCGCTACGCTCGGCCGACCTACGTGATGTGTGTTGATGTGAGTGTGTGTTAATTGCGCGCATTTCACTTTTCTGCAGACGTAAAAAAGCCCGAATCGTTAGATTCGGGCTTTCTACAATTTGAAGCCTGGTAATGTCCTACTTTCACATAGCAAATGCTACACTATCAT
>NZ_JADYXK010000041.1:0-22366 GCF_015864275.1 Pseudoalteromonas sp. NZS11_1
ATATCAATGGATATTACAACAATGTTAGACCGCATCATTATAATGCTGGTTTAGCACCAAATGAATCTGAGATTAGATACCAAGATTCTAAAACTGTGGCCAAAATTAGTTGACCACTACACTGCGCCCGTTATTGAAAAGTCATAAGCAAAGGAAAGTATGAGTTCATCTATACAAAATGCATGCATGAAAGTTGCCCGCACAAACATGTGGGATAATAAACCTTCAGATACCTCACCAATGTTAGAGTATCAAGAAAAATTAACTCTAATAGGTATTGAAGCTCTTGCACATTTCAACGATCTTGGTGCAACTGAACAAGATGTTGCCGATGCTATTCATTACATTGATCAAGTTTATGCAATGCCTCCAATCAAGAATAATATTGTTTGGTTTAAAGAAACTCTGTTTACAATTTTCGAACCAGCGTTTCCAAATGGCGGTGTTTCTGATGAGGCTGCAAAGTTTGCAAATAGATTAATTACAGGTTTAAAAGAACAATTGGCATAATTGCTTATAACAAGAGTCTAAGGTTACGACAGTCCGCTCATGGCACTTTCCAGCCACTCGACAACATAAAATATTGATAATAATTGGCAAGGTATTTTACTGTGTCGGATGGCGTGGGGAAGCCACTTATCCGACACACGTCAAAAGGTAGATTGGTTAAGCCGAAGACACCACCCAACAGAGTATCGATTCACGCCTTGAAGGTCAGCTTTTGGCTGTGAGTTCAACTGTGAGCGAAAAACTGACTGTCAGCCCCAATTACCCCAAATATTGATTATCTTATAAAAGAAACAACAACGACAACCAGAGTAATAAACCTCGCAGTCATAGCCTAATTAATAAGCATAAATTGATGAGGTATTGTTACTTTTAGTATCTTATTGTTATTTATTGATCGTAATCAATAGATAACCCTTTAATACTCACTACACTTAACTTGCTGAGATGGGGCCGAGTCTATTCTTATGGAGTTGGTAATATCATTGAAAAATATGATTTTAGATTGTGAAGGAGAATAATATGCGAATAGGTAATATTTTATGGCCTACGGATTTTTCTGATACTGCATCACATGCTTTGCAATATGCCATTGAAATGGCGAATTTATATCAAGTAGGCATTCGTATTTTACACATTGTTGATCAGCCTTCAGATAATGAGAATTATATGATCCTTGCGATAACTCCCCAAGAGTTAGCTAAAAATATGGAAGACGCTGCGGCGAGTAAAATGCATGAGTTATTAGGTCAGTTGAATACTGATTTAAAGATTGAAACGGTTATTCGACATGGTGATGCCATTAATGAGATTTTAGATGAGACTAATGGCGGTGATATAGGCATGGTGGTAATTGCCAGTCATGGAAGAACCGGACTTTCTCATTTTTTGAATGTTAACGTTGCAGAAACGATCGCCAATAAAGCTGATTGCCCAGTGTTAATAGTCAAATAAAATTGGCGCGTATCTCTTGTCCCGCTGCGGTTTTAGACGGGACAAAGTGGCCAGCAGGTTGGGTAAAAATGTGAGTTGTGTAAACATCAATACACGGTTTAATTGCCCGAAAGTGAACTTTTCATACTGGGGCAGTACCTGTATGTATAACCTGGTCTTTTCCTCTTGAATTGACTGAATAATGAAGGTCCGCTTATGGCCACTCTCCAACCACTCGACAACATAAAATATTGATAATAATTGGCAAGGTATTTTAATGTGTCGGATGGCGCTTCGCTTATCCGACCTACACTTACACAAAACCGCTTATTTGGCGTCTCTCACCGGTAAAATAAAGCGTTTATTCAATACTAATACCTTGCTTTAAAAGGTACTCCACTGCTTTATTAGTATGTGGCTTAAACGCTTTCCAACGGCCAATTGCTTTATTGTTAAGTGGTTGGCGTACTTGCATTTTACTTGCAGTAGAAACCGGTGCGGTATTTAAGTGAAAATCTATACATTGCTCTTGCCACTCTAAGTTACAAAAGCTGACTAACTCTTTAATTTGCTGCTCGGGCTGTGCGACTAATTCTTCGTATTTTACTAATTTTATATTGCTGTGTTGCATGCTGAAGTGCTGCATTAGTTTGTAAAAACGGCTATAAAATTTAGCGGTGTCGAGTAAATCGAGCGAGTACGCGTAGTAGGGGTTATTAATGGTAAATAGCTGGCGGTAGTTGCCAATACAGGTGTCCATTGGATCGCGCAGCATACAAATGATTTTAGCGTTTGGCAGTGCTTTGGTTATTAAGTCGATATAAAAAAAGTTAAACGGGAGCTTATCAATAAAGTGTTTATGGCTGCCTGTTATTACGCGTGTTGCGTTTAAATAGGTTGACCCAAGCTGATTAAAATCAAGCTCGTAGGCTTTACTGAGCGTTTGAGTGTCGAGCACGTGAGGTGTTTGTGTTTGGCTTAGCTTTTTAACGCTTAGGCCAAAGTCTTGTAATTCACCGGCTGATTGCACGTCGCTGTGGCTCGATAAAATACGCTCAACTAATGTGGTGCCAGAGCGGGGCATGCCTAATACAAAAATAGGTTCGGCCGTTGGGTTACCTTGTGTTAGCGCTTGTTTGTGCTGTTCACTTAAGAGTTTAATATGTTCAAATAACTCAGTTGAGCTTTTATGATCAAACGGCTGCACAGCACGTTTTGCTACTTTACCTTGCTCTAACGCGTTACAAGCGTCTGAAAATTCACCAATATCTTGATACTCTTTTGCTAAAGCATGGCCAATATGCAGTTTTGCATCGGGGTGCGTTACTTGCTCAAATACGTTTTTTAAGCGCTCAATATGGTTGTTTTGCTTACTTACTTTAGTTAAATCACTTAATGCAAAATGACTTTGATGATGCAGCGGGTTAAGCGCTATGGCATTTTCAAAAGCGTGTTGGGCTTTATCAAATAGCCCTAAAAACTTAGCGCTTACACCGTAGTTATAATAAAACGGTGGTTGAGCTTTGTTAGCTGCTGTAGCCAGTTTAATAGCGCACTCAAAGTAGTTAAGTGCGTGTTCGTGAATGCCTGCTTGAGTAAGTGCAACGCCGAGTGTGTCGGCATCAAGTGCTTTAGTTATTTGCTTTAATGGCACTGATAGCGCGGTGTTTTTTGCTTTTTGTAATTCGCCAGTAAGTGCGTAACATTTAGCAAGTTGCGCGGTGTATTCAATACTTTGGCCAAGGGTAAGGGCTTTTTCGATGAGCTTTATTGCTTTGTGTATTTGCCCAACAGTTAAATTAACCATAGCTAACAAAAAATACCCATCAGCAAAGTCTGGTTTGAGTGTAACTAACTCCACTAGGGCTTTGTGTGCTTGCTCTATTTTACCTTGGTTTAGGGAGTGTATTGCGCTTTGATGAAGTTGCTTTAAATTTGGCTGCATGGTTTTGGTAATTATTATTTTGTAAAAGAAAATAAAAAGGCTCAAATAAATTTGAGCCTTAAAACATTGTTTAAAAATTACTATAAATTATATTTCAAATTTGTAGTTAAATTTAACACCTACCGTAAGCGGGCGATTAATGTAATGGCCGTAGTTACGTTGTATGTCGGCGCCATTAGCGGATGTTATATCTGCATCTGAACGACGAACGGATGTAACCGCGTATTTGTTGAATAGGTTATCAACATATAGCGTAGTTGACCATGCATCAGCCGTTAATTTAGCTGAAATATTACTTAAGCTGTAACCAGGTAGTGTTTCGCCGTTATCACGAAGTCCTACTCTTGAAAGCACGTCGCTTTGCGCGGTTAAACCGTAGTTAATATCAAGCGTTTTGTCGTTAAACACATCTGTTTGATAGTTTACACCCATCGAAAATTGGTTTTCAGGTGAACCAGGTAAACGGTCGCCGTCTTCTGCGCCACCGGTACCATCGGCATTAAACAAAAATGGTGCGTCTGATGTTAGCTCTGCTTTTGTGTAGGCATAAGTTGCATAAACCGAGAACGAGTCAGATAAAATTGCACGAGTTGATATTTCAACCCCTTTTGCATTAGCGCTGCCTGCGTTTGAAATATATGTTAATTGGCCTATATCCGTAGCGCCCGTAATTTGTGCATCATCCCAATCTACGTTAAATAACGCGGCGTTAAAGTGTAGTTGGCTTCTAAACCATGTACTTTTAAAGCCTAGCTCGTAGTTTGTTGTGGTGTCGGCTTCATATAGTAATTCGTCAGGTTTGCCACAGCCTGTTTGTTGATCCTCAACAATTGGATCAGGACAAGACACTAAACCGTTTGAGCCGCCAATTCTGAAACCTTCACTTACTGTTACATAGCCCATTACAGAGTCAGTAAACTGGTATTTAGCATTAAATTTAAATAAGTTACCGTTATCGTCAGCCTCATCTTTCTCGTATTCAACAGTGATCGCATCAGGATCTACTCCACCATACAGTGTATTGGCTAGCGGGAAGTCAAAAGCCGCTTGCGACTCTATATCGTATTTGTAAAAACGGGCACCAATGGTCACATCTAATTTGTCGGTAACTTGGTAGCCAACTTCACCAAATAGTGCAGACTCAGTGACGGTACTTTTTGTAAGCTCTAAGTATTCTAATGAGTCAGGTCTTAGCTGCTCGCCACCAAAGTTATCGATAGCGAATTGGTCAAACCCAGGCGTAAACTCTCTGCTTGATGCTTCGGTTTCTGTTTTGTTGTAAAAGCCACCCACAATCCAGTTAAAGTCGCTGTCGCCTTGCGACACTAAGCGAATTTCTTGAGTGAAGGTATCTTCTTCGTCTATTTCACGGGTAAACGTTGAAAACGAAGGAAATTCTTCATAGCCGTAATCAAGACGAATAAGTAAATCGGTTTGATCGCGTTGGCCGTCGGCATCAAAGCTTGAAATACCGGTTGCCGATACGAGCTCTGCAAAACCTAGGTCGGCTTTTAGTTCAAGGCTTAGTAATTGATCTTTTTTCTCGCGAGGCTCTTCAAAGCGATAAGCTGATTCGTATTTACCTATTACGTCGCTTAAACCGTTGTTTGCATTAAGGCTGTTGTAATGAACAATCGAGCGGCCTTCGCTGTCTTGGTTTTGGTAAAAGTAGTTAAGCGTACCTTCAAACGATTCATTTGGTTTAAAGCGAACAGAAATACGACCAGTAGTGGTGGTTTCGCCGTTGGCGTCTTTTACATTTTTAAGGTTGTTATTAACTGCTGAGCTATCGCTCCAATCTGGATCTGGCAACGATACGCCTGGCTCGCGTACTACGTAGCCGTAATCGATAAAACCAGGGTCTTCATATACATTTAAGCTGGCGCGAACTGCTAATTTATCTTCGATAATAGGAAGGTTAAATATAAAACCGCCTTCGCCACCTAAAGAGTCACTTTCTTTTGTTTGAAACAGGTCGCCGTAAACTTCAAGCGATGTAAAATCAAGCTCAGGCTGTTTAAGCATGTAGCGAATTGCACCGCCCAATGTGCCTGCACCATAAAGGGTGCCTTGTGGCCCAATTAATACTTCAACGCGCTCAATATCTACAAGGCGCATATCTACCGAAACCGGAATTTCGTTAATGTAAGTAGATACCGTGCCACCATCTGACGATGGACCAGAAGAGTTTGTATTTAAACCACGAACAATAATAGGTGAGCCAGAGCGACCACCTTGATCGGTGATTGTTAAACCAGGTACCCAGCGTGCAACATCCGCAAGCTCATTGATATTTTGATCTTTCATAATATCTGCATCAAGGGCTGTAATATTTAGCGGTGCATTTTGCACAGAGCCGCTGCGCCTTGTTGCTGTAACTTCGATTACTTCGAGTGATTTGTTTTTAGCTGCAACTTCTTCTTGAGCAAGTGCGGCATTAGGCAATAAAAATACGCTAGAAACAGCGCTCGAAATAGCCAAGGTTAACAAGCTTGGTTTAAACATAAAAAGTGATCCCCAGTTCAAATGTTTTACATTAGTAA
This sequence comes from Pseudoalteromonas sp. NZS11_1, assembly GCF_015864275.1. Classification (NCBI taxonomy): domain Bacteria; kingdom Pseudomonadati; phylum Pseudomonadota; class Gammaproteobacteria; order Alteromonadales; family Pseudoalteromonadaceae; genus Pseudoalteromonas; species Pseudoalteromonas sp. NZS11_1. The sequence continues at coordinate 5,929 of NZ_JADYXK010000041.1, forward strand.
ATTAAGTTAAGCAGTTTATCAGGGAGTGAAGTAGCTTGGAATATTTAAATTGAATTTTAATTCACTTTTATAGAATAAATATGGTTGGTGTGTAGGGTTTTTATTTACTTAATAGGCAATACAGGCAATAGTTTAGTGCTATTAGGTACAGTTAGGTTAAAAATCACACCCTTGTTTAAAGGTAAATAGTCATTCATTTTTTAAAGATGGCTTTATGACGTGTTCGTTAAACAAATTATTACATTAAAATTGATAGTTTATAATGTCATTAGTTATGCTTTTATCAGCACTATTAAAGTGTGTTTTTATCCCCATTAAGAGTGGTAGTCGTATTTATAAGTAACTGTGTAAGTTATTGAGTGAGCGTGTTTGATTGCCGCTTCGTATTCTCTTTTTTATTTTGTCCGCACTTTTTTGTGCGTGTTTTTAAGGATTAACAATGAGCCAACTATTTTCGCCTTTATCACTTGGGCAAGTAACGTTAGATAACCGTATTATTATTGCACCCATGTGCCAGTATTCAGCCAATAATGGCGCTGCTAGCGATTGGCATACTATTCATTTAGGCCAATTGAGTTTAAGTGGTGCAGGGTTACTTATTTTAGAAGCAACAGCAGTAAACCCAGAAGGGCGTATTAGCTACGGCGATTTAGGGCTTTGGAATAACGAAACCCAGCAAGCCCTGGGCAAAAGCCTAAAAGCTGTAAGACAATATAGCCCTATGCCTATTGGTATTCAGTTGGCGCATGCTGGGCGCAAAGCATCAACTGAAAAACCATGGGACGGTGGCGATGCTATTGCACCTGATGACGTTAATGGCTGGCAAACCGTGGCACCTTCGGCAATTGCGTACGACGCTAACAGCCCAGTGCCAAAAGCAATGAGTCAAGACGACATAGACTCATTAATTAAAGACTTTGTCAGTGCAGCTAAACGCGCTGATGAACTCGGCCTTGATTTAATCGAGCTACATGGTGCGCACGGTTACCTGTTACACCAGTTTTTGTCGCCACTTTCAAACAAGCGCGATGACAACTACGGTGGCAGCCTAGAAAACAGAATGCGCTTATTGCTTGATGTGTTTAAAGCGGTAAGAGCGGTATTTCCTAGTGAAAAAGCGGTAGGTGTGCGTATTTCGGCAACTGATTGGGTTGAAGGCGGCTGGGATTTAGATCAATCGATAGTGCTTGGTAAAGCGCTTGATGAACTCGGCTGTGACTTTATTCATGTAAGTACTGCGGGTTTAAGTCCTGAGCAACAAATACCAGTAAAACCTAATTTTCAGGTACCGTTTTCAACAGCCATAAAAGAAGCGGTTAAAATGCCTGTTATAGCGGTGGGTTTAATTACTGAGGCGCAACAAGCCGAGGATATTATTAGTGAGCAGCAAGCCGATGGTGTAGCGCTGGCGCGTGGCATTTTATATAACCCGCATTGGCCGTGGCATGCAGCTGCAGAGCTTGGCGCTACAGTAACTGCACCTAAACAGTATTTACGTTCAAGCCCACATGGGCAGCCGTCACCAATTAAATAAAGTTTAGTTTTTTTGTAAAAACCCAACCCGCGTTTGCTGGTTGGGTTTTATTATTTTATAAAGTAGAGACACACATGACCCAGCCAGGCGTTTCACCACAACCACTTAGCAATACACTCGTTACTATTATTGCTTTGTGTTGCGGTCTTATTGTTGCCAATATTTATTACGCTCAACCTATTATTGAGTTGCTTGCCCCAGAAGTTGGATTAAGTGCGCACAGTGCTAGCCTTATCGTATCGCTTACACAAATAGGCTACGCTTTGGGGTTGTTTTTTTTAGTGCCATTAGCTGACTTAATTGAAAATAAGCGTTTAATGCTTATTACTTTAGCTGTGTCGTTTTTGAGTTTAGTGGGGACTGCACTTGCTGATTCACCTAATGTAATGCTTATTCTATGTTTAATGATAGGTATGAGCTCGGTTTCTGTTCAGGTGCTTATTCCGCTTGCTGCGCATTTATCGTCTGACGAAAAGCGCGGACAGGTTCTTGGCAATATTATGGCGGGTCTCTTGCTAGGTATTTTGCTGGCAAGACCTATATCGAGTTTAATAGCCGATCACTTTGGTTGGCGTGCTGTATTTTACTTTGCAGCAGGGTGTATGGTGTTTATTGCAGGCGTAATTTATTTTGCTATTCCAAGCAGGCAACCTACCCATAAAACAACGTATTTTAAGTTATTAAAATCGCTTAAACAGTTAATGATTAGCCAGCCAGTGCTGCGCCAACGTTCACTTTTTCAAGCATTAATGTTTGCATCGTTCAGTTTATTTTGGACGAGCGTACCGGTTGTGCTTGCCCGTGAGTATGGTTTATCGCAATCAGAAATAGCATTGTTTGCATTAGTGGGTGCGGCAGGTGCTGTAGCTGCCCCCATTGTTGGTCGCTTGGCAGATAAAGGCTATACACATCAGGTATCGTTACTGGCCAAAGTAATTGCAGCAGTGTGCTTTTTACCAAGCTTATTTGAGCTACCTTACGGCATTATAGTATTGGCATTAACCGGTGTGTTTATTGATTTTGCTGTGCAGGCCAATATGGTATTGGGTCAACGTGCAGTGTATGCACTGGAGCCGCAAAGCCGTGCGCGTTTAAACGCTATTTACATGACGAGTATATTTGTAGGTGGCGCAGTAGGCTCGCTTATTGCCAGCCCATTATATGAAGCGGGCGGGTGGACAGGTATTGCTCTGGTCGCTACTGGCATGCCGCTTATTTCGTTGATTGGTTATTTGGTTACAACTAAAAAGCAAAGTAAGGCTGTGAGTTAAAAAATTACCGGATACAACATAATAAAGTCACCATGTTGCGTGGTGACTTTATTTAGGTTATTTAGATTATTTGGTAGTTAATTAAGTAGTCTGTTTTTTTGCGTTTGAAAACGAGCTACCAACAGATGCAATAATAACAAGTAAAATAGCGAGCCACTGCCATAAAGTAAGTAACTCACCCAGTATAATAAACCCTGCGAGCGAAGCTATTGCAGGCTCTAAGCTCATCATTACGCTAAACCCTTGTGAAGGCATGTTACGCAGTGCAACCATTTCAAGTGTGTAAGGCAGTGCACTTGATAAAATAGCAATACCAATACCCAGTGGGATAATTTCCCACGTAAACGCGGCGCTTTGCATAATGCCGCCGTAAGGTACTAGCACTATAGCGGCAACGGTCATACCCAATGCAACAGTGGCTCCACCAGAGCTTTGTGTGCCCGTTTTTTTACCAAATAATATATAACCTGCCCAACATGCACCGGCACCAAGCGCAAGCGCTACACCCAATGGATCAAGGCTGTCTTGGCCGCTCATATCAGGAAGCAGAAGTAAAATACCGGCAATAGCACACGCAACCCAAAATAAGTCACGTTTACGGCGTGATGAAAATAAGGCAACAGCAAGCGGGCCTGTAAATTCAAGTGCTACACCAATGCCTAGTGGAATGCGTTCAATGGCGTAATAAAACAAAATGTTCATGCCGCCTAAACTTAAACCATACACAATTATAGGAATACGATTACCAGAAGTAGGTAAGTGTTTCCAAGGTTTAAACACTAAGCAAAGTATAAAGGCAGAAAAACCAAGCCTAAGGGCAGTTGTACCTTCAGGGCCAACAATAGGAAAAAGCTGTTTTGCAAATGACGCGCCCGTTTGAATGGTCATCATTGCAAGCAGTACACACACGATAGCCAGTAAATAACTTTTTGAAGATGCTTGCATTTTAATCCTTGAGTTGAGTAACTCTATCAATTAGTTATGTAATGCAGGGAGTATAAAAGCTAAACCCGCCCGATATTAATGGCGGCATAGTATCTTTTTTTAAATTTATAGGTAAGTGTTTGCGACCAAAAATAGCGCAATTAAAAGTATATTAAATAGGGCGTGTAAATAAAGTAAGAGGTAAAGTTAGCAAACAGGCGTTTACTAACTTTAATCAGTTGGTTAAAAGGCCTTAGTGGGCACTTTTATTAACTAAGCCATCAAGCGAGTAGAGGCCTCGTTTTTCATCATTTTTGCGTTTAATTTCTTCAAGTGCACGCGATTCTACAGCGTCAAATAAAGCATTAATTAAGCGGTTAAAATGTTTGTGCATTGCGGTGCGCGCTGCATTTGCATCATGCGACTTTAGAGCTGTATAAATAGCGGTGTGTTCGTCCATAACGCACTCGTTATTGTTTTTACACACACTGCCATAGTCAGCAACAATTTGTGGGTTTGTTAAACGTAAATCCCACAAGTTAGACACTGCAAATTCAAGTGCTTTATTGCGTGTTGCTCTAGCTATAATTTCGTGGAACTCACGGTCGGCTTGCTCAACATAAAGGCCTTTTTCCATGGCAATTAATGTTTTATTTAGTTGCTCTAGTTCTTCTTCTGTAATGCTTTGAGCAGCTAAAGCGGCAATTTCGCCTTCAATTAATGCGCGAGCTTGAGTAAGTTCAAATGCACTGATCTCTTTTGATTTTATAGATGCATTTTTTTGTTCTACTACGTAAACACCAGAGCCGGTTTTAACTTCAACTCGGCCACGTACTTCTAATGCGATAATAGCTTCTCTAATGGTAGGGCGACTTACATCAAACATTTCTGCAAGTTCACGTTCAGGTGGTAAACGACTCCCAGCAGAAAATTCGCCTTGATTTATTAAAGACTCAATTTTATCAACTATGCGCCAAAATAAGCGACGATTACCCATACTTTACCTTCATTACCTTAAGGAATAATGGCCTCTGGGGCCTAAAAGTCAAAACCAACTGTTAATACCAGAGGTTACCTCAAAATTCACTATTATGTCAAAATTCTAACGCGATGTTATGGTTAAAAACCACTATACACCAATGGTTGTATTATTGTATTACCAATTTAGTTTAAAATAATGCAATTGGCTAGCTTGATTGGTAATGTTTTTATGTGTTAGGTTAGTTTTAAGGTTATTGAATAATAAATATTGGTAATAAACCGAATTTGGGTTGTTAGTGTTAAGTTTGTTGTAGAAGTATTTGATTGCCCATGGATGGGGATCGCTATTTTTAAATGTGTTTGTAAAATGTGTCGTTGTACGAGAGCTATTTAAGCTTTCTTCTGGGCGTTAACTGTCGTTGGTTAACGCCCATATTTTATTTAGCTAGTCGTTAGGGTACACAACCCCAAGCTGTTTGCGCGCTTCATCAAGTACGCTCATTACGTTACTGGCTAAAATGTGCGTATTAACGGGTGACTCAAGAATATTTTGCTTCACTAATGCCATAAAATGTTCAACTTCGTATTTCATAAAGTGCTCATCAAACGGCTGGGATATAACCTCTACCTCACCATTATTAGCAATAAACTCCACCTTTTTAAGTTGCGATACGGCTTCTATACGTATGCGTCCAAGTTCGCCTTGTATTTCGGTTATGTTGTCGCCTTGCGATATTTTAGAGTAACTAATAACTGCTTGTTTATCAGCGTAGTTTAGTAATACATCGCCCGCACCATCAACACCTGTATCAAGTAATACGCCGCTTGCGTGTACACTGTTTGGTGCGCCCCACAATGCAATCAATAAATACAGTGGGTAAATCCCTAAATCAACCAAAGCACCGTTAGCAAACTCGGGTAAAAATGTATTTGGGCGTTCGCCATTTTTATACTTATCGTAACGCGATGAATATTGACTGTACTGGCCAATATATTTACGTGGAGTGCCAATTTTTACCATTGCCTGTTGCAGCCGTGCAAAGTTAGGCAAGTGAGTGGTCATCATGGCTTCCATGTAAAGGCGCTGATGCTTTTTTGCTGTAGCTATAATGCTTGCAAGCTCTTTAGAATTAGCAGCTGATGGTTTTTCGCCAAGGACATGTTTACCTGCTTCTAGGCACATAACGGCATATTGCTTATGTAAGCTGTTAGGGGCGGCTATGTAGACAGCATCAACATTGCGATCTTGGCATACTTGCTCGATTGAGGTGAAAATTTTTGCTTGTGCATTTTGTGGGTGTTTGGCTAAAAATGCTTCGCCGCTTGATACTGCGCGCGAGCACACCCCATATAAATTGAAATCGTTTAATGTATTTGCAGCGGCTAACAGTGTGTCGCTAATAAAATTGGTGCCAACAATAACAAAGTTCATGCTCACTCCTTAGCTTAAATAAAAATAATAAGAGTGTTTAGTTTAACATTTTTTTAGTCCTATATGCTCGAGGAGAACATCCAAACCAGCGTTTAACATTAACACTTAGCGTTGCTTGTTCCTGATACCCTAAAAGCTCAGATATGGTTGATATTGTAAATTGGTTTTGCGCTAAATAGTGTGCAGCTAAAGCGCGACGAGTGGCATCTTTAAGTTTTACAAAGCTCGTATTATGTTTGATAAGTTCTCGATGCAGAGTACGCGGGTGCATACCCAGCGCAGCTGAAATAGTTTGGTTACTACATTGATAAATAGGAAGCATAGGCCTAATTAGTGCACTAACTTGGTTGGGTAATGGTTGTGTGTGTTCTTTGTTTTTTGCCAAGAAGCTTAGCGCTGCTTGTACTTTATTTAGTTCAGGGTGATCAAGCTCAAGAGTTAAATCACTTTTTGAGATTACAATACCAGCGCTGTTGCGATGCTCTATAACGTTACAACCAAAGTAAGTGTTATAGGCACGAGTATTAGTACTTAATTTTTTTGGCAAAAATATATTAATTGGTTTGCAGCGGTTATTACTCAGCTTTTTAATAACAGCCAATGCTAAACCAATGGTTAGCTCAATCACTTGGTTAATGTTCGGTAATGGTTTTAAATTAATTTCGAATGATAAAAACAAGCTTTTATCATTCTCTAAAGGGTGCGAGTTTAAGCTAAGTGCAGGGCTGTGCAAGTGAAGGTATTTAATAACCCAATTAAGTGCATCACCTAAATTAGTACTACTTTTAGCTGCTATTGCAATATGTCCTAAAATATCAAAATTTTGTCTACTTGCGAGCTTAAGGCCAAAACTAGAACAATTGAACTTACAAGCACAGTATTCTAATAGCTCAGCGTAATCTCGATAAGGTAAATATTGGTTATCGAGATTTTTAAAGTCAACGTTATTAATATTACAGTTTCGCATTATTTCATGCGGATCGCCGCCAAATTCGCTAATTAGCGTGTCTATACTTTGTAATGACGTGGCTCTGATTAGGCTGCTCATGGTTAACCTCAAATAAATGATGTCTAAAAATATCAAGTTTTGTTGAGTTTTTCTATGCACTATTACTGTTAAAGCCGTTTAAAACTTTTATTAAGGTACATCATGAACAATACAACATTTGATTACATTGTGATTGGCGCAGGTAGTGGCGGCTGCGTTATGGCATCGCGATTGTCTGAGGATAAAAATGTAAGTGTGTGCTTAATTGAAGCTGGCGGCAGTGATAACAGTGTATTTGTGCAAATGCCAGCAGGCATAGCAGCGAGTGTGCCTTATGGCATAAATAGCTGGCATTACAATACGGTGCCACAAAAAGAGCTTAATAACCGATGTGGTTTTGTGCCGCGTGGCAAAGTGCTGGGCGGCTCGAGCTCGACTAATGCAATGGTTTACATAAGAGGTAATAAGTACGATTACGACCAATGGGCGGCTAATGGCAACACGGGATGGGATTTTGATAGTTTACTTCCGTACTTTATTAAAGCTGAGAACAATAAAGCGTTTATAAATAATGAGCTGCACGGGACAAAGGGTCTGCTACATGTACAAGAGCTAAGTAACCCAAGCGATGTAAACCAGTATTTTTTAAATGCCTGTGCTGAGCAGGGCGTTAACTTAAGCGACAATATAAATGGTAAAGAGCAAAGCGGCGCACGTCTATCGCAGGTAACTCAGCACAATGGCGAGCGTTGTAGTGCAGCAAAAGCATATTTAACACCGCATTTAAACCGCCCCAATTTAACGGTATTAACCCATAGCCACGTTAATAAAATAAATATAACCAATAAGATAGCGCAAGGCGTGCAAATAGAGCGTAATAAAGAGGTTATTAATTTACGTGCTAAAAAAGAGGTAATACTTAGTGCTGGCGCTATTAATTCGCCTCAAATATTAATGCTTTCAGGTATTGGCCCAAAAGAGCAGTTAAGTGCACATAACATTAGGGTTCAGCACGTACTTGAAGGTGTTGGCGCTAATTTACAAGATCATTTAACGGTAGTGCCACTTTATAAATCAAAAACAAATAAAGGCACATTTGGTATAAGCCCGCTAGGCATTGCCAGCATTATAAAAGGCTGTGTTAACTGGTTTAGTAAACGAGAAGGGCGATTAACCAGTAACTTTGCAGAGTCGCACGCGTTTATTAAATTATTTGAAGGCTCGCCAGCGCCCGATGTGCAGCTAGAATTTGTAATTGGGCTGGTGGACGATCATAGTCGTAAATTACACACTGGGCATGGTTACAGTATACACAGCAGTATTATGCGCCCCAAAAGCCGAGGTACTATTACATTAGCTGATAACAACCCGCGTAGTGCACCGCTTATAGACCCTAATTATTTAAGCCATCCAGATGATTTAACTGTAATGCTTGCAGGCCTTAAAAAAACACTCACTATTATGCAAAGCAAAGCTTTTGATAACATACGCGGTAAAATGCTCTATCCGCTTGATATAAATAATGATGATCAGCTAATTGAGTTTATACGCCAAACTGCAGATACCGAATATCACCCAGTAGGGACATGTAAAATGGGGCAAGATCCAATGGCAGTGGTGGATACTAATTTGCGAGTGCACGGGGTAAGTAACTTACGCGTAGTCGATGCGTCGATTATGCCTACCATTATTACCGGCAACACAAATGCACCGGTAATTGCGATTGCTGAAAAAGCAGCTGATTTAATTAAACACGAAAAGGTGTAATTAAATAAACTGTAGTAGGGCTATTAATTAGCTATAAAACTCATTTAGCCATTGTTGCCAATCGCTTTCAAGATGTAGCATTTGCTGATGCTTTTTAGCGTTTAGATGCTTGGTTTCGTCCTCGCTTGCCATATAGGGTCCAACGCGGCAAAGGGGGCAATGGTTAGATGTTAAGTATGCAGGTTTGGTAAGACGTGAGCTTAATTCGCTAGTATGTGTGTCAATACTTTTTGGGCTGAAAACGTAAGTTATCCCGCTGGTGTCTTTTACGTGTTTATCGCGGTCAACATTACGAATTTTATAACCTTCAAAATGGCTAATATCAAATGGGATTTGGCCTAAATAATCAGCGTTTAAACCGTTATTTAAACTCCCTTCTATGTTCCATTCTCGATAAGGTTTTACATCCTTTGAAGTGATATAACACAGCATTGGGCCATTTTTATCAAGCGCGTATTCGTTAGCGTATTTAATAAATTGATGCAGCAAAGCGCGGTTTAATACGTTCATACTGGTTTGGCGCGTGTTGTTTTCAAATGCTTCACGGCCAACAAAGGCAGGTATAAGCGGAAATTGAAAAATAACAACATCAAAGCTGTGCTGGTTTTCACTTAGAGTTTGCCAACACGCGGGATTTGTTACATCAAAACTATTAAGTACCTCAACGTTATGCGCTTTTAGATTGCCAAGTGCATTGTGCTGATACTTTTGCTCAATAGTAGTTTGGTCATCGTAAGTGGATGCAACCAAAGCTTTTGGCGATAGATGAGTGTAAATAGCGTTCGAAAACGATAAATCGCCATCGCCTACGGTGAGTATTCGCCATTGAGGATTTAAATACATATTTTATTTAGCGTTTATGTTTGTAGCAGTATTATTTATATCGCTATTTGTTTGTGAGTCTTTTGCTAGTAAACGATGAAACGCAAGTCTGGTTTTTAACCCTTCAATTGCGATTTGTTTAATAATAAGATTAAAGGTAATTAAAATGGCAAAGGCAATATGAATAGGGCCGTGAGTAAATCCTGCATCTGTATCGTACAGTGTTAAACCAAATAGCAAAAATAAGACGACTAAGAAAATTTCGAGTAATTGACTTGAATAAAAGCTTAAACGACCTTCGCTTTTATGATCTTTTTTAATGCGAATAGCACAAAAAAATGGGATCACTTTGATTTTAAATGCAGCGTTTTTTTCTACGTAGTTTTCGCCAAGTTCGTCGAGTTGTTGGCGTAGTTGGTCAATCATGGTGTGTCCTCAAATAGCAGTGCGCGGATATTACCTTATTACTGTGCAACATTTAAGTTTACAGCTGCTATTTAGGATAAATACTCATACCAATAGTAAGAATGTGACAAACAAACACAACAGAGGTAAGTACTACACGCATTTTTTGATAATCTTTATGGTAGGTTTGCCATTGTGGAGTGGCCTTTTCAAATATAAGTACTAACCAAAAACTAGCACCTAGCCAAGCCAGTGCCCACTCAACAGGTAAAAATGATAAAAATGGAACTGGGATAACAGGTAATACCGCTTTAATTGCATTGCTATAGCTTTGCTCTCCGGCGCGCCACAAGCTACCTGCCATAAATGCTAAAATGGCGATACTGTAAAAAGTAAAAAACTCTAAGTTAAGGCTATTACTGCCAAACATAAGCGGCCAACCCACACACCCTAAAAACGGGATTAAGCCTAAGTAACCTAGTTGTATGTGGTTAAAAAATTTTTCCATTACGGCGTGCCTTATATTTAATGACTTATTTGAAGCGCGGCTATTGTAGCAGTATTGCGATTAGCGATCTTAATAATTCGCCAGCGTTTACAATCCAAATAATGCTTACGATAAAAGAGATTATATAGTTCAATCCAAAAAACCGATTGTTTTAATCTAAACAATCAATTTTATTTAATTATCCATTAGCCTTATTGTATTAACCAAGCCAACGCAGAAGGTCGTTTTAAACGAGAGCGTTGATTACTTTTTAAATACATTAAATATAGATGAGGAAATACCATGAGCACTTCATTAATCAATACAAAATTACAACCATTCAATGCAACCGCTTACCACAACGGTGACTTTGTAGAATTGTCTGAAAAAGATGTTCTAGGTAAATGGTCAATCTTCTTCTTTTACCCAGCTGATTTTACGTTTGTATGTCCTACTGAACTTGGCGATGTTGCAGATCATTACGCACAACTTCAAGAGATGGGCGTAGAAGTTTACTCAGTATCTACTGACACTCACTTCACTCATAAAGCATGGCACGATACGTCAGACACAATTGGTAAAATTACTTACCCAATGATTGGCGACCCAACAGGACGTATTACTCGTAGCTTTGGCGTAATGATTGAAGAAGAAGGCTTAGCACTTCGCGGAACATTTGTAATGAACCCGGAAGGCGAAATTAAAATTATCGAAACTCACGATTTAGGTATTGGCCGTAGCGCTAAAGAACTAGTTCGTAAAGTACAAGCTGCACAATACATTGCAACTCACGACGGTGAAGTTTGTCCTGCATCTTGGCAGCCAGGTGAAGACACACTTGCACCTTCACTAGACCTAGTTGGTAAAATCTAAGTATAGATTTATTCCTACTATGAGGGCAGGTAAATGCCCTTAAATCAACGAACATCCGTTTGTTGGTGCCTCCTATATCAATATACTTGTTTAAGCACATGCATTATTTGGCATGGGAGGCTTGCTGTTTAAATTTTCCTAAAAGGGTTAAGCCATGTTAGATAACAACATAAAAAATCAATTAAAAAGCCATTTTGAATCGCTTACTCAACCTGTTGAGCTGCTTATTGCCTTGGATGACAGCAAAAAATCAGCAGAAGTAGAAAGCTTAGCGAACGATTTAGCTTCACTGAGCGATAAATTTACGGTAATAAACAACCCAGATACAAGCGCGCGTCGTCCGTCAATGGTTGTACATTCACCTATTAAAAACACCCATATTACGTTTGCAGGCGTACCTATGGGCCACGAATTCACAAGTTTAGTGCTAGCACTTTTACATACTGGCGGACACGCAAGTAAAGCTAAAAGCGAAGACATTGAACAAATACAATCGCTTACTCAAGAACTTAACTTTGAAGTATATATAAGTTTAAGTTGCCAAACGTGCCCGCAAGTAGTCCAAGCACTTAATACTATGGCAGCGACAAACAGCAATATTAAAGCGACCATGATTGATGGCGCATTATTTCAAGATGAAGTAGAAGAGCGAAATATTTTAGCTGTACCGGCTGTATATTTAAATGGCGAACCATTTAGCCAAGGTGCACTAAGCCTTACCGACATACTCAATAAAGTAGATAGCAAAGGTGCACAGCGCCAAGCTGAATCGCTAAGTAAAAAAGATAAATTTGATGTACTTGTAATTGGTGGCGGGCCTGCGGGCGCATCGGCTGCGATTTACTCAGCACGAAAAGGTTTAAATACAGGTATTGTTGCCGACAGATTTGGTGGACAAGTTGCAGATACATTAGCAATAGAAAACTTTATTTCGATTAAGGCGACTGAAGGGCCAAAATTGGTTGCCCAGCTTGAAGAGCACGTTAAAGAATACGATGTAGATGTAATGCATAATCAGCGTGCAGCGGCACTTGGTTATAACAATGGCTACGAAATCACACTTGAAAATGGCGCAGTACTTAAAGCTAAGTCGCTCGTACTTGCCACTGGTGCACGCTGGCGCGAAATGAACGTACCAGGGGAGCAAGAATATCGCGGCCATGGTGTGGCATATTGCCCACATTGTGATGGCCCTTTATTTAAAGGTAAACCTGTTGCCGTAATTGGCGGTGGTAATTCAGGTATAGAAGCAGCAATCGATTTAGCTAATATTGTGCAAAGCGTTACGGTACTTGAATTTGCAGACACACTACGTGCTGATGAAGTGCTTATTCGTAAAGCTAAAAGCATGGCTAATATTACTATTATCAAAAGTGCACAAACAACCGAAGTACTTGGTGATGGTAAAAAAGTAACTGGCTTAATGTACACAGATAGAGTGTCGGGAGAGAGCAAAGAGCTTGAACTTGCCGGTATATTTGTACAAATAGGCTTAATACCAAATACTGAGTGGTTAAAAGACAGCGACCTTGAATTAAGCAAATTTGGTGAAATACTGATTGATGCTAAAGGCGCAACTTCATTACCAGGCATTTATGGCGCGGGGGATGCAACCAATACTCCGTTTAAACAAATTATTATTGCAATGGGCAGCGGTGCAACAGCAAGTTTAGGTGCATTTGATTATTTAATTCGTCACTCTGAAGAAGCTGATCAAAGCGCTGCTTAATGTAATTAGTAAAAACTCTCTTGATATAACAGCAAGGCTACACCCATAGCTGTTTGTTAACCCAAGCCGCCCTTCTCCAAAGGCGGCTTTTTTAATGCTTAAGAATTAGCACACGATTTAATCGCACCCACCACCAGAATCACCGCCGCTACAATTTGTGTGAGAGTGCGCTGAGTTACTGCTAGAGGAAACTGGTGAGTCACTGCCAGTATAAACTGATGATCCACGTGATGACTTAGCACTGATAAATGTAACTAACAGCAATACGCCTGATACGATAACTATTGTTATTGATGAGCTCCATTGCCCAGTGGAAACGCCTTTAAATACTGCAACAATAAGTACTGTTAGTAATATAGTTCTAATTATGTTTTTCATTTTATGTTCTGATTTTTCACCAGTGGCAGTGCAGTAAAAATTAGCTGATTTTTACGGTATGCTCAAGCGCATTAATAACTGCTCTTTCAAGTATGGGGAGTTTAAACGGTTTTGATATAAACATATCCATACCAGCTTGTTTACATGCAAGTTTATCTTGTGATGAAGTATTAGCAGTTATAGCCACTATGTAGGTTCCTTCATGCGAGCAGATTTTTTCTGATCTAAGCTGCTTTGTTGCCTCAAATCCATCGAGTATGGGCATTATGCAGTCCATAAAAATAAGGTCATAATGCTTTTGGCGACATTTTAATACAGCATCTTGGCCATCAACTGCAGAGTCGGCTTTTATATTAAGTTTGCCTAAAGAAGCATGAAGTACCAACCTATTAATATCGTTATCATCGACTACAAGCACTGATAATTCACTGCCGTTGATATCTAACGTTGATTTAAGGCTTTCTTGTTTTTGTTCTGTCCCTTTCTCAATAGGAATATTTACTAAAAAGGTAGTGCCTTTATTAGGTGTACTTTTTACCTTTATTTTGCCGCTCATATATTCAACAAGTTCTTTTACTATTGCAAGGCCAAGGCCTGTTCCACCTTTTGAATTTTTAGCATCTACTTCTTGAGAAAAAGGAGAAAATAGTGATTCTAAAAAGTTTTTACTCATTCCTCGGCCTGTATCAGACACTTCAATATTTAAACTTAGCTTATTTTTTATTTTAGAAAGGCTGGTGTTTAATGTAACTGAACCATTTTCAGTAAATTTAAGTGCATTACTCAGTAAGTTAGAAGCAATCTGGCTAAGGCGTGTGTTGTCGCTAAACGCCCAGCAGTTGTCATCAATTGTATTATTTACTTGTAGCGTTACATGCGTGTTTTTAAATAGAGGTGTATACAAAGAAGTTAAATCGGTAAAAATTGTTTTTAGTAAAAAGTCAGTAGGTTCAAGCTTTAGCTCACCATGATTAATTTTAGAAAAATCGAGCACTTCGTTAATAATACTAAGTAAAATATCGGCGCTTCTAAGTCCTATTTTAATTTTTTCAGCGCGAACTTCTTCACTGTGTTCATCAACTAATGTGGTTAGCATACCTGTAATGCCATTCAGTGGGGTTCTTAATTCGTGGCTGATTTTAGCAAATAGCATGCTTCTGTCTTCAAGTAGACGCTCTGCTTGAGCTTGCTTTTGTTTAAGCTCTTCTCGGAGCATTACTGATTCGGTTACATCTTGGCAGGTGCCAAATAATCGGACACATCGGCCTTCATCAAATTCGGCCTCACCAAAGGTAGCCACCCATAAGTGTTTATTTTTAGCGGTTACTACTTCTAGTTCTAAATTCCATTTTTTGCCTTTTTCTATGGCTAATTCTACCGCGCGAGTAATGCCTTCACGACTTGGGCCTTCTTTATAAAACTCGATTGCAGAATTCATTTGCGGTTGAAATTGTTCATCCACTTCATGTATGAGATATGTTTGCTCGCTCCAGGTGATTTTATCGGAGACTAGATCAACCTCCCACGTACCTATATTTGCAACGTGCTCTAACTTTAATAAAGTATTACTATTTTTTATGAGTTGTTCTTTAGCTTGGGTGCGAGCAAATTCCGATCCAAGCCATTGTGCAAATAATTCGATGTAGTCATAAGCATCATCGTTAAAAGCGAGGGAGTCTTTTGCGGATGAAAAGTTAACGGTGCCAAATATTTTATCACCAATTTTTATTGGCGCGCCAATATAAGACTCTAACTGAAAGTTTATATAACAGGGGTGGTTTGCAATTGCACTTTGAGATGCTTTATGAAAGGCAAGTGCAGAGCCTGCAGCGAGCGTATGTACGCAATAGGTGCCTTGTAATTCAAACACGGTACCGGGTAAAAGTGAGTTGTCAGGGGTTTTGGCATATAAAACGGTGTAGCTGTTTTTATCTACTTTACTAATAATACCTAGCTCAAGGTCAAATACTTCTAACCCAAACACTAAGAGCTTATTAATTTTATTTTCAAAATCAAGAGATTGATTAGAAACTATATCGTGAAAACATCGTAAAAAATTCAAAAGAAAACACCCCGTAAGCTTTTGTTCAATTTATATAATACATAGGCCAATTAGGGCATTGGTATTAGTTTAAAATCCAGTTTAGCAGTTTTAATTACTAATAACTAAAATTGATACGTATTAAATTTATAACCTTATGTTTTTATGAACTAAGTTAGTGATTTATTAATAGTGCTAGTTTATAGCGCAGCATGCCGCCGAGCATATAATACTCAGCGGTATACTTTTAATACGTTGAATTTGGGGTATATTGCGGGTTGATATCGCCGCCTACTTCCTCTGGGTCAACATCGTTAATAAGCAGTGTTTCACGTACAGCTTCAATGTGATCAAGTACGCTTTGGTAGCGCTCGCCATATTCATACTTTGTCACTTCAATCGCTTTAGGCATGTAAGTAAAAGCTATTTTTAGGGCGTGGAGTGCTTCTTCGTTTATTTTTTCGCTCATAATATTCTCTTATGTGTAGGCTATAGCTAACCTGAGTTCTGGATAATAAATCTATCTCAAGCAGCTATTTTTAGCGCTAACTGCGTTGAATTTCCTTGCAATAGACCAGCTATTGACGCGTAAATTCGCCTTGTTTTCACCAAAAATTTCTAGCTAGAGAGAAACAGACTTAAATATCGTTATTATTTATAGTGTTTTTAAATCTCTTAACCAGAATTCATATATGGTCTCCTCCAGTATTGCAAGGTGTCATTCAACGATAGCAGGGACAGGTTTGCTGTCATATATACGGTCTTTTAGTGAAGATTATTACTTCTGACCTTGATGTAATCCGCGC
>NZ_JADYXK010000042.1:0-22206 GCF_015864275.1 Pseudoalteromonas sp. NZS11_1
CTATGTCTAAACCAATTGTTGTAATCTTCATTTTGGTCTTCTCCCTTTGATTATTGTAACCACTTTAATCATGGCACATAGATGCCGTATAGGGAGGAGACCATTACATCAGGTTAGTTAGTAAAATAACACCAAATACGATTCGGTAAAGACCAAAACTAACAAAAGTGAAATTTTCTAGAAAGCGTATGAATAGTTTAATAGTAAAATAAGCAACTATAAAAGACGTTAAAAAACCCACAGCAAGGGCAGTTAGGTCATCTAAGCTAAACAGTTGGTAATGTTTAAGTAAGTCGTACCCTGAGGCTGCTGCAAGTACAGGTAAACCAAGTAAAAATGAAAATTCAGCGCTGGCTTTTCGGTTTAAACCACACAACATGGCACCAACAATAGAACTTCCAGCACGACTAGTCCCTGGAACTAACGCAAATACTTGTGCTACGCCAATCCAAAGAGCTTGTTTATAAGTAACTTGGGTTACATCGGTAGTTGTGCAGTGAGTCTCTTTATAACTGCGCTCTAATAGTAAAAAAATCACACCGCCTACAATAAACATAACACCTACTACTGGTACGCTAAACAGTGTTTTTATTACATCACTAAATATAAAACCAATAATACCCAAAGGAATAAATGCAATGGCAACTTTCACCCATAAATTGAAATGTTTAGGGCTAAACTTGTCTTTATAGTTGGCTAGTACCGCTAAAATGGCGGCAAGCTGGATAATTACTTCGAAGGCGAGGTTAGCATCTGTTGATTCAATGCCTAACCACTTTGACGCTACAATTAAGTGCCCGGTTGATGATATGGGTAAAAATTCTGTTATACCTTCAATAATACCTAAAATAATCGCGTTAATTATATCCACGGTTTACTGCTTCCTGAAAAATTAAAAAGCCCGAACTCGGCTTAATTGAAATGACGCATTACTGCGTACCTAAATTGCGAGGCGTAGCATAAAAGCTCTAAAGGCAAACCAACAGTGTTTTTAGACTTAATTTGTTTAATAAATTGCATTAAACATTAAATGCACAATATAATAGCAATTGTTATCATTTGCATGTGCTGTTTTGTATATGTTTGGGCAAATTTACTGAGCGAATAATGAATAATAAAAAAACGTTTACAGCTACACGGCGAAGGCACTTAATTGCGTGTGTATTAGCGCTAATTACAGCGGTAATAATGATTCCGGGTATGACAACCTATTTACCGTTTCAAATGAATGAACAAATATTACTGCCTATTTTACTGTTTCCTGTTATTTGGACTGCGTTGTTTATTTATGCGTATTTGGCGCAAAAGGTATGGCAACCGTTTGTTGTAATGATTGCACTGTGTGTATTACATGGTTTATTGAGTTTTTGGGCGTTGACGCAGGGGCAGGGATGAAGTCGATTACTTTAAAAAAGCTATTTTTATTACATAGCTGGGTAGGAATTATTACTGCGGTACTGCTATTTGTTGTTGCATTTAGTGGGGCGTTAGCGGTGCTGTCGAGACCTGAGTTAAAAATATGGGCAAATCCAGAGCTACAATCTAGCCAACACGTTGCCAGCGCGAAAATTAATCGACTAGTAAACGAATACCATAAAAAGGTGCCTAGTGAATTTGGCGAAAACATTCATGTGTTTTTACCAAGTGGGCATAACTTTCATTTGTTAACGTTGGTATTTGAATCCCACCATGGCGATGAAAATTATGGCCAAGAGGTGGCCAGAGTATTTCAATTTCATCCCGATACGTTGGCGCTGGAAAATACTTACTATGGGCCTAGTAAAGAGTTTTACGCCAATAAAAAAACGGATGCGCCAACTTATATAGGTGAATTTCATGCAGATTTGCATTTAGGGCGACCAATTGGGTTGATACTCACTGGGTTTTTAGGTTTAACGCTTTTAGTAAGTGCAGTGACAGGCTTGTTTATTCATCGCAAATTGATAAAAGAGCTCTTTACGTTTAGGCGAGATAAAGGGTTAGATATTGCAGTAAGCGATGCTCATAAGGTTATAGGTATTTGGGGCAGCGTATTTAATATTGTGATTGGTTTTACAGGATCATTTTTAGGGCTCGCGACCATTATTTTACTACCAGCAGCTGCGTTTGTGAGCTTTGGTGGCGATCAAGATAAGTTAATAGAAACGTTTACCGCTATTCCTGAGCCTGTAGTTAGCCACATTAAGCAACCTACAAAAATAGACACTATTTTAGAGCATGCTCATAGTCGTTACCCTGAAGCAATAATTAGGGATGTCACAATAATGGCGCATAACGATGCGAATGCGCAGGTATATTTGCGTTTGTTAGGTGGCGAGGCTGTTGCTTCTCAGTTACTGCATTATCAGGGCAATGGTGAGTTTGTGCAGTCGATGAGTAGTTTTGGTGATATTTCAGGTGTTTCGATAAAAGTAATTGAGTTGATGTTTCCGCTGCACTTTGGGAACTTTGCAGGAGTGTTTGTAAAATTACTTTGGGTATTGCTTGGCTTAAGTACTGCGCTTTTACCTATTTCGGGCATGATGATGTGGCTAACAAAACGCACACGTGGCAGTAGCCCTTCACTGAGTATGCAGGCATATGCACGCTGGAATCGTTTTATTATTGGCAGTTGTGGCGGTTTGGTATTAGCAAGCTTTGTGCTATTTCCTGTGCAAGTTTTACTTAATTATAGCGTTGTTGGTGTGGCGCAAAATAGCTTTTTTGGACCCGTGTTCTTTTATACGTGGTTGGCATGGTTACTATTAAGTGTATTACCCATAGGTTATAAAAACTACTTTAAGCTGACTCTTTTACTATGCGGCGCTTCGCTTGCTTTGGTGCTGCCACTTAATATTTCACTTGGCGTTAGCAATGTTATTAACCTTAATAGCTCGCTTGTCGCGGTAGTAGATATAAGCTTTATGGTGGTGGGTATCGTGTGTATGTTTGTTGCCTTAAAAATAAAAAACACACAAAAATTACAAGTTGAGGTACAACCCGCATGAACGAGCTACTAATTACAATTGCGATGGTAAGTTTACTACTCATGATGCTCAACCTACGAAAAAACACACTTACATTAGCGGCTAAAACATTTTTAAGTGCACTGCTATTTGGTTTAGCGCTGATATGTTTTATGAGTGTTTACGGTATTTTAGGCGGTGCAATATGCACCGTTGTAGGAGCTATGTTAGCTGGTTTACTAACCGCAGTTATTGCGGGTAAAGCACCGCAATTATTAGGTTAAATAATGCAGTTATTTAGCTAAAAAGGTCTTAGCAGTATCAACTCCCATGTTGTAACCACTATTAAGTATTTCAAACTTTTTAGTGGTACGCCCAACTTTAAAATTAGCCGGTGGTGCAATGATATTGATTTTGCAGTCACTAGGTGGATTCATAATAAAATCGATAGACTTATTATAAAAATCAGCCCTGTTTAAGGTCGTTTGAATTAATGCGGGATAGTTTTTATACATTTTTTTAGTGAGCCAAGGTGCCTTACTTGGTTTTTTACGATAGCCTAAACATTGAGACAAAATAACGGTGATTTCGCGTGCACCCATTTCGTAAGCTTTTATTACAGGAATTGAATCAGCAACACCGCCATCGGTCATCGCTATGTCATTAATAATAGGGTAGTCACGATATGCAATGGGTATAGCGCATGATGCTTTTAATTGATGCACCATATCGGCGCTGGTGGCTTTTAAATAGTGTGCTTTGCCTGATTCGATTGCCGTAGATACAATATAAAACTCGTGTGGAGTTTGTTCGAATACCTCTGTATGAAGACGTATTTCGCGAATCGTTTCTTGCCATAACCAATCTAAATCAAATAAATGACCACCTTTAATAAAGCGCGCTAAATTAATAAATTCAGGACGGCATGAGTAGTCAGTAATCACTTTATAATTTCGCATTGGTTGTTTGCATAAAAATGCGGCTATATTAGTTGCCCCGGCTGAAACACCTAAATAGCATTCAAACGGCTGATATTGCTGTTTTAAAAACTCATCAAGCACACCTGCGGCAAATATACCGCGCATTGCACCGCCTTCAACGACGAGTGTGTTTTTATTATTGTTGTTCATGGTCAATCCTTTTTATTAAATTTGATGTTATCAACTCAGTCTAAAAAATGCGATAGAGATTACTAAATGTGTTGATAAATTAAAGCCAGGTACACATCGCGAAATCAACTGTTTTCTGGTAAGGTTAGGGTTACAAGGCTTTGTTAATAATAAAGAATAAGTATTTATGTTTGACCCTAGCGTAACCATTTTTGAAAGCACACAGAATCAGCTTGCAGAAAGTCCTCTTTGGCACCCTATGCTGAATACTTTTTTTTGGGTCGACATAAATAAAAAATTACTTTTAAGCAAAAAAATACACAGCGAAAGCCAACTAAAAACAGTTAATATTCCCGATACATTCAGTGCAATAGCGTGGATTGATGAGCAGCACTTGTTGCTAGGTACAAGTACTGGTTTATACAAATACCATATTAATTCGAGCACTCGCCACCTTATTTTTAATATTGAAAATACACAACTAAATCGGCGTTCAAACGACGGCCGCGCTGATCCATGGGGTGGTTTTTGGTTAAGTACAATGGACCTAAATGCTAAAAAAGGTGACGGTAAAATATACCGTTATTATAAACACCAGCTTAAAGCCGTTGTAAGTGGTTTGAGTATCCCAAATGGATTGTGCTTTGATAAGCCACGTTTGCGCGGTTATTACTGCGACTCTTTAACGAGTTGTATTTATGTATTAGATTTGGATGAGCAAACTGGCGAACCTTGCTCTGAGCCACGTGTTTTTTATCAATTTAATAATACTGATGTTGACCCCGATGGCTGCGTAACCGACCAATTAGGTAATTTGTGGCTAGCTGTGTGGGGAATGGGGTGTGTTATGTGTTTATCCCCAGGCGGTGAGCTAATTAAAACAATAAAGCTTTGTGCAATAAAACCGACATGCACTGCATTTGGTGGTGAAAATGCTGAATTGTTACTTGTGACATCGGCATTTGATGAATCGATTAATAATACTGTTACTGAACAAGGCGCTGTATTTCAAATCTCAGGCATAAAAAACGGGCAGTTTGAGCCGCCCGTTTTACTGTAATTTATTATACACAGTGCTTGTTTTAAAGTGATGGTTAGCTTTTAGGCTTAACCCACATAACACCCACTTCTTTTTTGGTTACTAAAACCTCAGTACCGGCGCTAATTGGTTGCTCACTTTTGAGTTTCCAGCTAATACCTGAATATTGATGTGTAGTTAAACCTTGCTCTGTTACATCGCTAGTAAGTACAAAAGTAAGTTCAGCAAAATCACTATTCACTTGCTTCTTATCTACGCGATTTTGCATTTGTTTTAATGGTTTCCAAAGTGCAACGGCTAAGCCAGCTGTTACAACCGCATTACTCCAAAGGGCTGTTGCTAATGAGTCAGGTAAAATACCAAAACTCATTAATAATCCTGTAAGGAATAACGATAATCCAAAAAACAACAAAATAAATGTAGAAAGGCCAAGTACTGCTACTTCTATTATTAAAGCAACAATACCAAGTACCATAAGTGTTTGCGGTAAATTTTGCGTAATAAAATCCATACAAACCTCTTTATTTAGTTATTAACCCAGATGCTTTTTATTTAAGCTATTAATGATTGCCATACCTTGGGCAACCATTGAGCTTGCATCTGTCGCGTTGTCTGGCAGTAATACAATTGATGATTCACGAGCAATCGCTTCTTTAGCCGCGATTGCTTTAGTTGCTAAATCTAACTGAATTGCTTTTTGACCTTGCTCTGTATCTGCAGCTTCACCTATTTTAATAAGTGCATTTGCTTGTGCTTCTGCAACCGTAGTAATAGCTGTTGCTTCACCTTCAGCGCGTAAAATTTGCTCGGCTTTGTCGGCTTCAGCAGCAAGTACTTGTGCTTGTTTTTTACCTTCAGCAACGTTGATATTTGCTTGGCGATCACCTTCTGACTCTAAAATTTGAGCTCGTTTAACACGCTCAGCTTTCATTTGTGCTTCCATCGCTTCCATAATAGAGTTAGGCGGCACAATATCTTTAATTTCGTAGCGAAGTACTTGAATACCCCAAGGCTCAGATGCCTGGTTTATAGCTGCAACAATGTTGGTATTAAGTAAATCACGCTCTTCAAATGTTTTATCAAGCTCCATTTTACCTAATTCTGAACGCATTGTTGTTTGTGAAAGTTGTACAACTGCAAACGTATAGTCGTCAACGCCATACGTTGCTTTGTACGGGTCTAGTACTCTAAAGTACAGTACGCCATCAACTATAAGTGAGATGTTATCTTTAGTGATAGCTGACTGCGATGGTACATCTTGAGCTTGTTCTTTTAAGCTACGATCAGCCGAGATTCTATCAATAAATGGAATAATAAAGTTAAGGCCGGCTTCTTTAGTTGATTGGTATTTACCAAAACGTTCGATTAACCAGGCGCGGTTTTGTGGTACAAATTTAACGCTACTTTTTAAAAGCACGATAACAAAAACAAGTAAAAAAGCCTCAACAGTAAAAACCATATCGAGAATTTGTGTGACTGGATCCATTTAAACATTCCTTATAATAATTAAACGCTGAGTGGTTGTATTGTTTATAATTTCAGCGTGTATAGATTATCACTACAGCGAACTTTTAACCACTAAAACTCACTGTACGCGCCGACTTAGTCGGTTTTTTTAAAAACTGGCTATTTTATTTCTGCCTGTTTCTTTTGCGTTATAAAGAGCTATGTCGGCGTTAGTTATAACTTCTTTAGGTGTTGTTTTTTGATTGGGTATAAGGCTATAAAATCCGATACTCAAAGTGAGGTATTTACTGGCACTTGAAAAGTTATGTTCAATTGCAAGTTCTGCAATTTTTTCCTGAATAAGAACAGCATATCTTTGGCAGTGATCTGTGTCGACAGCAGGTAAAATTATCGCAAATTCTTCACCACCGAAACGAGCGGCTAAATCACCTTCACGTTTACAAAGATCATGCAGCGCTTTGGCAACTTGTTTTAACACTTCGTCACCTAGCTGATGCCCATAGTTATCGTTATAACGCTTAAAAAAATCAATATCACACATTATTAAACTAATGGGTTCTTTATTACGTGCGCCGCGCTTAATTTCGCATTTTAAAGTTTGATCAAAACAGCGTCGGTTAGCAATGTTTGTAAGGCCATCAGTATTAACTTGTTTGTTAAGTTTATGATTGGCATTAATGAGTTGCTGCTGAGCTTGTTGTAGCTCTTGCTTGTAATTTAAATTTTTGAAAGCATTAGCAAGCATTTCACCTACTAACCTTAAGCGAATAAGGTCTAAATCAGTCCAGTTTCGCTTTTGAACAACGCAATCACAGCCTATAAAGCCAACGAGCTCTTTGTCATAACGTAGACCAATGCAAAGTACTGATTTTATTTTTTGTTGCTGGAAAATTGTTTTTTCGCTCATTGCTTGAATGGGTAACGACGTTACATCGTTAACTCTAAATAAGTGAGTACGTGCCATCAAACTAAAAAAATATGGGAGATCGCTTTTCGGAAGGTTTTGTAAGTCCTCTTTAAATGCTTGTATATCATTATTGACCCATTCGTGGGTGTTATTTATGGTTTTACCATCCTCGGCAAACTTAAAAAGATAACTTCTATCTGCGTGGCAAACGGTACCAATAGCTTTTAATGCGTAGTTGATATGCTTATCAACGTCGTCGTTTTGAATATCAATTAAGTCAGTTGATATGTTCGAAATAATATTATCAAAATCATATTGTTCATCTACATTATTATTCAATACATCGATTATAATAATGGAGCTTGAGTTAGGTAATTTTGCAAATTTTACATTGAGTAGCAATTTAGATACCTGTTTTGATAAAACAAACTGGCATTGGTTATTTGCAGTGAAATAATCAAAGAATAGCTCCTCGACTAATAGTTCTTTTTTACTGTGATGATTGGTTAAAGTGATGTGTGAAAAATCAATTTTATTAAAATGTGATTTATTTCTTAAGCCAAACAAGTCCTGTGCTTGGCTGTTAACTTTAAATATATTTTCATTGGCATCATAAAGTAATACACAAAACGGCAGTAACTCCAAGTTTCGCCATATTTCATTTGATAGGTTATTACTCACTCAACTCTCCATGTGTTTAAGCCACAATTAAATTGTTATCTATTGTATTTTTATTGTTTTTACTTGGGCGTGTTAATCGTCCTTAGATCGAGCTCAAAAGGCAGCGCATGTTTGGTATTTATGCTGCGTTGTCGCCTATTTATGGAGAATAGCCACACTACATAGGCTCTGCCTTGCCTAAAAAACAAAAATACTGGTGTAAATTCAACCACCGAAGTTCAACAAGCCCTACTAATTATTAGCACATTTTTTTTGATTTACTAAGTTTTTAGTGCGTTTGAGGGTAGTACGTATTATAATTGATACTGTATATCATTACCCTTTTCTACTCTAAGCCATCTTTGGTTTATTTGCACTTTAAGTATAGGTTATTCAAGCATTTCATGACAGAAATCACTACACACCAAGCTTCTCGTCGTCGGTTACTTATTGCACTAGCAATTACGTGTTCGTTTATGGTAATTCAGGTTATAGGTGCTTATTATTCTAATTCGCTTGCTGTACTTGCCGATGCGGGGCATTTGTTTGTTCACAATAGCTCGTTATTCATCGCACTGATTGCATCAAGTCTCGCTATTCATTTTGCTAAAACCTATAACGATGGTCATCAAAGAGCCGAGCTTTTGGGTGGTCTGGTGAACGGATTTTTATACCTAGCAATCAGTTTAATTATTTTGTATGAAGGTGGTGAGCGCTATATACACCAGCATGAAGGAAATGAGCTGGCTATTAATAGTTATTTAATGTCGGTTATTGCTGCTATTGGTTTTTTGTTTCATGGTGCTGCTGCATGGGTTTTATATAAAGGCCGCAAAGCGAGTATTAATGTTTACGCGGTATTTTTACATTCATTCTTTGATTTGATTTCTACCGTATCGACATTTGTGGCTGGTATTCTTATATATTTTACGGGCTGGGTTGTTATCGATATTTTATCGAGCATGTTAATCGCCTCTTTCGTGTTGTTTACCGGTGTTAAGGTCATTATTAGTTGTATAAAAGGTTTACGCTTAAATAAGGCCAAACTTCCTAAAGTTGCAGATATTGAAAGTGAGATTACAGATATGGAGCATGTTCACAATGTCCATAACGTCACTGTAACGCGTAAATATAGGGGTGTAGTAGTCGGGGCGCACGTTGTACTTAAAGAGCATTGTACTATTGAAAAACACGATGAAGCATGTCGTATGAAGGTAGAACAACTGTTAGCTGAAAAATTTAATGTACGCAATAGTGTATTACAAATTGAAAGCCACGAATGCCATCACATTCACTAATACAAACTAATAGACATAAAAGCGTGTAAAACTTATTAGCACGCTTTTAATGTTTCAAATCAAATCAATGATATTGCTAAAACAATCGCTTTTACGTAAGTCTTTAGCATCCATTGGCCTTGCAAAGTAATAACCTTGCAGTACAGTACATCCAACCTCGGCTAAAAAGATCATCTGTTCGCGCGTTTCTACTCCTTCTGCAATACAGTAAAGATCTAGGTTTTCGGCCAATAAAAGAATGGTCTTAATAATCGATTCATCCCCTTTATCTATACCAATACTGTTTACAAAGCTTTGATCTATTTTAATAACATTAATAGGAAATTGGCTCAAGTAGGTGAGTGACGAGTAACCGGTACCAAAATCGTCAAGTAGTAATTTAAACCCAGCAGCTTTTAAGTTTTGTAGCTGCTTGGCTGCTTTGAGTTTATCTTCTAGTAAAATACTCTCTGTTATTTCAAGTCTTAATTGTCTTGGATGAACTTGAGAGTCCGCTAATATGGACATTAACCGCTGGGTTATGTTTGTTTTTAAAATGTGTTTAGGCGATAAGTTTAAAGATATATAAAACAATGGGTTTGCGCTAAGTATAGGTGCAATTTCAATAAGAGCTCGTTGCAATGCTTGCTCAGTAAGGAGTTCTATTAAACCGGTTTCTTCTGCTACCGGTATAAAAAGTGCTGGGGATACCAACTGTCCTTGATTGTTCCAGCGCATGAGTAACTCCACGCCATTTATCGTTTTTTCTTCTATGTCGATGATAGGCTGATAGTGATTAAAAAATCGGTTGTCTTTCACTGCATCTTTTAAATCATTTTCGAGCAGTAACTTTTGTTTTATCAGCTCATTCATTTCATCGCTAAAAAACTTAAAGTCGTTTCTACCGCCTTGTTTAGCGTGCATCATGGCTACATCGGCATTACGGATAAGTAAATCGGTGGTTACAGCATCGAATGGGTATAAAGCAACGCCAATACTGGCTGAAATATTAATAGAGAAGTCTTCAATAATTACTTTATTAGCTAACTCATTACTAATTTTTCTTACTGTATCGCGAAGAGACTGAAGCGATTTTATATTTTGAATCAGCACTAAAAATTCATCACCACTTTGTCGGCCAAGTTTTGCGTTTACGCCAAGCATACCGTTTACTCTTTGGGTAATATTACAAAGTAGCTTATCGCCAACTGCGTGGCCAAAAGAGTCGTTAACAGGTTTGAACTTATCTAAATCAATAAATAATAATGCGCATTGTGTATTACTTTCATTGGCATGTTTAATCGCTTCTTCAATATTTTGATACATTAAACTACGATTAGGTAGATGCGTTAGAGGGTCAAAATTAGCCAAATAGCGAAGCTCGTTTTCTGCACGTTTTTGCTCAGTTAAATCTGTAATAACAACTACGTAATAGCTTGCAGTATCTTTTGTTACGGCTGTGGCGCTTATATGTATTGGATGTTTGTTACTTTTTGCGGTTTTTATATAAGCATCACTTTGCCAGTTTTCTGTAGCTTTTAATTTTTTTAAAATATTTGCAAACTCTCTACACTTATCTTTACCAATGGCCCTAATAAATAATTTTGGGCTAATTTTAGTGGCTGCTTGTTCACTTGAAAACGTTTCAATAAAACTGTTGTTCGCAGAAAATGGCATTAAATGCTTATCGAGTATAAGTAACCAGTCGTTTATTTGGCTAAACGCTTCACCTAGAATTTTTGCTTGTTGCTCATTAGCCCGTTGCTCAGTGATATTGGTATATATGCCAGAAACATATAGCGGCTCATTTGTTTGAGGATCGTATATAACTTGTCCTGTATCTTGATACCATAACCAATGCCCATTTTTATGCTGTAGACGATAAGTTGCTTGCCAGTTTTGTTGTTTTTTGTACTTGAAGTAGTTTTCCCATTGGTTTTCAAAACTACGTCGGTCATCTGGGTGTATTAGCGCTAAAAATTGATCTATATGCACGCGTACAGGCAAGCCTGTATAGCCTAATTCACTTCCTCTGAGCGTACTTACGGAAGCATCTTTAAAATTATAATCCCACACGCCACTTTTGTTATTTTTAAGCGCGAGTTCTGTTTGCTTTTGCGAATGAATAGTCGCTCTATGGGCTTGTTCAATTGCAACTTGGCGGCTGCGGTATTGCCAAAAAATAAAAAACAACACGGCTAGCATTAAGGTTATATAGGCGGCAATAGCAAAGGGCGACTTCCATGGAGCATAAGCTACGTTGATGTTAAGCGTGGCTGGTTCGCTTGTAACAATACCATCGCGATTATGTGCTGATATTTTTAGTGAGTAACTACCCGGTTGGAGCTTTGTGAAAAATACTTGATTAGATTGTAAGTCTTCATATGTAAGAGACGTTGGCCCTAAAAGGGTAACCTTATAATACGCTTTGTCTATATTGGGGTAAGAAAAGTTAGAAAAACTAACCGTCAACCCCATATCTTCATGATCTAGCTCAAGCGGTTTGCTAAGGTATTTATGAGGGTGATAATTGAGCTCCTTAGTAAAGAGGCCTATATCAGTAATGGCTAGATTGCTTTTTTTCAATTGTTCTTTTTCATTAAAGTCTACAGGGTTAAATAGTAGAGCTCCGGCATTGCTGCCAAAAATTAACCTGCCATCATTTAATGTTGTTGCTGCAATTTGTGTGAATTGGTTTATGTTCAACCCGTCTTTCACTGAATAACTCACCACATTAAGTGTATCTAGGTTTATTTGATATAAACCATTGTCGGTACTTGCCCATAAAAAACCATTTTCATCAGGAAGTAACGAATAGATAGAGTCAGTATTAAATGAATTTTTTAATCCTATGTAGTGTTTTCTCTCATAAGTAACTGGGTCAACACCAAGTAAGCCTTCCTGGGTGGTTGCCAACCATAAAGTATTCCGTTTTGAGTCTAAGTAAAAGTTTTCTACAGTGTAAAAAATATCTTCTTTAGGATTAAAAGACTGAAATATAGTCGTTAAAGTTTTCGTTTTTTCGTTGTACCTAAAAAAACTTTTTGATGTACCAAGCACAAACTCTTCAGGATGTGTGTCGAGGTGTTTATAAAAAGCGTAAGAAAATAAAGGGTCGACTTGCTCTTTGAGTCCCTTAATAATTCTTGTTTTTCCGGTTGTTTCATTAAAAAGATAAAAGTTATCATCAGACATAAATGCATATGTGTCTGCAGATAATTGGGCAAAGCCAAATAAGTTGGATCGGTTAATTACATCATTCTCTGTGTCTTGGTTTTCAACAACTTTACCTGTCTGCTTATCAAAAAGTTTAAACCCGTTAAAAGTAACAAGCCAAAGAAACTGATCATCTCCAATCGAAGACGCAAAAATATCAAATACCGCAGATGCTCCATATATGGCTTTTGAGTCGGTCGAGCTTAAATATACTTTACTTTTATTTGTAACTTTGTCGTAGCGCGCAATACCATCTTCGGTCCCTAACCATATAATATTATTTTTATCTTGATAGGCAGCATGAACAGTATTATTCCCTGGTAAAAAAATATGTTTAAACCGTTGAGTTTTGACTGGCCAAGTAAACACCCCTTGGGTTCTAGATGCGAGCCAAAGCACGCCGGACTTATCAATCATTAGATCGTTGATTGAGTTTTCACTAATATTAAACTTACTTTTTTCATAATTTAATATGAACTCTAGTTCTTTGGTTTCGCGGTGATAACTGAACAATCCACTTTCGGTTGCTACAAACTCCCCGTAAATAGTATTGGCATAATCCCATATATTATAATCAGGGATTAAAGTTGTAATATTTGCTGCAGATATATTTTTGTTATTATCGAATGCTAATTGATACATGCCTTCAACAGTACCAACAAGTAATCCTAATTCATTATCAACACTTAAGAATTTGACGTTTATATTATCTATCGTATTTTTTTCAGGGGGGTGAAGAGGGATTTTTACAAGTTCTGAATTATCTATATTTGCAGTGTATAAACCATCATTTGTACCAATATATAAAGTGTTTTTATATATCGTTAATGACCTAATGTAGTCACCTTCATTTGGTAGAGCTAGTTTAAGTGTAAAGCGTTTACTCGTCTCATCAAATGTATATATTTGACCATCTATGGCGAAGTAAAAAGTATTTTGTTTTTGGGTCATCGCGGAGATTGGAGAAAACATCTTTTGTTCTTTATCTATTTGACCTGAATAGATTTTTTCGGTTTTTAAAGTGAGGGGATCTATTATAAACGCACCAGAAAGATCAGTTGAAACGATAATCTTTCCGTCTTCGGCTTTAAATAACGCATAAATATAGTGTTTATCTAAGCCAAAGCCACCATTAAAAGTTTTTACTTTATACCCGTCAAAGCGATTTAAACCTTGTTGGGTAGCTATCCAAATATAGCCAATTTCGTCTTCTTGTGTCTGCAAAACGTAACTTTGCGAGAGACCTTCGTCAGTAGAAATACGTTGTAATTGTTGAGCATAGTTCTGTGATGCAAAAGTACATTGAATGCATAGTAAAAAAATAATGGTGATAGGAAAAAAAACTTTGCTCAAACGCACTTATAAACACTCTCAGTGGAGGATAGGATGATACTTAGCTAGATAGTAAATATAGCATAAGTTTTTATTTTTTAATTACAAATAATATACGTAAAGTTAAAAGCTCTATTTTCAAATAGTGAGCTAATCTAAATAGATAACAGTTAATGTTCATGAGGAGAGTATAGTGGTTTTATCTAATATTGATGTAAAAAACAGCGTATTATTAATAATAGACTTACAAGAGTTGCTTGCTCCTGCAATTAAAGATTTTCCGAATATTTTAAAAAGTACATTGCAGTTAGCGCAGGCAGGTATTATTCACGACGTCCCGGTCTTAATAACTGAGCAATATGTCAAAGGGTTGGGCGCGACTAATCAGCAAATTAAAAATACATTACCTAATGCTATGTATTTTCATAAAACGTACTTTAGTGCATGTGCAGAGCTTGGCTTTATTGATAAGTTAAAAAGCCATGATAAAAAGCAGGTTGTTGTTGTGGGCACTGAAGCGCATGTGTGTGTTTTACAAACATGCTTAGATTTAATAGAAAATGGTTTTGAGGTTATTGTCGTACACGATGGTATTGGCTCGAGAAATCCGCAACATAAAAACTTGGCAGTTGAGCAATTACGCCAAGCGGGTGCGGTAATTTCATGCGCTGAAATTGTTATTTTTCAATGGACAAAAAAAGCAGCAACGCCTACGTTTAAAAAAATACTGCCTATAATTAAGTAGACCACATGTATATAATGTAAATCAAATGTATTACTTTTTGATGTGTCGGTAGTTTATTATTGTGTTCAGTGAACTGAAACTCGTTTTTACACGTATATTGCAGACTGCTTTATAAAACAACAATGCAAACAACAATTTTAAGGTTTTTATGTCTAGTATTGGCCGGTTATTTACAATTATTTTCAGTCTTTTGTTTGTCGAGTCTATCGCTATTGGCTTGTATTTCGACACATTAGCGCAGGCCTTTATGATAGGTTTGCCATTGTGTTTATTACCTATATGGCTTTTAAACACACAAGGGGACAGCCCTGTTACCCCGCATGTGATAGCTGCAGCCATAATGATGTTTTCTTTTTTGCACATACAACAAACTTTTGGGTTGATTGAAGTCCATTTTGAAATATTTATTTTAATGCCCATGTTAATTGTTTTTGTACAGTGGCGAGTGTTTATTACTGCAATTGTATTCGTGGCAGTTCATCATTTGTCTTTTTATTATTTACAAACTCAAAATACAGGATTTTATGTATTTGATCCTGACAGGCTT
Organism: Pseudoalteromonas sp. NZS11_1; assembly: GCF_015864275.1. Taxonomy (NCBI): domain Bacteria; kingdom Pseudomonadati; phylum Pseudomonadota; class Gammaproteobacteria; order Alteromonadales; family Pseudoalteromonadaceae; genus Pseudoalteromonas; species Pseudoalteromonas sp. NZS11_1. The sequence goes on from NZ_JADYXK010000042.1 coordinate 15,245, forward strand.
GCTTTTACTACGGTGCTTATTCATGCTGGATACGCAATAGTTGAAGTGTTAGTTGCAGGCTACATTGCCATAATGTTGCAACGCGAACGTCGTGCAGCTCTATCTTTAAGTTATGCGACAGAGCAAATAATGAAAGACCCTGAAAACATAAAACTCTCTCTTCGCGCTGATGATACTAAAAGTGAAGCTGTAGCAGGTTTTAACACGTTACTAGATTACTTATCGGATGTTATTAAGCAGGTACAAACTCAATCTGAATCACTGCAAAAAAACTCACAAGAGCTTATACATGTTCATGATCAGTTGGCGGGTGGTGCAGTGCAGCGTACACAACAAACTGATGATATTGCTAATTCTGGCGCTCAAGTTGCTAATGGTTTTAAACTTGTAGAAGAAGAAAGTGAGGTGCTAAAGCGTCAAGTAGACCATATTACACAAGCTGCGAGCGACGCATTAAAAGAAGTTCTTCAAACAGATGCTAAAAGTAGAGAGCTGTTAACACTACTTAACCATACTGAAGAAAAAATAAACCTCTTAGTGGCTGCGGGTGATGTTATTTCAGGTCTTCTAAATGAGATATCAGGTATTGCTGAGCAAACAAACTTACTTGCTTTAAATGCTGCTATTGAAGCTGCCCGTGCAGGCGAACATGGTCGAGGTTTTGCTGTTGTTGCTGATGAGGTAAGATCTTTGGCTAACCATAGTAAAGCAACAACAGATAAAATTAGTCTAACATTAAAAGATCTTGTTAATAATAGTAAAACGTCAACACAATCAATGAGTCAGTGTGTGAATTTTGTAGTTGATTTAACAAGTATTAGTGCTGCAATGAAAGAAAATATTTCAGCAATGAGCGAGCAAATAGCCGCAGTATCTTCAAGTTCTGATTCAGTTGCACAAGTTGTAGCTGAGCAGGCAGGTAATACTGAATTAATAGCAAGCAGTACTGATACTATGCGACAAAATCAGTACCAAGATACGCAAATAGTGCAGCAGTTAACCGCTAAGGTGCAGTTAATCGATGTAAGTATTGATGTGTTAGAGCAAAGCATTGCCAAGTTTAAATAAATCTAACTCTTTCGTATTTTCGCTTATAGCTACATGGCTTATTTGTGTTGTTGCAGGGTTAGTTTATTTTCAATTAGAGCAGCTAAAACCGTTTGATAGCTCAAAAATTTTAATGCAAAAACATTGGTTTAGTAATTTTAAAAAGCAATTGGATTGGGTTGATAATGGTGAGCCCTCTTTAGTGCTTATAACAGAAAAAAACTGCGGGTGTACTATACAGGCTAAGCCACATATTTCATCGCTAACTTCTTTTGCTACGAATAAAGGCATAAAGATTGTGGAAGTTGAATTAACACCAATTCTTAAACACATTATTCCGGCAACGCCTGCTGCTGTTATTATTAACAAAGCGGGTGAATTTGTTTATGCAGGGCCGCTCTCCGAAGGATTAGCTTGTGCTCAGGGAAGTGGTTTTGTTGAAACTGTGGTCACTAATTTAGCTGCAGGTTTTAACTCAAACCTCTTAATTACACAAACCAAGGGATGTTACTGTGTAAATAATGCATAAATAACGTGCAGAAAAAACTAAAGCTCGCACTTAAATTAACAGTGGCGAGCTTTAATATTTATTAAATTGTAACTAAGCCATAAATACCTAATGACACAAACACACAAGCAGCAATAGCACGTACGGTGTTTAAAGATATTCTTTTTAGTAATGCATTACCAGCGTATATAACAGGGACATTAGCAATTAGCATACCTAACGTGGTTCCTACCGTTACCCAAAACACAGACTGATATTGTGCGCCTAGCAACACCGTCGCTATTTGTGTTTTATCACCAATTTCTGCAATAAAAAATAATACAAAAGCGACTAAAAAAGCTCCGTAGCTATCATATTTACTACTTACAGCTTCGTCCTTGTCTGGAACTAGCAACCAAAGTCCAACTACAATAAAGCTTATGTTTACAAGCCAAGGTAAATATTCAGAAGAAAAACTATTATTTAACCACTGCCCAAACCATGCTGATAAACCATGATTGAGTAAGGTTGCGGCTAAAATAACAAGAATAAGTGCGCCTTTATTACGAAAGCGGGCGGCTAACAGGAGCGATAAAAGCTGGGTTTTATCGCCTATTTCGGCAAGTGTGACAGTGACGGTTGAGGTTAAAAAAACTTCCATTATTGATTCTTACAGGCGGGAATACTAAACCAAGGCAAACAACTATCTCCCGCCATGAGGATAGTGTCTACCTAGGTCTCGCCGATAACGCTTGCTACAACATTACAAACTTACCATGCACTTGAGGTGCAATTATGTTGATAAGTTTACTCATTACTGAGTGGGCTACTCCCCTAAGAGGCGGGCATTATTCCACAAAAATTTTGTGCGGTAAATATTAAGAATCATGCATAGTTAATTTATTCGGGAGTAATAACGTTAGCTTTTGGCAATTAGTTGATAGTCAGGAAAGTGCGATAAGCGGTCGGTCAGGGTTAATTATTATTAGCTAATAGATACTATGAGGAAACTTTTCCCTTTTACATAGTGAAATAAACTTCAACAATCATAATGTTTATAGCTGGCAATAGATTACACTATTTGCTATTAATATAAGTTCATTAAATAAGGATGTTTTCGCGCTAAAATATGGGAAGTGTACTCTGATAAAGTTGTTATATCTCAAAAGGAGTTGAGTCATGCGGATTTATTGTTTAGCTCTATATTTCTTCTGTTCGGCTGTGTTTGCCACTAGCTGCTATATTACCGAAGAGCAGCGCACTGAAAATAGCATCAAATATCAGGATCAAGTCGAAATCGAGATAACACTTTCAGATTCAGATTACTCAGTGATGATATCAATTCCTTCTCAAATAGGTGAACTCCCATTTCAAGGAGTCTTCCTTGTTACTGATAGCCTAGAGGACCCAACATTTTTCACTCAGCTTCAACCTTTCGAAGAAAATGTAGCCTGGTACACAATAAATACTGGTTTAATTCGCCGTCACTTTATCGTGGCTAGCTTCGGTGAGTGTAGTATGGATGTCTTCAGGGAAGTTTTATACCATGAAATATAACAAAACCACTCAATGCTCTCGCTTCACTCGCTAGGACGCTAGGTATACAAGGAGGTCCTGTGAATTTAAATCAAGTTACGTTACCCGTAAATAACATGGATAAAGCTACAGAGTTTTATCGTGCTCTAGGTTTTACTCAAATAGTTGATACACCTCATTATGCACGTTTTGAATGTCCTGAAGGAAATTCAACTTTTTCATTATCTTTAGAAAGCTCTGACTTTAAGAGTTGTACTGTTATCTATTTCGAACACGAAGAGTTAGATAGTTGGGTTGCTCAATTAAAGTCTAAAGGTCTTAATTTCGATCAAGAGCCAACGGATCAAAGTTATTTGTGGCGAGAAGCTGTTTTATATGATCCGTCTGGTAATAAAATTAAACTTTATTGGGCAGGTGAAAACCGCCTTAATCCACCTTGGCGTGTCGAAATGCGCACCTAACAACACGTCCAGAGGTGGACGACCAGTAAAATTTAGCTATTAATTGCGAACTTTAAAAATGGTGAGCCTTACTTATTTTAGCCAACAGCAATTTGCCGCTTAAGACAGCGTTCTGCGCTTAGTCTAGTTCGGTTGTGATTCACTATTAGGAGTAAACTTTGAATAAAGGGATTTTGTTATTTTTACTCACCGTACTTTGTACCATTAATTCTGCGAACTCCGCAGAGACAACTTGGAAAACCCAAGGTTATGGTTACGTTTTTCATACTGTGGACAATAAAACAACAGCCTTTGATTTAACAACTAAGCATTGTTTGGAAAACCACTTTATCACCGATGAGTTTGAACAAATCTCGTTCATTGAAGAAACACAAAAAGTGAATAAATATACTCGCTTACTTAACTTTGGTGGTTTGTTTCCGTTAAAGCTAACGAAATTAGATAGTTTACCCGCTCAATGTCAATCCGAAAAAATTGTTAGTATTAAAGACAAAAACTATGAATTTAATGCCAGTATTGTTCTTGACGTTCTAATGAATAATTTTGAAGAGCACTATGCATTTTCAAAAGATAAAGATATTAATTGGGTTGAGCAGAGAAAACTTTGGCAAAAAAGAATAACCTCAAAAACTACGCAAGATGAGCTATTTAGTATCATTGATGACTTTCTTAAAGAATTACGCGACGGTCATGCCATATTACTCAATCAAGAACTTGATAGGCTTTCACATTACTCACCAAGAAAGTGGTCATTTTGGGGTGAATTAAAAGCGCACTCAGTAAATTACCCTGAATACTCAACTTACTGGGAATTACATACCGCATTAATGGAAAAGTCTCAGGGAAACATTAAGAATTACATTGATAAAAACTATTCCACTCTTCAATATCACGATAATTTTACCTTAGCAAAAACGCCTCAAAATATTGCCAATTTAAAAATAAGTAACTTTGATGATTTCTCAAATAATGACGTAAAAGCAACAAAAGAGGTTATGGATATATTTACGCCTATCATCAAACAAAGCAATGGTTTAATTATTGACTTACGTTTTAGTATGGGTGGAAGTGACTTAGTGGCATTTTCTATTTTATCTTACTTAATAGATTCAGAATTAGCCTTGGGGGGTAAACAGTTTAAAACATCGACAGGTTACAGTGAACTTCAAAAAATTGTTGTCGCTCCATCAAAAATTAATAATTACACAGGAAGCATTGTTGTTCTAACTAGTCAAAAAACACCTAGTGCGGCTGAAGTATTTCTTTTAGGTTTACAAGCAAGGGGCAATGTTACTTTTATTGGTGAAAGAAGCTACGGAGCTTTTAGCGATACGTTAACAAAAGCTTTGCCTAATGGTTGGGGGATCACATTATCAAATGAAAGGTATCTCAATTCTCATGGGGAAAATTATGAAAACATTGGATTGCCTGTAGATCATGAATTTGTATTTCTTAATGTGAACAATATTGAAAGCGGAAAAGATGTGCAGCTTAATGAGGCAATTAAAGCTTTTAGATAGGTGCTTTCAGCGTATAACGAGGCGTCACTAATGTCCGCTGTTGGCACAAACCGGAAATCCCCCCCATAAATTCCGCATTTACACATTAAGGTTTTTAAAACCTTAATGTAATGAATTTTCAACCATTCAAATATTTACCTAAACCTATTCTTACTTAGATTTAAGGTGGGCTTTAATTAACAAAGCTCGATTTATGTACTATACTTTATTTCAATTTAGGCTTTTTCAGCGGCTGAAAAATCTCGATTTAAGTGGCGCTGGCCAAAAAAAAGCCAAATAATACACATTTTTTCAAATAACAATTGATAACCATTTTCGTTTAGATTAGTATGCACCTACTAAATGAAATTGAGAGTGGTTTGTATTCATGTATATTTGTCTATGTCACGGTGTGACTGATAAAAAAATTGAGCAAACAATTGACGATGGTGCAACAACCATGCGTGAATTAACTAAAGAGCTTAAAGTAGGCAGCCAATGCGGTAAGTGTTGTGGTTGTACTAAAAAGATCCTTAATCGCAGACTTATTCAGATTGCAGATGTGACGGATCAAGTTGCTTAATTACATATAAAATTTAGATATAAAAAAAGCAGCTTTTTAGCTGCTTTTTTTATGCTTGTTACTATTTACAGTTGAGACTGCAAGTAGTTTTTAATGCCCGTATTTTTAATAAGTAATTGTTGGGTTTCTAACCAATCAATTTGCTCTTCTTGCTCATTTAAAATGTGGTCAAGGGCTTCACGGGTAATATAATCTTTTTTGCTTTCAGCCAGTTTAACTGCGCTTTGTAACTCACCAATAGTATCAAGTTCAAAACTCATGTTAGCTGCAATCATTTCTTCGCTGTTTTCACCAATACGCAGTCGGCCTAGGTCTTGAAGATTTGGTAAACCTTCTAAAAACAAAATACGTTCGATTAAACGATCGGCGTTTTTCATCTTTTGAATAGATACTTTGTAATCTGCTTTGTCTAGTTGAGTGAAGCCAAAATCTTTAAACATACGTGCATGTAAAAAGTATTGGTTAATACCAACAAGCTCATTAGCGAGTACTTTATTAAGCGCTGCAATAACGTCTTTATCGCCTTTCATAATATGCTCCTACTAAGCCATTTGTGCTTGATGATAATTTTCAGAACCAATCTTATCAATTAAGCCAAGTTGTTGCTCTAACCAGTAAACATGGTCTTCTTCGGTATCAAATAACAGTTTTTCTAAAATGCTACGAGATTGATAATCTTGTTGTTCTTCACATATTGCGATAACGTCTTTAACACACGCAACTACTTCAAGTTCTAGTGTTAAATCGTTTTGCATCATGCTTTTTACGTCGTTACCGATAAGTAAATCACGGCGTTTAGTCATATTTGGTACACCTTCTAAAAACAAGATGCGCTTAATAAGCCAGTCTGCGTGATCTTTTTCTTCTTCCATTTCGTGGTTAAGGCGCTCGTATAGTTTGTTTAAACCCCAGTCGTCATACATGCGCGAGTGTATAAAATACTGGTCGATTGCTGCTAATTCGTTAGCTAACAATGTATTAAACGCATCGATTACTTTTTGATTACCTTTCATGATAAATCGCCTTAACTATTTCAATTGTATGCAGTGTAGTACAAATAGCCTATATTGCAAGTTTTCTCTATAAAAATCATTGCGTTACTATTGGTTTTGATTCTTATTTAAGTTTGCGTTACTGCTTGGTTTATGGACAGTTTTTTATTTGCATTAGCATCTAATAGACGCCTTAAATAAAAAAGTGAGACGTCTATTTATGTGGGATTTGTTAATTAACCTGATGTAATGGTCTCCTCCCTATACGGCATCTATGTGCCATGATTAAAGTGGTTACAATAATCAAAGGGAGAAGACCAAAATGAAGATTACAACAATTGGTTTAGACATAGCAAA